>JBCDJM010000055.1:0-29999 GCA_038747755.1 Cyanobacteria bacterium P01_H01_bin.35
AGGGGGTATGATTGAAGATTTGTATTCAGTGGCAACTTGAGGATCTAGAGCTTTGAAACTAGCCTTTTACTCCTGACTCCTGACTCCTGACTCCTGACTCCTACAACAGTTTTGTGGTTTACTCAACTGAAAAGCGCTGTATAATATTACTCTTTCAGAAGTTAGTCAATTATCAAGAACAGCCTAATACTACAAATCCTATAAATCCCCTATCTCAATAAATTTACTGAAAACTCTTGTTACTGCCCTGTTGGATTTGTTAAGCTTAATTTGTATATCAAACTACAGTAGAGGCATCAAGTGGTAGTCAAGCCAGATTGGTTAAGAGTAAAAGCGCCCCAATGGCAAAGGGTTGGTACTGTTAAAGAGATTTTACGAGACCTAAATCTCAATACGGTCTGCGAAGAAGCTTCCTGTCCCAACATCGGCGAATGTTTTAATGCTGGGACAGCAACTTTCTTAATTATGGGGCCTGCTTGTACTCGTGCTTGTCCCTACTGTGATATTGATTTTGAGAAAAAACCTCAGCCTTTAGACATTAGCGAACCAGACCGACTGGCAGAAGCAGTTAAACGCTTAAAACTTAATCATGTGGTCATTACTTCTGTCAATAGAGATGATTTGGCCGATGGAGGTGCTAATCAATTTGTCAAATGTATTTCCCAAGTCCGGGCAATTTCTCCTCAGACAACTATAGAAGTCCTAATACCAGATTTATGTGGTAATTGGCAAGCTTTAGAAATAATTCTTAACGCTAAACCAGAAGTTATTAACCATAATACTGAGACTATTCCACGATTATATCGCCGAGTTAGACCCCAAGGTGATTATCAGCGTACATTAGAACTTTTAAGGCGATCGCGAGAATTAGCCCCAGAAATCTATACAAAATCTGGAATTATGGTAGGTATCGGAGAAACCGATGCAGAAGTCCAAGAGGTAATGAAGGACTTACGAGCTGTTGACTGCGATATTTTAACCATTGGACAATACCTCCAACCAAGTCCTAAACATTTGCCAATAGCTAATTTCGTTAAACCCGAACAATTCGATCGCTGGGAAGAAATAGGCGATTCTATGGGTTTTTTACAAATTGTTGCTTCCCCCTTGACTCGTAGCTCATATCATGCTGAACAAGTCAAAGAATTGATGGTCAATTATCCAAAGGCCGAAAGTTAAAAGAAAATTGCTGATGGGTTTGTCCTTGGAGGTACTTAGGAAAAAGAAAATAGGCCATATAGGTATATCACCCATCACCCCCGATTGCAAAAACGATCACTAGTAAAATGTGATATGGATCGATGATTATTGTATTTAGAGCCACTTGATAGCTGAAAATTGATAAGTAAATAGATTAAACTTGCTACATATAAAAAAATATAAATGCCCTCAATATAAGAAAATAAAGCTAAAAAAGTGTAACTAGAAAAAAACAAACAAAGTAATAAGAGAAAAATTAAGCTGCATAATCAGAAAATTTACGAAGTGATCAGGAACAACCACTAATAGTGATGAATATTAATATAGCTTCTGACGAAAATCACTTTTTTGTATCAGAAGTATCAATATACTAAAAATTAAGTCTAGAGAAGTTAACTGAACCAAACAACTAATAGGCAAATGTACTCTGAAAGTCCATCGTTAACACAATCAGTATCAACGATCGCCTAAGTAACTCATTTAGTCTAAGTTGTTAGGACTAATCAGAAAACATAACTAGAGCAAATGCCTAATTCCTAAGAAGTTGGCATTTTATCCACAGACTGTCACTAAGTGCAGCCTCTTGTCACCTGGAGCAACTGAGATGATCGCTATGTCAGCAACTTATCCTTACACTGAACAATCCGAAGAACAACTGCACTCTGATAACTTGCAGGCTGAATTTCCCGAAGATGTAGAGCAAATTACCAACGAATTAGCAACGGAGGATGAAGAAGCGGATAATGCTCAAATAAGTCCAAACCGTAGCACTACAGATTTAGTCCGTTTATACCTGCAAGAAATTGGGCGAGTTGATTTGCTAGAAAGAGATCAAGAAGTCTCTGAAGCTCAAAAAGTCCAACGCTATATACAGTTAGTGGAGTTACGCAACAAAGCAGCTCAAGAAGAAGAAGGAGCAATTCAGTGTTATGTTCAGTTGATGGAAGTTCGCGATCGTCTGGCAGCGCACTTAGGACATAGACCATCATTTGAACGGTGGGCAAAAGTCGGAAATGTATCTGTGGTAGAACTTAAACAGATTATGGCCACAGGAAAACTTCGTTGGGCAGAATTAGCAGGTTTAAGTGTAAAAGAACTTGAGCAAGTCCAAAGCGAAGGTATTCAAGCCAAGAATCAGATGATTAATGCTAACTTGCGTTTAGTTGTTTCAGTGGCGAAAAAGTATCAAAATCGTGGTCTGGAACTTTTAGATTTAATCCAAGAGGGTACTTTAGGTTTAGAAAGGGCAGTAGAAAAATTTGACCCACGACGGGGATATCGATTCAGCACTTATGCTTACTGGTGGATTCGTCAAGGAATTACAAGAGCGATCGCTACTCAAAGTCGGACAATTCGCTTACCTGTCCACATTACTGAAAAGTTGAACAAAATTAAGAAAGCACAACGGAAAATTTCTCAGGAAAAAGGACGTACAGCAAAAATTGAGGACATTGCCCAAGAACTAAATATGACACCTGCTCAAGTTCGGGAAGTGTTGGTCAAAGTTCCACGTTCGGTTTCTCTGGAAACTAAAGTAGGTAGTGATAAAGATACTGAATTAGGTGAACTTCTGGAAACTGAAGATGCTTCTCCAGAACAAATGCTGATGCGGGAGTCTTTAGTACAAGCATTAAAAGGATTATTATTAGATTTAACTCAGAGAGAAAGGTCTGTAATTTCTATGCGTTATGGTTTAGAAGACGGTCATCCCTACTCCTTATCAGAAATTGGTCGTGCTTTGAAACTGTCTCGCGAACGAGTCCGTCAAATTGAAGCAAAAGCTCTACAGAAATTGCGTCAACCAAAGCGTCGGAATCAAGTACGGGATTATTTAGAATCTTTGACTTAAAAAAGCTGAGATATAGCTGGAGTCATATGAGTGAGATAAAACACTATAAATAAAATATTCTTGTAGAGACTTTCTATGGAAGGTCTCTACATTCTTTTTCGGTTTATTTATGCTCTGCAATATGGCGGAAATAGAAGGTTTGTGTCATATCAAATCCGCTTACAGCGGTTTTCATTTCAGTAGACCACAGTAGGGACGTTCCATGGAATATCCCTACAAGGTTTTGGTTGTGACAATGTGGTTTATCAATCTGAAAAGCGCTGTAATTCGGTATAAAAAAATTTGGCGTTGCTGAAGTGTGGGATGAATCTTTGTACTTCCTCTTTTTCTAAAACTATAATTCCTCCCACACTCCCCACACTTCCCACACTCCCCATACTTCCCACACTCCCCACACTCCCCACACCTACTCATTCATCCCATAAATATGCAACGCCAAAAATTTTTATTTTCACCTAAAGAGCAAATGTTTCTAAATTCTCTTTTCTCCTGACTCCTGACTCCTGACTCCTCCAAGGAAAACCGAGGTTAGTTTCTACACAATTCCACCCAAAAAAAGACGTAAAGTAGTCAACAAAAATACCTGTTTCCAGTAGCTAATTCAACAAAAGGGTATTAATCACGTTAAAGCTACCTTTTTTTTACAGACATTAAAATCATCCTTGCGTCTATTGTCCCTCACTATTTTCTCAGCTAACTCTTATCAAGATCACAATCTACCATCTGTAATTTTTCAGTTGAAGTTGGCATGATTGTTATCAAGATAAATCAATCAATTAAACAAGAAGCAAGACAAATGGTTTTAACAACTTCCCCCTCTATCAAAGAAAATTTTTGGCAAGCTATCAACACCTCTAAATTCTCAGGCAACCCCGCACTTGACCTTAGACTTCAAAGCTTACGAAATATTTCTATCCCCCAATTAATTAAAGTTTTAGAGCAATATTCTTATGTAACTAGAATTCACGCTAAAAGCTTAAACTATGTTTGTAATATTATTAAGCCTAGTAAATTAAAAATTATTTTAGATGAGATTTTCTTTGAAGAAACTGGTGATGGAAACCCCAAAAATTCTCACTATAATTTACTCAAAGATTTTTGCAATGGTTTGAATGAAGCTTTTGGTGGCAAAATGCTCACTAATAAAATTAATCCACGAGTTGATGCTTTAATTGCTAAGTATAATGCAGATTTAAAAAGCCATCCGGCTCACGTTGCTATTGGTATGGCAGGTATGGGTACTGAATGTATTTGTGGTCCTATTCTGGAAGAAATTTGGGCACAAGTTCAAGCTCGTAAAGATTTAGAAGATGTATTGCCTCAATTAAACTTAGAATTTTGGGATATTCACACTGGGGAAATCGATCATTCTCATGCTTTAAGAATGCGTAATGCGATAGATGGGGAAGTAGGAGAAAATGAAGAGTCAGCAGAACAAATTCTTGCTGGTTATCAGTTGTCTGTGAAATTCTGGGATGATTTATTAGATATTTTTGTGACTCTATAGATATAGTCAAAGATATGTGGAGGTAGTCAGAAAAATTCCTCCTTTCACTCTTAACTTAACTGGTTGATACGGTGTTATACCATTTATCAAAAACTTTTCTACCTGTATGTTGAGTAGGGGAGTAGGGGAGTAGGGGAGTGGGGGAGTGGGGGAGTAATTTTTTTGCTCTATTATGTATGTATGCGCCCAAAATAGTTTCCTTGGAGAGGCTTTCAACTACTCCCCTACTCCCTAAAAGGATGAAAATAATCGTAAATTTGCTGTGCCAATTTTGGTCCGACTCCGGACACTTCTGACAACTGTTCCACTGTTGCCATCCTAATATAATCAACGGAATGAAAATGCCCCAATAACAACTTTTGTCGATTTTGCCCTAAACCGGGAATTTCATCTAGACGCGATCGCTTCATTCTCTGACTTCTTTTATCGCGATGGAAACTCACGGCAAACCGATGTGCTTCATCCCGCAATCTCCGCAACAACTGCACTCCCGGTTGTTCCGAGTCAGTTTTTAATGGTTGTGACTCCCCTGGTAAAAAAATTTCCTCCCGTTGTTTTGCCAAACTTACGACTCGGACTTCTTCTAATATATTTATCTCTTCCATCACTGCTACTACTGCTGAAAGTTGCCCTTTCCCACCATCTATCATTATTAAGTCTGGTTTCTCTGTAGTCGGTTGTTTTTCATAGTCGCGAAACCTTCGCCCAAGAACTTCTGCCATACTCGCAAAATCATCAGAATGGCCGGAACGCACTTCTGGATTTTTAATTTTATAATGTCGATAATGTTGTTTTGCTGGCAAACCGTCAATAAATACTACCCGCGATGCTACTGCATCCGAACCTTGAATATGAGAAATATCATAACCCTCTATCCGGTGTGGTAACTCTGGCAAATCTAATATTTCTGCTAAGTCTGTCATCGCTTCATTGTTGCGATCGCTCATTTTCGCCAACCGCAGCAACTCATATTCAGCATTCTTTTTTACCATCTCTATTAATTCTGCTTTTCCTTGCCGTTGCGGTACAAATATTTCTACTTTTTTACCTTTCTTTTCTGTTAGCCAATTTTGCAAAAATTCACCCTCTGGCAATTGATTTTGCACAATAATTTCTGTGGGAATTTCTACAGATTCAACTATTTGATAATGGGATTCTAAAACACGCTGCAAAATTGCTCCTAATTCCTGATTTTCTGTTGTTTCTAAATTAGGAGTTTCGGCAATAAATCCTAATCTACCTACTAATTTTCCAGCCCTAATTTGGAATATTTGAACACAAGCAATTTGATTATTTCCTGCTAGAGCAATTGCATCTCTAGAAACACGGTCATCTGGCAAAGAAACTTTTTGGTCAGCATTTATAGAATTCAAATCTCTAATTTGGTCGCGAATAGCTGCTGCTTTTTCAAAATTTAGTGCCTCCGCTTCTTTTTCCATTTGAGCATTTAAAATATCAATCAATTCTCCAGTTCGACCTTGAAAAACCATTGCCACTTTTTGCACAATTTTATGATATTCCTCTGGAGTAATTAATGTCTGACAAACTCCCGGACAACGACCAATATCATAATTTAGACAAGGGCGGTCTTTAAATAAAGGTTTTGGTCTTTGACGTAGAGGAAAAATTCGTTTGACTAAATGTAGGGTATTTCTCAACAGTCTGGTATCTACATAAGGACCATAATAACGGTCTTTAGCTTTACCTAATCTGCGCTTTCTCGTAATAAAAATTCTTGGATAATTTTCTGACCAAGTTATGCAAAGATAAGGATATTTTTTGTCATCCTTGAGTAAGACATTAAAATATGGTTGATGTTGTTTTACAAGATTAGCTTCTAATGCTAAAGCTTCAGCTTCTGTATCTGTAATAATAAATTCAATTTCGACTATTTGTTGTACCATTAAGCTGATACGATGAGTATGATTTTTACCATCTCGAAAATAGGAACGAACTCGGTTTCTCAGTTTTTTAGATTTGCCAATATAAAGGATGCGATCGCTACTATCTCGCATCAAATAAACTCCAGGAGTTTGAGGAATTTCTTTAAGTCGATTTTCTAAACGTTCTGAATCTTTTTTTATGGGTAAAGTTTGAGTTATCATATAAAGGAAGAAGGAAGAAGGAACAAGTAAGAAGGAAGAAGAAAAAAAAGGAAACAATGATAAATACAGATAGCTTCTAGGATAGGGAATAGCTAATAAGAGAAAGCAAAAATTTACTTAAAACCTAAATTCCGCACGACAAAATGTAGCATTAGATTAGGAGTCAGGAGTCAGGAGTCAACAAATAAGTAAGTATTTATGCTTAACATTTTACTGAGAATTTGACTCAGGAGAAAGTTAAATGAGATATTCATACAGTATAAATACTTACCAAAGCACTGGTTTTCATGCCAATTTTGATACTACAAGTTGAAGTGCGGAATGTGGGTTAAAAATTAAGGTGTCAAGCCTCTCTATTCATGGAGAAAAAAGAAAAAAAGTTCCTTTATATCGATCCTCTTCTTTATAATAAGAGGTAATTATTAATTGTTAATTGTTAATTATTTAATTATTGTACCTCCTGCCCTCTATCTTTCTTTGAGTAAACTCTGTAACTTTCCCCGTTTTACTCAGATGAAATATTGCAATTGCATCAGCTCCTGATTGAATATTTGCCAGACAACAAATATCTGTAAAATTTCCCGAAGTTAGTGATATTTGGTTCCGATAACTTTTGTGCAAATGACCACAAACTACTAACTTTGGTTTTAACTCATCTACTAACATTCTTGCATATTCATTTCCGACTAGATCGTAATAGCCTTGACTCCTACGTTGCTGTTCAAACTCTTCAGCATTTACAGGATTTATGATATTAGTAGGCCAGTCATGTAACAACAAAATATCTGTAGATTTATAGTCTAAAGCTTGAATAATTTCTGCTTCTGTAAAAGCAATATAATCCTTATTAGAATAGCTACTAATTTGGGAAACATTAGGTCGGTTAATCCGAAATTTTTCCTCTTGATAAATACCAGAAACTCCTACAACTTTTAGACCTCCTAAAACCACCGACCCTACCCTACCCAAATAATAGCAATTATTAGTAATTTCTGTACCTGTATTAATTTTGTCTAAAAAACCGTAGGGTTCATGATTACCACCAATAAACCAGATAGGCCAAGGAAAAATTGCTCTTTGTTCATAAAAGTCAGGAAAATCTCCCAATTTACGATATTTTTTAGGCGCATCCATTGTTGCTAAATCAGCTTCATGGCGGTGGGGTTCAAAATCTCCTACTTGCAGAATAAATGCAAGCTGTTGCTTAGAATGATTTTCCCACTGCTGTAGTAAAGCAATCATTCTGTGCATATAGCCGTGGACATCACCAACTACTGCAAAAAATATTTCTTGATAATTGTTAAACATTATATTTTATCTATTGATTTTGTTTGTAATAGATTATTGAGATTATCATTTAATACTCAAGTAGTTAATTTAAGCATGATGGAACATCTTTATTTTATCAAAACATATTTTTTTGTTGAATATTAGTAGTATTAAAACCTAAGCATTTAGCTATTAGCGGTCAGCAATCAGATTTCCAATGTAAATTTAAAACATATTTTCTCTGAATATATAAACTTTTAAAATATGCTTTTAACCCTATTTTAATGCGGTAATTTATTCTTTCAATACTGCCATTTGACTTTATTTTCTATAAAGCTAATGGGTAATAGCTAACAGCTAAATGCTTACCTTACAACTATAATACTCAAGTTTAATTTACACAAATAAAAAAAAATCGACTATACTATCTAATTTTAGATCAATTTATTAATATTTGGTGAGACAGTTTCCAGAATAGAGAAACTGAGTAATTATGGAATAAATAATGGCTGAATATGTAAAAATATTAATTTTCAGGTAAAGTTATTAGATATGCAGATGAAGTCAAAAAAAATGAATAACCCCCTGAATCAAATTCCTATGTTAAATACTACTTTAACTACATCTACCACCCCTATACTCCATAGTCTCGAAGCAGTCAAAGAATGTTTACTCTATGGTGAAGTAGAATTGAGAATAGCAGCAGTTTCTGAAACTATCAAACATGGAGATGCAGGATTAGATTTGTTACTTGTGGCCTTACAAGATAGTTCAGCAGAAGTACAATGGGCAGCATATTCAATACTACTAGAACAGCAACAACCTAAAGCCAAACTAGCATTATCCCAATATACTTGGGATGTATCTAGAATACTAGAGCTATACGCTGCTGGAAAACGGAGGTTTATCCGAGCCAATATGAGGGATGCCAACCTAACTGGTATAGACCTACAAGGTATAAATTTTAGTTTTGCCTATTTTAAAGATGCCGATCTGAGTAGTATTAATCTTAAAGATGCAAATCTAATAGAAGCTAATTTACGAGGTACAAATCTCAAAGATGCTAACCTCAAAAATACTAATCTTGAAAATGCTAATCTTAGTGTTGCTAAACTTAGAGGTATTAATTTAAGTAATGCTAATTTAAGTGGTGCTAACTTGAGTGGTGCCGATTTAAGTCTTGCTAATTTAACTAATGCTAATTTAACTAATACAAATCTTAGTCGTGCAGACTTAAGAGGTAGTAAACTTAGGGGTATAAATCTCAGGGGTAGTAAACTAAATGAGGCAACAAAACTTGATAGTAAATGGTTATTAGTTTGGGAAATAGTTAATCATAAAGCTATTGGTAAAGATCTCAAAAATATTAATCTAATCGGCATCGATCTTGAGGGTGTTAATCTGAGCAATGCTAACCTCAGTGGCGCTAAATTTAGAGATATTAATCTGAGTAATTCTAACCTCAGTAGAAGTAATTTTAGTGCTGCTAACCTGCATAATATTAACTTGAAAAATACTGACCTAAGTAATGCTAACTTGACTGGTGTTAATTTAAGTAATGCCGATCTATGCCATGCTAATCTCGAAAATGCTGACTTGAGAAATGCCGATATTAGAGGTGCAAATCTTAATTATGCTAACCTCCGAAAAACAAAAATTAATGATTTAACAAAACTAGATCGTAAATGGGATTTAGTCTGGAAAATTGTCAATCAACAACGTATCAATAACGATCTCAAAGGAGTCAACCTCAGTGGTGCCGATCTTCGCGGTATCAACTTAAAAAATATTAATCTCCGGGGTGCTAACCTAGAGGCAGCTGATTTAGGTACAGAGTATTGCCATACTCTCTCTCCTAGAAAAGAATTAGAAAACATTAGGAACAACTACTATAGTCGTTCAAATCTCAGAAATGCCAATCTTTGTAATGCCAACCTGAAAGCAATTAATCTAACAGGAGCTTATTTGGATGGAGCTGACTTGAGCGTAGCTAATCTAATTGCAGCTCAACTTAAGGATGCGGAAATGACCAACGCTAACCTCACTGCTGCTGAACTCAATGGCGCTGATTTAAGAAATGCTAACCTCAGTAGTGCTGACCTCAGTGCTGCTGATTTCAGTGATGCCAATCTTAGTAATACTAACCTTATAAATGCTCATATTAGTGCTGCTAAATTTTCTAATGCTCAACTTGATGGTGCTAAAATTAATGAAGCTGACCTAAGTGCCGCCGATCTAAGTGGTGCTAATCTTCGTAACACCGATCTAAGTGGTGCTAATCTTCGTAACGCCGATCTAAGTGGTGCTAATCTTTGTAACGCCGATCTAAGTGGTGCCGATCTAAGTGGTACTCATCTCGAAAATGCCGATCTAAGTTGGGCAGAACTCAAGGGCGTCAAACTTCGTGAAACAACCCAAATTCCTCGAAAATGGTATACAGTTTGGCAAATTGTTAATGAAAAAATAGTAGTTAAAAACTTACAAGGTAATGACCTCAGTAATACTCAACTAAATAGTGTTGACCTCAGTCGTGCTAACCTTAGCAATGCTAACTTGAGTGGTGCTAGTCTGCGAGTAGCAGATTTGTGGGATGCAAATTTAGAAAATGCTAATCTGAGTAATGCTAACTTGGGTGGTGTTAATCTTAGTAGTGCTAATCTGAGTAATGTTAACCTAAGTGGAAGTGACCTCAGTCGCGCTCACCTGCGACATACCATTCTTACTAACGCCATTTTCAAAGGTGCTAACCTGATGGGTTCTGATTTATGGGGTGTTAACTTAGGTGGTATTGATCTTAGTGGTGTTAACCTGAGCTATGCTGACCTCAGCTATGCAAATCTCAAAGATACTGATTTAAGTGGTGCAAATCTTAGTCGTGCTAATCTTAGTAATGCTAACCTCAATGGTGTTAATCTTAATGATGCTGATTTAAGTGGGATTAATCTGAGTAATACTACTCTCAATAATTGTATATTACCTAATTGAAAGTAATTTTCTCAACTGGACTTCATGTTATATCATGTCCGGTAGCATTGGTATTGCAAGTGAGAAGGTCATTTCAGTTAGCCTCCTCCGGAGGAACTGCGTTAACAGTTAGCCTCCTGCGGAGGAGCTGCGCTTTTTCCTGACGGAATGCTCCGCAAACATGTCGCGCAGCGAAACAGTTATCAGTGAACCTCCGACTTTAGTCGGAGGCTTGAAATACTGAGTTAAATATTTTTTCATCCCCTATCCAAGGGGAGGCTTTGGACCTCATTTTTTGGTAAGGAAGAAGGCTTTAGTTATCTAGGAGAGAAGGAAGAAGAAAAGGAAAAACTTTAAATATAGTCAATATTTCCCCAACTTTTACACGCTCCAATACCAGCGGACATGATATTATTTATAGAAATTCCCATACTGATGAGGTACAAAATTCGTTTGTTTTAGGGAATACCAATTTGAAAAAAGAATGTTACAAATAATAAGCAGTATTAAAATACTATTTAGGAAATATTTATTTGATGACAAAGATAAACTAATACATAAAAAATAGTATCAAAACTATTCATCCTGACTCCTGACTCCTAAGTAGTAACATAAATATTTGTAGCAAAGATTTATTAAACTGGTAGAACAGGGAATAGAATAGAAATAAATATAGGTATACCTCATAGTCTGAGAAACACTCTATGTTAAATCTTGATAGTAAATTTAATACCTTGGTTCTAAAAATTCTCTGTTGAAAGAGTTGTTCGAGGTATCTTCAGGTAACCAACGACATTCTAATTTTCCTGCTTCAATTTGAGGTACTTTAATCGCAAACCCATTACCATCACTTACCATAGAAAATCCAAAACCAACAGAGGTTCCTAGTAAAACTAGAGCAACTGTCCTAAACATTTATATATTCTCCAATAATATAACTTTAATTAATCCCTATTTACACTTACAAAGCCAAAATCAAAATTCCGCTTAGTTCCATAAATATTATTCCTAAGTCAATCTTGAATAATTAATGCTTTGCTAATAGATATCTACAAGTCCCACTGTTGATTTTTCAGAATTTTTTTAATTACAGGAGTATTGAAGTTAATCATCTCTAAAATACCTTAACTTCCTTGATGAAACTGATAGAACAGTTCGTTTCAGTTATCAGTTACCAGTTACCAGTTAACAGTATCTACTACTGAATTTTCTTTTTTATGCCCTTTAAAGGGAAGGCTTGAAACCTGATTTTCTTCTCACCAAAAGTTGTAGAGGTAATTCAGGAATTGCCCCTACTCCTGTAATGATTATTTTTTGATTATATAGCAGTTTTCATTAATATAGAGTACAGAGATTTTTGCTTGAAGGCAGAAGGCAGAAGTTTTGTATTCAACATTTCTGGAAAACCCCTACAATTCCTTAATTTAATAGTTCTGAATTCTAAATTCATCAAAAAAAATTTTGTAGTCTATCTTCATGAAAACCACTATAAGTCAACCTCCACTAATTTTAGCTTTGTAACCCAATTTAGTTAAAATTTCCAGTAACTTTTGTTTATGTTCTCCCTGAATTTCAATTTCATTATCCTTAAGAGTGCCACCTGCACCACATTGATTTTTAAGTTGTTTGAGTAAAGCTGTTAAAGTTTCTGAGTTTGACTGAAACCCACTAATAATAGTAACTGTTTTTCCTTTACGACCTTTACGGGATGCTTGTACTCTTAAATTTTGTTGATTTGGTGGTAAGTCTGGTAATGCTCTTTCTGTTGCTGGAGAATTAGCATTCTTACCAAATTCTGAATAAACTATGCGATCGCCTTTGGCATTTCTATTATCGGAGGTATTACGTTTGGAGTTAGGCATAATTTCAAAGCCATATAATGGAATTTTTAGTTAGTATAACATCTGTTATGGCATATGAAAATGAACAACGCCACATTTAACTTCTGACTTCTGACTTCTGACTCCTAACTTCAGGTATACCTAACAATAATGAACCTGGCATCGCTTTTTTAATCCAGTCTGTAATTAAGATTTGTTCGCGATCGCATGACTCAACTACCTCACCATTTAAGTTCCGAAATACTATTTCTGCTGGAATTTCTATTTCTTCCCCAGTAGGTATAATTATTTTCTCAATTTGAGAAAGGGCAAAAGATCGCAAACTTTGAAACACAACATAATTTCCACTTTCTCCAGCTAAAACCTCAGCTAAACCAATTTCTTGTCGATATTGAACTAACTTGTGCTTAGACTTCATTCGGGAAAACATAGAAGTAGTGCGGTTTCCCTTAAAAAAAGTTGATTGGGTTGGTTTCGCCCAGTTTTTCCGCAAAGAAACAGGATCAGTTAAAATCTGAGAACAAATTTTATCAACATCCACTGCCACATCACCATCTCTTCCGAAATGTCGCAAGTCTAAACAGACTGTATGCAAACCTGCTTGCTGTAAACCCTCAAGTTGCTCCAGAATAAATTGATCCTTATCCAAAAACATAAAAGTGCCATGTACTGTTTCCAAAGTGGAGAAACGTCGGTTATTGCTATCCTCTGATGACACAATAGTTTGCAGGGGAAATTTTGATTCCGAGTCAGAATCTAACAAATGTCGAGACAATAGGGAACGCGGGGAATAAAACAACAAAATTTGCCCGACTCCCAAAACTTCACAAGCAAGAGGGAGAGCTTGACAATATTCAATCAATTTTTGTTTTGGCAGTTCGATAGATAATATCAAACGTTCCAAAGAGTCAGGAAAAAGATCGCACCAACCCCTTAACGCTTCTATATTGTGATTACCTGTTTCTACAATTAACTGTAGTGCTATATTCGGATGATGAGTTTTCAACCACCAAGCTGCTCCTGGATCGGCAACCCGCACTGCTGCAAACTTGCTTATATCCCACTGAGTCAGTTGTTGGCAAATTTGAGTCATAACCTGTTCGGGCATCAAAATATCCCACACTAATACCGGGCGCAAATCGTATTCTGTTGCGGTTGATGCTAATGAGTGGGTGTGTTGTTGTGAGAGTTGCCCCTGTTTTGCAAGGAGGGTTGGTTGTATTAAAACTTCTTGTAAGTTAGGAGCGTTAACGCACCTTTTTAAATCGTTGATAGATGAGACAAAAGTGTTAAATTGCATTTTTTTTTAGGGGACAGGGTATTTTGAAACAACCCGATCAATAATTCCATATTCTTTGAACCTAATAAGTTGGTTAGGTTTCCTTGCCTCAACCAAACCTACAGTTTAAGTTAATTCAATTGAGCAATAGCTTGCCGCACTTGCTCAATTTATAACTCTAAAATTTAGGCCATTTCTTCAACAGAAAAGCCTTTTCTTAATAAACTAGGAATAACTTCCAATTTTCCTTCTATTTTTCCTTCAGCCTTTGATTCTGCCATTAATTCCTGAGCAAAACGAGTTTTTTTCAAATCATCAATACTAAACATAGCTTCTAACTCCTGACGACTCATTTCTGGTAATTTTTCGAGAACAATAACTGACAATAAGTTCAAAAGTTGTAACCGATAATTTTCCTGGGTAAACTGCTGTTTGACTTGATTAATTAATACGGTTACTCTCTCCAACAATTGTTTCTTCCTCGCTACAACTAATTGAAAAATCTGTACACCTAAAGGAGTTGTTTCACTCACTTCTAGTTCATTCAAATAGATGCGCTTGACTAGGGGAGAATCAGTTATCAGTTATCAGTTATCAGTTATCAGTAACTTTGACTGAAACCATAGAACTGAAATACTCAAGTTTATTCTTTTCATACCCTGAAAATCGCAGACTTGTAACCTTATTTTTGGTCAATGTCTTGAGGTAAAAATACCCCATCTATTCTAAAAGAAGTCTGTTTTAATTCTACCGAATCAAAACGATAATCGTTGACTTTTTCTGGTAATTCTCTCCACAACTGAAAGAAGGTTTCGGGTAAGTCTTGAAAAATTCGATAAAATATATGGTCGTTTTTCATCCACTCAATATTCTATTTATCGTTCTAATTTTTAACAGTTAATAATCTACCTTGCACAGATTATAAAATTGAATCTCTAATAAAAGCACTGGCATTAATAATTTATATGCCAATCAACTCCCCTGTTTCATTCAATTCTGCAGTAATATTAGGACTAATTTCTACGCTTCTTACTTCTGGTTCATTAGTCAGAGTTAAATGCAGAATATCCTCTTTTTCAAAATATGTCATTTTGCCATTATTCATAAATTGTAAATCTCCCATTGTTTAAACGAAATTGGATTTGTTGACGAGTTGTGGCATGAACAGTTATCGGTGTAATATAATTTTAATAACTTTCATAAATAATTACAACTAAATCCCGATTATATTTACCTACAACTATTTGGTTTCCTGTGACTGTATCATAATATCTTTCTCCATAAAATCGGACAATTCTTTCAAGCTGCTGTAATTCAAACCCTCTTATAATTAGCACGCTACTTCATATAATCTGTCCAGATAATTTCTCTCATAAAATAGTTGAGCAAACTCCTTAATTCGATAAAATATATGGTCAGTTTTCATTCTACTTGGTAAAATTAGTATCTAATTTAATTGGTCAATAAATTTATGCTCCAAAGTATTGTCCCTGACATTTCTTTACTCTCTTTAGGATTATATTTAGCCCTAATTTTACCAGGATTCCTGGGTTGGCGTTGGTGGAAAAAAAAGAATCACTATAAGTCTCTTTCCTCAGTTCCTTCTCCCCCCAGAAACTGGCTATTAGGCAACATTCCTCAAGTATTAGCTGCAGTCAAAGAAAAAAAGTTTTTCAAATTATTATTTGATTGGAGTCAACAGTTAGGTCCTATTTATGTTTTTTGGACAAATTATCCAGTTCTAATTCTCAGCCAACCTAAAGCAATTGAAAATACCATTATTAATGGAATGAAAGATGGAAGTCTAGTCAGGTCTCCAAGATTACAGAAAGCTTGGAATGATATAAGTAGTCCGATTCTTTTGGGTGAGGATGGTACTGAATGGCAATGGCGGCGCAAGGCTTGGACTCCCGAATTTACTCCTAGTGGTCTTTCCAAATATGCAGAAGTCATTAAAGTCGGGTGTTCGCAAGTAATTGAAACAGTTAGAGAAGCTAAACCGTCAGAAGTTGTTAAAGTAGATCCCTTGTTTGTTGAGTTGACGATGAGAGTCATTGCCTACTTAATGCTAGGTATTCCTGTAGATAGAAAAATTTCTAGCCCAGAAGGACCGCCTCTAGAAATTCAAAAAGTATACGAGGCTATGTCAGTTGTAGGCTATCGGTTTCTCCGGGTGGCTACTGGTGAGAAAATGTGGCACAAATACCTACCGACTAAATCTGCCCGTGATTACTGGTCAGCTAGACAATATTTAGAGTCATTATTGACTCCCCGTGTTGACTTAGCTCTACAACTCAGAGACAACAAACAGATTGATTTAGCACAGGTAAGTCATTTATTTAGAGAATCTATGTTGGTAAAAATAGCTGCCAAAGAACCTAAATACAATCGGGAGACCCTAATCTCAGAAACAATTGAACTATTATTAGCAGGTACTGATACCACAGCTCATACCTTATCTTTTGCAGTGGGGGAGTTGGCTTTAAATCCAAGAGTTTTTCAGCAAGCACAGTCAATTGTAGATCGAGCTTGGTCGATTCAAGGTGATATTGATGTAGAAATGCTGAAGCAATTAAATTATATTCGAGCTATTATTAAAGAGACTTTACGTCTTTATTCAGTTGCATCAGGCTCTACTTCCTTAGAAGCGAAACGGGATACTATAATTGAAGGCATCACCGTCCCTCGTGGCACGAGAATATCTTGGTCTATGCTGGCTGCTGGGAGAGATCCGAAGATATATGCTCAACCTGATGAATTTCTGCCAGAACGTTGGCTTGAAGAAAAAGCTAGGAATTCTTTACCTATAATCCAATTTGGGTCTGGTTATCATCGTTGTTTGGGTGAACATTTGGCAATGCTGGAGTCAACAATAATGCTGGCACAATTACTTAGATATTTTAACTGGGAGTTGGTCAATGGTCGTTCATCTCTAGAAAATTTAGAACAGAACCTTTTGATTTATCCTGCTGATGAAATGCCAGTGCGTTTTCAGTCTAGAGCAATTTTATAGAACTCCTGAAGGGATCTATTTAAAAGTAGAGGGGGTGATGGGGAGGTGGGGCGATGGAGCGATGGGGTGATTGAATAGAGTTATAAACATACACTGTATAACCGGATTCTATATTATGCAGAAACCGGGTTTGTATTAAATGCGACCTTACTAAGATTTTACCCCCCTACAAACCAGGTTTTTGATAACTCTCATGCGACTCTAACTACATTCAATTTTTCTACATTATTTAAAATCTCAGGCGCTACATTTTTAGGAATACAAACCACATTCCCTGCTCGCATTTTCTCCAGGCGATCGCCTACCACAGAAAAAAGCTCACTCACTTTCCACCGCATTATTTCCCCATGCACAGGAATAATCTCAATTTTATCTCCCACTGCCACAGATTCAACCAGTTGCAAAACAATATTTTCTGCTGTTGTCTCCATCACAATTCCCAGATATTCGTGAGTACCCCTACTACTTTCCAACTGCTTATACACAGAATCTTTCCCCGCAGGAGTTTCCAAGGAAGCAGAATCATAGTCACGGTGGGGAATAGACTCTAACTCAGCTACAATTTGATTCAACATTTCTGGAGTTAACCTCCCTTCTGCATAAGCATCGATCGCTTGTCGATAAGCTCTACAAGTCAACGCCACATAAAACGATGATTTCATCCGCCCCTCTATTTTCAGAGAACAAATTTGATGCTCAAAAAATGCTCCTATTTGATGAATACCCCATAAATCTTTAGAAGACATAAAAGTAACTGGGCGATCGTCTGTTTTTTCCCCCAACTGATAGGGAAAACGACAAGACTGAATACAACCACCACGATTAGAATCTCTGCCAGCAGTAAAATTGGAGATTGTACAATTACCAGAAAAAGCCATACACATAGCACCATGCACAAACATTTCTACATCAATACCAGTTTCCGCTCTAATTTTCCCCCCCTCCACTACACTAACTTCTCGCCCCACTATCAGACGTTTTACCCCAAATTGCTGCCACATTTTACCAGCATAAGAATTGAGACAAGATGCTTGAGTCGAGAGATGAATGTCAAGATTAGAGCTATTTTTCACCACTCGCACAACCCCCAAGTCAGAAACAATAACCCCATCAACACCAATAGATTCTAAAAATTGACAATATTCTGCCAATCCCTCAAAGTCATCATCATGGAGAAAAGCGTTTAGAGTCAGGTAAACTTTAGCATGATTTTCGTGAGCAAAATTTACCCCATATTCCAAGTCATAGTCAGAAAAATTATCTGCTCGCGCCCGCAGACCGTATTTTTGCCCTCCTACATAAACAGCATCAGCACCATAAGTAACGGCAACTTTTAAACGTTCGATATTTTTAGCAGGAGCTAATAATTCTGGTTTCCACATATTATTTATATTATTGATATAGTAATCCTAAATAGGTTGTAACATTTTATTGTAGGGGTTTGGTCTCCAAACCCAAGGTAAAAGGGGAGCAACTTGAATATTTTAGCTTATTTGATTTGAGCTGATAGCTGATAGCTGTTTGTTGAAAGCTATATAATTGAAATACAGAGGTTTTGCGGAAATTTTGAGGAAAAATGATGATCGAACAACTCGAAACCGAAACCCATCGAGAAATTGTTTATCCTGATAGTGATGGCCAACCAATAGCAGATAATACAGTTCAATTTCGCTGGATAATGGTAATCTACCATAATCTAGCATGGCTATTTGCCGAAAATCTTGAAGTCTTTGTCGCTGGAGATTTGCTTTGGTATCCAGTACAAGGGGATAATAAGTTGCGTCAAGCGCCAGATGTCATGGTGGCGTTTGGAGTACCTAAAGGAGATAGGGGTTCTTATCAGCAATGGAAAGAAAATAATATTGCTCCTCAAGTGGTGTTTGAGATACTTTCTCCTGGAAATACTTTGAAGGAAATCAGTAAGAAACGCCTATTTTATGACCGTTATGGTGTGGAGGAGTATTATTTGTATGACCCAGAAAAAAATGATTTGACAGGATGGTTGCGTTCTGAGTCGTTACTAGATGTAATTGATGAGATGAATGGTTGGGTTTCTCCAAGATTGGGAATTAGGTTTGAAGTCTTACCAGAAACTTTGCAATTATATCGTCGAGATGGTCAATTATTTGCGGGTTATTTGGAGGTTCAACAAAAGTTGAATGAAGTTCAGGAACAATTGGGTAATGTGCAAGAACAATTGGATGAGGAACGTCAGGCAAAAGAAGTTGCTGAGGAATGTGCTAAACGTTTAGAAGAGTTACTTCGAGAAGCGGGAATAGACCCAGATATTAAGTAATTAATAATTAATAATTAGGGTTTGCTGAAAAAGTCTTTTTTTAAGGAGTAGGGGAGTAGGAACGTTGCATGCAACGTCCCTACCAGAGGACTTTTTTTGCTATACTATGCGCCAGAAATGCTCAATTTTTGAGCATCAAGAACTGAAAACCAAGGTCTTTCAGAGCTAAAAATGCTTTTACCTTTATCTGTCAATGGTTTTATATTTAATCAGCAGAGCAATAATTAATAATTAATAATAAACAGGACTTAGGCAAAGCTACTATATAAAGTATGAATTTTGATTTAGATACCCTCTAGCCCCCCTTGAAAAGGGGGAAAATACAAGGTCAAGTCCCCCTTATTAAGGGGAATTTAGGGGGATCGATGACTTCTCAAACACTCTCTAATTATTAATTATTAATTATCAATTATTAATTATTAAACCTATGGTTCTACCACTACCTCAGTACCTACTTGTACTTTCTGAAATAAGTTAACCACATCCTCATTGTACATACGCACACAACCGTGGGAAGCAGCAGACCCAATTGATTCTACAGTGGGAGTTCCGTGAAACCCAATTGTGTCTTTGCCATCTGTCCAAAAACCAATCCACCTCAATCCCAGGGCAGTATTTGGCCCTGCTGGCATTACCTCACCTGTCCAGGGGTTTTGCCATTTAGGATTTTCTACCAGTTGAATAACTTTGAAATTACCTGTGGGAGTTTCCCAACCTGGTTTACCGATAGCTACAGGATAACTAGCAACTTCTTCTTCTCCCTCATATACATATACCCGCCGTTCCCCTAACCGGAGTACGATCCGAACTAACTCTTCTGCTTCTATACCAAAATGTTTTTGGAAGTCTTTGATAGCTCGATCTAATTTTGGCATTAAGCCACCAAATGGGATGTTAGCTTGCTTTGTTTCTATACCCAAATGTTTTTGAAAGTCTTTAACAGCACCTTTCGGTCTTGGCATTAAGCCACCAAATGGTAAATTAGCTTCCACCTGTGTTTGCTGATTATTATTACTTGTCTGAGCAGTAGGAGTAGAAGCTATAGCTAAATTTTTACTAAATAAAATAATTGCTGTTGTCAGAAAAATAGCTGTTAAATTATATGTTCTTTGGTTGATTTTGCTAACCAGATATAGCCATTTATTGGCGGTAGATTGCGTCATTTTTCACTCCTCATCTATCAAATCTGAATGTTATTAGAAAGTAATGTGATAAAAGTTTAATTCACCTTAGATTTTGAAAATGTTTGAACTAAACTCTATTTGTATTTTTTAAGGTTCTACTACGACAGTTGTACCAATTCCTACTTTTTCAAATAGAGCTAGTACATCTTGGTTCAACATTCTAACACAACCATGAGAGGCTGCTTGTCCTACGGTTTCTTCATTCGGGGTTCCATGAAAACCTATATAGTTTGTGCCATCTGTCCAAAAACCAATCCATCTTTCCCCCAAAGGATTTTTTGGACCAGGAGGTATGATTTCTCCTGTAAAGGGATGTTTCCAAGAAGGATTTGGTATTTTTTGGATAACTTTATGGATTCCTGTGGGAGTTTCCCATCCTTCTCTACCAATAGCTATTGGGTAACTGGTTTTTAATTGGTCATCTTGATAGACATAGACACGGCGATCGCTCAACCTTATCACTAAATGAATTTTTTCATTGGGTTTAATATAAAGTTCATTTAGTGCTTTTTTTCTAATTATTGATTTGGGTTTTATTTTTGACTGAGGTTCGATTAAATCTTTGGCATTAGTTGAGGTGTCTGATTGGGTTTTTACAGGAGTTACAGCAATAGTTTTTTGTATGGAATTTAATAAAGTGACTGGGCTAAAACCAAAAAGTATTAAAATCAGAAAAATACTAAATTTTCTAGAGTTTTGACTACTATTTTTCCAGGGAAATAAGTATTTCTTGCTAACTTTTTCATTCATTTAGTTAATCCTTAACTACATAAGCATTCAACAGTCAACTATAAGTCCCACAACTTATTATCTCATTCAGCCTAAAGGAGAAATTAGTCTTCAGAGAATTAAAATTCACGAATAAAGTATACTCATTTCAACATATCAGGAATTATTCATTATTTGCTAATTGCTGACGGCTAATAGCTGAATGCTTACTTAACTACATAAAATATATTGGTTATTTATTGTAGTTGAAAGTTGAGTAAAGTGGAAAGTCTATACTTTTGGAAAAAGGTTGTAATATAAAATCTGCTTAATTTTGAGCAAAATAATTCTACCGCCAGTCATGGGAAAAAAAACAAAAGTTCTCTTACTTCAAGGAATTTGGGTTCTAACTAAATAGAATTTAAAATTTCTAACACCGACTTAGGTAATAACTTATCTTTAAACCAAACAATAGGAACAGGTACATCTTTAATTTTTACACCCGCTTTTTCTAAATTTAATCGTTCAGAAATAGCCAATATTAAATTATCACATTCAGCACTTCGCACCTGAGAAAATTTCTTTTTTAAATATTCCGGTCGCCAATATCCAATTATTTCTAATAAATATGATTCTCCATTAGGATGAACCAGTCTAAAATCAGGAATCATCACACTACCAGGAATGGGAATTAAATCAACTTCTCTTTCTAATTTCCAGTCTGTTTTTAACTTACCCCAACGTTCTGCAAATGATGCTTCTAACATACTATCATAAGGCTTTCCTGGTGGATAATGACTAACTAAATCACAATCAGAATTAAGACTAAATCTCCCTGTTTTCCAACCTCCCGTAAAAGAGTCACGATTTTGTAAAGTTGCGTGTAAACTCCATTTAGTAACGTGCAATAAAGCAGGCAACATTTTTGCTAATGCTAAACCATAACGAGTGCTAGGTTTAAATAAACTATAAGGACCATCTATTGTCAGAGTAAAACCTTGGTCAGCATCTCCTTCAATATAAGTCATTAATTGAAATAATTTCACATACCTAAATAACAGTTTATATTCTCCTGGATCGTTGCGATGAGCATTTAATTCAATGTGACTAGCTTTATAAAAAATACCTTGAACTTGAGACAGGTTATATCTATGTAATAATGCTTCTGGTGTAGTAGCATCAAATTGAGTTAAAATTCGATTTTCTTGTAAGTCTGCATAGAGACCTTTTTTAATTTCATCAGGTACAACTTCTCGGTTTAATTCTTGACTTAATTTAGTTGCTAAATTATCTAAAGTTAATTCTGTTGATTTGACACTAGGAAGAACTTCCGCTGCAATAGCAAAAACACGATTTCTTAATTCTATTGGTTCAAGAGGACTGATAATTTCAAAGGTGGAAAAACTGCCTCTGAGGATATGTGCTAATCCTCTTTTAAGACGATAATTAGGGTCATCTCCTTCAATTGATTGTAAGCGTTTATCGAGTTCTCCTTGAGTTTTTCCCAATTTTTCTTGGAAACAATTAATCATTTCTGTGGCAATGCTTAAATTTTTAGCATCTATTTTCAGCTTTTGAGGAATAATTGTTTCTCCAGTTTGACGATGAGAAAGTAAGTCACTTGGCAACATAATTTATGATGTTTAGTACAAATTAAAAAGTAGGAATGATTGACTTTATCATCCCTACTTGTAATCACCTTAATAATTTTATATTTTTCTTGGAACTATGGCACAATGCCCAAAAATTGACTATGTAACTTTTTTTGGTGAATATGAGGAAAATATTATTTATATCATGTCCGGATAAGAGCGTGATCAAAAAACTTTCTCCTTCTTTTTTTCTTTCTTCCCTCCTGTTTGCGCAGCATTCTGTAGGAAATTCTGACTTCTGACTCCTGAGTAGTTTATTTATAACTGTTCAACCGGACATGATATTAGCTTTTTGGTTTATACGCAAAGAAACCGAGTTTTTAGGATAAATCGTTGTTTGTAACAATTATAGCCCTAGGCATTAAGGTGTTTGACATTTCTAAATCCTGTTTGCGGAGCATTTCCCTATACGAAAAACCCTTTATTAGTTTACTATTCCCTCTCTTGGTGCGCGTTCCCTTGCGCCTATCGGCGACGCGGGGTCGCACCGCTATTCCCTATTCCCTATTCCCTATTCCCTAGCGCTATAACATTGACAAAAAAAAACCCGGTTTCGGGTTCGCCTGCGTAAGTCCTGATTATTTAGCTTTTTGCTTTAGAAAAGCCTTAAACTTATCACTATTTTTATGCGATCTTCTACTCAAGCTTTTGTATATATAAATCATACTACAACTTTCATCAAAAGACTAGGTTCAGGAGCAAAGACTGTTGCCAAGTTATCATCAATAACTTGCCTTAAAGAGAATGTCACATTTGCTGCCCCAAAACTGGAGTTAATATTGTAAGCAAAAGATGCCTCAGACAACTCGAAAAATCCACAGATAAAAGAGAAATCTGCCCCACTAGCAGTTAATCCCAGAAAATTACCATCCCTAAATACGGCTTCTGCAAATAATAAATCAGCTTTGCCATAGTCAACATCCAAAAATATAAAGTCAAAGTTATCGACTTTGATGAACTCTACACCCTTTCCAGTTAATTCCGAGCAATTGCAACTGAAAGAACCGTAATAGTTTTTCTCTGTTAATTCTCCTCGATAAGGGGACACCTCAAAATCGTATTTAATAGTGCTTGTTTTAGTATTACTTGTATTGGTATTGATAGTAGCGCAAGCTGTGGTTGTAGGTATGAGGTTTTGGTTTGTGTGCATCTTTAAAATTGTTATTTTTCTTCAAAATGGTGGTTAAGGAAAGTTTAAGGAAATATTGTTTTCCGGCTCTATATTATAAGATCAAAAATCAACCATAGTTAGGCGATCGCTTCTTTCAAAAAAGCCTTATCAATATTTATGCCTCTATCATAAACAATAATTTTTAATATTAGGTAAAGTTTTTGTCAAGATTTAGCTAAATAAAATAAAGTTTTTGTGAAGATTTTCAGTCTAGTTGTGGAACTTCTTCTGTATTTTTACTGAAAAGCGTTGTATAAAGTATTTTTTTACCTCATAAGCATTAAAATTCCATCGATCTGAAGCTACTGATTACCTCTAAATTAGACACCATGACCAAAACCTATTTGTGGCCATAACAGGGAACAGATAAGAATAGTTATACCAATTTGATTAAAAAATGTTATGGGTTAATACCCTTGTTGTAGAAGTAGGAAGCAACAGTAATAAAAATTCCTGACTATACGTCGTTGTATTCAGCTCAAAGCAGAAAATATATGAAACTAGAAGGTTCACCACAAGTTTCAATATCTCCTTGGGTAACATAATTATAATTAGACTGCTTGTTGCCTGAGTGCGCTCCTACATATTTTTATAACACACTCAGCGCAACTACAAACAAATTTTTTTTTGAGAACACGCCACTCTGAACATGAGATAGCCTACTTTTCATAATGGTGATGTAAGCATTTCCTGCGAAATGCTGCGCAAACAGCCGTCTGCTTTCAGCTATTAACTTTATAGGATCAATTTAATAAATAATATCAACTCCAGTAGTATTGCTATAATTCAAGCCTCGTAGGGTTTTTGTCTTTAAGCCTTACTAAACTAGGAGTTTTTGCCAATATTGATTTTATTCTCCTTTCGGCAGATTTGATATTTTGCGTAAGTCCTGTTGATATTAATAGCTAATAGCTAAATACTTACATGGCGATCGCCATGTTGCCTTTTATCTGTTCTCTTTTTGCCCTTCAAACTGCTTAAGCAAGCATAACTATTTGTCTGGTTTGAGCTACATATTTTCTACACAACTTAAATAGAAGTTCAAACAAGGGATTTTTTGAAATAACATACATTATTCTAGACAAATACTAATTATCCGGAAAAAAATCATTAAGATTTTTTTTCTAAAGTAATTAGATATTATTCTAGAATAATATTAATTATCCGGAAAATTTAATATTTTTTTATATAAACCGTTAAAAATGAATAGAATATACAGTCTTTAATAGAGGTAATCTATAGTATTCTATGGATATAATTGATTTCCGGAACAATCAGATTAACTTTATTAAATACTTATAAATAACTGTATTTTTCACGACAAAAAACTCTAGTTTCTTAAAGATTTGATGAAGATCGGTAGAAACAAGGGAATCGTAATTAATTGCTTGCTATATTGTTTACAGATACGAAATCAAACCGAAGATTTTAGGGAAAGCATACTACCAAAGACAAATTAATCAGACCAGGGTTTGAGAGTAGTAATTTGTACAAATAAACTGGTCTACTAATAGAAAATACTTACACTCACTACAAAACACAAATAAGGAGTAAACAAATGATCCCTAAGTTCTTCAAACAAATTGCATTAGCTACTATCGGAACTAGCTGTGTTGCTTTCGGTGTTGCTACTGAAGCTCAAGCTTTTGGCGCTCTAAATATCAGTAACGAGAATGGTTTTACCGGAAACACCACTGAAGTTACGTTTAGCAACACTGATCTCGAATATTCGGCAACTGGAGATTTCTCTTTCTTGACTGGTGACGACGGTTCAGTCAATGCCACTCTATTCTCGGTTCCTGGGGGTCCGGTGAATTCTTGGTTTACCTTTGATGATGGTCCTTTTGTTTTCAATCTGAATCAGATCGACTTAGCGGGTACATTTGGTGATACAGTATTTTATGATTTGATAGGTACCATTACAGATAATATGGGCACAACTTTAGAAGTTGATGGTCAGTTTACTTCTCAAATGGTCGATCAATCTGCTGAAGAAGGTTCTTCTTGGTCAATAACTCTAGAAACAATAGAAACAACAAAAGTACCCGAACCTTCAACAATGTTAGGTTTAGGTTTAGTAGGTGCTGCTTCTGCTTTCGGTTTGAAGAAAAAGAATAGCTAGTAATATGAAATAGAGAAAATTATGCTACGGGATATCCCCCCTACCCTGAAAAAGGGGGGTATATGTAGCAATGATTTGAATATTTCAAATTACGGCCTTGCATAAATGCGGGATGATTTTAATAGTTTTGTGGAATGGGCATCTTGCCCGTTCCTGGTATTTCCGGAGGGGCAGGAACAGGCATCCTACCTGTCCGACTTACATTCATCCCTTAATTCAGCAACGCCAAAATTACTGTAGTTAGCACAACCTATTTGGCTGAAAACTGCTACAAAAAATATTGATTTTAATTCTGTGGATAATCCATCTCTGCAACATCTTTCTTTAAGTTTCCTCCATAGTGGAATCTATCAGTTGCAAAAGTATCGTTTGATTATTACTAATCGTTTACATGGGCACATTCTCTGTGTACTTTTGAATATACCCCATATATTTCTACCAAATTCTTATCACAAGAATCAAGGGTTTTATGAGACTTGGAGTTACGATATTCCTTTTTGTAGATTTGTCTCAGATATTACTCAGGATTTGTCTCAGATATTACTCAGATTGAAGCAAGTATTCAAGAACTTTTGGTATAGTCAACTGAAAAAGTAGGAATGATTGACTTATCATCCCTACTATTGATCACCCTGATAATTTTAACTTTTTCTTGGAGCTATGTCACAACTCACAAAAATTTTGAATAATTTCCTGATAGAAGAGAAATTTCTAGGATTTCAAATAACATAATATAAGATTTTTTCATACTCTTGATACCAGCATGAATGCTAGTAGATACTAATTAATTATGGTAGATACCCAAGTTTAATATAAACTAAATCGAAAAATGTTTTGCAACTATTAACTAAAGACATTAACAGTAAGGAAGGAGAATGCGATCGCCTATTTTTTTCTAGACTTGTGAAACTCTCACTAATATTAGTAGAATTAGTTGGAGTAGGGCGATCGCTCACCCCATCACCAGACTTTTGCTTAGGAGCTTTTCTTGCGACGGCTAGCAACTAAACCTGTAGCAACTACACCAAGACCAAATAATGCAGTTGGTTCAGGAACATCAACACCTAGATCGACTTGTGCATTATATGTACCACCACCTAATGCTTGAGTATCGGAAAATTGAAATGTCTCAGCAATAACTGAGAAATCAGTCTCTCCTATGCCATCAACTTTTGCCTTGTAGCCTTGACCTGCAGCCAATTGAAATTCTATAGAGTTATCACCGTTGTGCATACCTATAAACTTAGTACCAGATCCCCAAGTAACGCTGGCTCCATTATCAAAGTCAAAAACTAGGTCATTGGTGAGTGCGTATGTAAACTCGGAACCACTGGAGCTAACATATGCAAATTCTGCTACAGAAGCTGCTACACCTTGAACAGGGCTACCATCGAATGGAGGCGTAAAATAACCATTTTGGGTAGTAACAAAGTTCAGATCAAAAGGATTAAACACGATATCAAAAGTATCACCTGCTCCTGGAACTACTTCACTAAACCAATCATCAGCACCATCAGAGAAGGCTAGACTACCTGCGAAATTAGCAGCGTTAGCAGCGCCAGCACCAGCAAACATAGCACCTAGAGCGAAAGGAAGAGCAGCGATGGAAGCAACGATTTGGTTTTTCATTTTAAAGAATCCTTAATTAGTATGTAACTTTTTTTTTGCAAATATGAGGATAATACTTAGTTTATTTAGCTTTTTTGCTTTTGAAAAGCTTTAAACTTCTCAGTATTTTTAGGGGGGTTGTTAACCTCTCTTGCCCTCATGAATATAATCTAGCTAATCCTACTTAAGTATGGCAACCCCTTTTGAAAGACTTTACCGAATCTTTAAAGTTTTTCGGAAAAATATGATTTTATTTAATGCTGTTTGAACAGATATATTTTTGAAATTGATGTAATTTTTATTACATAAAACTAACTCTAGAAAATCTGGCCGATTAGTATGTTATGCCTAGTTAATTAGTCTAAAATACGATATATGTATGAAAAATAAGGAAAAAAACCTCGATCTAGATTTTGACCTACAAAGCCACCTCATCGTGGTCAACAATTAATTGATGTGACTAAAATGTTGATACGCAAATAAAACCCGCTTTGAGACAAAATCTCTATTTTTGGTAAAGTTTGTATGCGATCATTGACAAGTTGAAATCAATTTGCTAAACGGAAGACTATCTACTCAACTGCGATATTACATATATATATAAGAGAGAAACCCTGATTAAGGTCCACTTTGAACTCAAATATCAAATATTGGTAAAGTCTGCCTACGATCGTTGACAACTAGGGATGAATTTGCTAAACAAACTACCATCTATTTAATTCGGAAAATATCCGTAATATGACTTACGCACGCAAACCTGGGTTTCTACGGAGAAATTATTGGTTCAGACAATAGATATCTCCGGAAAACAGGGAGTAGGGAGTAGGGAGTAGGGAGTAGGGGGAAAGAATTGATGATTTATACGCGATAATTGATTTGATTTTTGATTATCGGAGAGGTCTAATAGATATCTAGAAGGATCGCCGGGTTCAGCAGACGCCTGTGGATAAGTCCTGATAAATACAATCCTTACAGCGGTACATGATTGATAAACCACATTATCACAACCAAAACCTTGTAGGGACGTTCCATGGAACGTCCCTACTGTAGTCTACTGAAATGAAAACCGCTGTAAGCAATAAAACTTCTGTTGTCATTGCGAGGCGAATTAAACCAGTTAACCTCCTGGGGAAACCCTTAATATAGCCGAAGCAATCTTATAGCATTCATCCTGCTGATGAGATTGCTTCGGGGGGAATAATTAACTCAACTAAAAGCCTGAAAAACTATCCCCCCTCGCAATGACAATTCAAATATCACTGTCATTGCGAGGGGGGTTATTCTTCTTGCTGTTGTAGAAGAAACATTAAACCAAGATAACAGTAGTTGGATTTATTATTTGGTTCAATACTTCCCACACTCCACTTTTTTCAGCAAACCTAATTATCAATTATCCATTATCAATTATCCATTATATATCTGCCACATTTGCTGATAGGCATTTTCCATTTCGCGGGTAAACTGTTGAGCATTCCACAAGGGGGCAGTTTGCTTCGACTTTCTCAATTTCCAGGATATCTCCTGACGTAATTTTTCATCTTTCCCTAATCTAATTCCCCACTCTACATATTCTTCATCACTCCAAGCAATACCTTCAGTGATGCCAGCATTCATCATCATAGTGTAGCTGTTGCGTGCTGCAAATTGTTCACCTACTCGCGTTACCATGGGGATGCACATCCAGAGGGTTTCCATAGTTGTTGTTGCACCGTTGTAGGGATAAGTATCGAGAACAATATCTGCTATTTCTAAGTTGGCGCGATGAATTTCTTCTAGTTTCACCCTAGAAATAAATTTTATCCTTTCTCTAGCTATCCCTTCTTTCTCAGCTATTTCAAAAAAGAAACGGTTTATAGAATCTTGTTCGCCAAATCTTTTAATTATATAGTAACTATTGGGAACTTCCGTTCTACTAAACTTACCCAAACTTACCCATGAATGATTGCACGAGCTTTGGAGCTAGCTTCCTGTCTCACAGAAGACCACTGACTATTGTCTGCAACTTATCTTCTCCACAGGCTTCAAATCGGTGGGAACTCCACCTACTGACTTACATAGTTTTCTAAGTTGACAGCAGCATTAAAATCTCTGGTAGTGCTCAATATGTAATGATAGAGCGGTAAAAGTTACTGTTGTCCATCTATGCCTACCTGTCCAAAGTGTGAATCTTCAAAAATTGTCAAAAATGGCCATATCCATAACGGTAAGCAGCGGTTTTTGTGCTACGAATG
>JBCDJM010000056.1:0-29838 GCA_038747755.1 Cyanobacteria bacterium P01_H01_bin.35
ATCCTAAATGATTTATGAAAAGTAGCCATACATGAAAATTTTGGGAAAATCAAAGGTTTGACGATGTGTAACCAGCTCAAACAAATATTTGATTAGAGTATACCATTTATAGCTTTTCACGAATGAAATAGGATTGCTATAATTGGTAGGACAATTTGATAAAAAGGAAAACCCTCTGATAAATTTAAGGTGTTTATTTTCATATCTCAAATATAAATCCCATAAAAATATAAACCCTCAACTACTTCCTAATTTGAAGAAAGTAAAAGAGGGTAAAAAAAGCAACAATAAATAAGTTGCTATATTTGCCATAAATCAATTTAATTTTGCATAAATTGTTGTAGACTACGAGTCATCATATCGACTATTCCCTCTTGCTGATTAAGTTCAGTATTTGCCTCGGTTTCTATACGCTCTACTACATCCTTTGAAAGATTAAGTAACTGCTTTAATTTTTGATAAGCAACTTCTTCCTCTTGATTAATATTTGGCTCATCAGGAGTACGAGCGCTACAAGCAATTACTTCATAACCTAATTTTAGTACCAGTTCTTTTTCTTGTTGACTTTCTAATTTGGGAATTGATTCTTCTAATGGTATATTTTGCATCAGATAATCTCGTAATTCCTCTTTGAGTTGTTGTTGGGAATCTCCTGTAGCAAATAAACTACTGAAACTATTCAACATTAGATCGACTTCTTCTTGCGCGAGTTGTCCATCAGACCATGCCATATAAGCAACAATCCGCAACAAATTCATCTGGCGTGGAGTAATGGATGGGGGTGGAGGTGGTTGGACTGCCATAGATTTTTCCTCAATATTTGGCTATTTATAGCTAAATTTTTAGGCTATCATTAAGCTAATAGTTATTATCAAATCGTTGATAATTTTTAAATATTTCGTTTGATATAGCCTTATGCAGGCAGTCATTTCAGTGAACAGTTATCAGTTATCAGTTATCAGCTTTTTCCATGAACTGTAGGGGTTTGGTCTCTAAACCCAATTACTTAGCAATTTTTGGTCTTTTGTTGAATAAATAGTCTATAGCATGGGCATATTGCAGCTACCAATATAATTTTATCAGACTTGATTTGATAATGCAACCCCTATTTTCTTGCCGATTTTTTTTAGGAGCTTCATAAAATGAAAATGTTTTGTGATTCTAGAAATTTCGGCATCCTATTCGCTTGCCTATCTCTATAACTACTCTGCTTTTGTTGTGGCGATCGCCTATTTCAGCAAACCTTCCCTAGCTACTGAAAAATTTTATTCTCTGAAGCACCCCTAGGAAAAGTCGAAATTCCCTTTTCCATCCAACTTCCTTCACTACTCCACCAATTCATTTTATGAAGCACTCCAGAAAAAAGTAGCGATCGCCTCTTATAGCAACGTGCGCTGGTATGTTTACATGGGACAAATAATACTAATGTAGTATATGCAAAAATATTGATAATGGGAGTAAAATTTTACACTACATTTAATGACAAGAGTAGTATGTAAATATGCGAGCGCTCACTGCTATATCTCAAACCTTCCTTCACTACTCAACCAATTTATTCTCTGAAGCAACCCCAAGAAAAGTCGAAATTTCCTCTTCCATCCAACCTTCCTTCACTACTGAACCAATTCATTCTCTGAAGCATCTACAGAAAAACTAGCGATCGCCTCTTCCATCCAACCTTCCTCAACTACTCAACTTTTCCATTCTCTGAAACACTCCAAAAAAAAAGGCTCACACGAATTATGACACGGATATACTGATTGTTACACGCTGAGGAGTCTGGGAAGTCTGGGAAGCAATAAGCTTAGGTTAAGTTGAGGAACGTTTCACTGCGCGAAATGTTTCGGCTGTCGCCGACATGAATGGGGAGCATTCCGTAAGGGAAAAGCGGAGCTTATCCGCAGGATAAATCCAACATTCTCGCAATGGCGATCGCCACACAAAACACTCAAATCATTTGTATTAAGCTTTTTGTCAGGATAGGGACTCTAATGAAACCCCCAACCACCCAGCAAAATTTTTCTCTTGTTTTGCCGTAGGATTTTTCACTTGTACAACTTGGTAACGACTGGGACTAGGGTGAGCCAAAGTTACTTGATGAGTAATAAGTTCATCTTGATGGAAAACTGTTACTTCCAAAACATCCTCTGGTTGATAATCTTTCAGGCGATCGCTCAACTTATCTGCATTTACCCGAAAACCATCTATTGCCAGTAACTCATCTCCTGCATCTAACCCTGCCAATTGTGCTGGCCCCTCATGTTTAACAAATTTAATTATTTCTTTGTTATTGTCACTAACGACATTCATACCCAAATCAGGCCATTCATTATCTTCTCTTTTAAGTTGGAGGCCAAAAGGTCTGAGATATTCATCAAAAGGCAACTCATCTACACCATCAATATACCTCTTAAAGAAATCGCCCAAATCTAGTTCTACTACCTCTTCAATTACACCTTTTAATTGTTCTGGACTAAAACCTATTTCTGACTTACCAAACTTCTCCCACATTTGACGCATCACATCATCCAGTGAGCGTTGACTTTGATGTTTTTCTCGGATTAACAAATCAAGCAATAAAGATATCATTGATCCTTTTAAATAATAGGAAATCTGACAGTTATTACTATTAGCATCCCGACGATATAATTTAATCCAAGCATCGAAACTAGACTCACTTACTGGTTGTACTTTTCGTCCTATTGTTGTTAGGAATAGTGTAATTTCTTTTCCTAATCCTTTTAAGAAAGTTTTCACATCATAAATACCAGCTTTTAAAGGAATTAATAAGTCATAATAACTGGTTGTACCTTCAGAAAACCATAGAGAAGGAGTATAATTTTCCTTTTCATAATCAAAAACTTCTAACGCTTTAGGCCGGATACGTTTAACATTCCACAAATGGAAAAATTCATGGGCGACTAACTGCATGAAGCGATCGCGCTTTTCCTTATTCCTAAAACCGAATCTCGGATAATTTAAAGTACAACTAAACTTATGTTCTAAACCACCAAAACCTTTTCCAGAGATATGCAGCAGGAATAAATATTCTTCATAAGGTAAACCACCAAATAACTCTGCTTCTACCTCAATAATTTTTTCTATATCTGGAATTAACTTTTCTGGTTCTGCATTACCTTTTCCCCAAATAGCTAATTGATGTTTTTTGTCTTGTACTTCAAATGCAGATAATTGATGATTACCTATCTCAAAAGGGCTATCTACTAAAGTATCAAAATCTTCTGCTTCAAAGGTATTTTCTGTATCTTGAATCTTTGGTAAAGATGTAGTTACTTCCCAATCAGACTTAGGTGGAATAACTTTTATCCTAATCGGATTTTTCTCACATTCAGGAATATAAAAGAACAAAGCTGCACCATTAAAATAACCATGTGTAGAATCTAAATGATTAGTGCGTACTGTTAATTCATTAGCAAATATCCTGTATTGAACTATTACTTCCGAAACTGCCAAAGTTTCTATTTGCCAATGATTTTTGCTAACTTTTTCCCAAGTTAAAGGTCGTTCATTTTCACTATAAGCACAGAAATCTTGCAAATGTTTAGAATACTCCCTGATTAGATAAGATCCTGGTGTCCATACTGGCATTTTTAAATCCAGTTTCTTAGAAGTTTGTAATAAAGAGGAAGTTAATTGTTCAATTTTAACAGACAAACTAACCTCAAACAGATGAGATTCTGGATGAGGCATAGATACTTTATATTGAATTGCTGGGGTTGCAATTGTGGGACTGAGGGGTACTATTCTAGCTTCAGTCATAGTTATTTATTTTTGATATGAACTATTAGATTGTGACTTAAGTATATATATTTTATTTCTCTTTTTAACATAATATTAATCTCATATAAAATCAGGTTATATAGTAATCGTACAATTAACTTCCTCTGCGTACAGGTTTTCTATTGAATACTAAAATTGAAAAATTCATACTATTCAAATTCTTTCTTTCTCCTGAATTCTGAGTCCTGACTCCTGATTCCTAAGCAATAAGATAACTAATTACCCGGAGCATATATCAGTTCTTAATGTAAATTTTTCGACAAAAATAGCTATAATTTCATCAATTTTTTACTTCTTGTCAAAAATTTTACTTTATCAAAAATTATTAATTTAGTTTACTGACTAGCTAAATGCATTAAATGTTTAAGATTAAGTAAGTGGATTAACTGATGTTCTGGGTCTCTACTAATCCAACCCTTAGTATCTAATTTAGTCATAATTTTGCTAGTTTCTTCAATTGTGATATCTGTTACATCAGCTAAATCTTGGTCAGAAATATTAAATATTTCACAGGTTTTTTCCGTAGTCTGACCGTAATTTTCCGCTAATTCTACTAATGTATTAGCAAGTTTTACTGCCGGAGGTCTATGACGCATTTGATAACGAACGTTTGTCTGCCTGAGACGCTTAACCATCAGTTGTAGCATTCGGTGATGTAACTGAGGGTCTTTGAAAAGAGTTTGAATAAATCTTTGAGCTGAAATACTAATCAAACGGACTGGAGATAGGGCAACAACATCATTTGAGCGGGGTGATTCATCTAAAATGGCCATTTCACCAAAAAAATCTCCTCTTCCCAGGATAGCCAATGCAACTGAGTTGTCCCCTGATAACCTGCGTCTGACTTTAACCCAGCCCGATACTAGAAAGTAGACAGCATTACCCCAAGCATCTTCCATTAAGACAACTCTGTCTGAGGGATACTCATGTTTGACTGCAACAGAGAGGAGCCATTCCAAGGTTTCTGGGTTGGCTCCCTTAAATAAAGGAAAAAGCTCACTGAAAGCTTCTGTCTGCATGAAAATTAGCACTCTTTATTGTATCTTGTGATTGTTAAACTCAACAGCTATCATACTGGAGAGAGTTTTTTTTAGTCCAGCAAAATTATAGCGGATTTCCTCTAAGTAAGGTATACCCTTCACAGGTAACATGCCTGTGCTACAAAAGTTTTTATTTCATTATACCTCACATACCTGGAATTTGCTCTATATTTGTATTATATTTAATTTTTTTCCCCTATCTCTTCTTCAGAGCGGTAGTTTAGACTTTCACATCTAACCATACATCTCTAAATCTATAGCTGCTTTAGTTAGGGTTTGCGCTCAAAAGTCTGATGGTGAAGGCAGGGAGTAGGGAGTAGTGAAAACTCTAGAGAAACAGGGAATTATAGAGGAGGTAAAAAGAAAAATTATCCCTTGATGAAACTAGACCAACTCTTACCGAATAATTAATAATTAAGAGTAGAAGCGTCAATAATTAATTATTCATTCAACAATTAAGGTTTAAAGCCTACCCTTGGATAGGGGATAAATCAAAAAAATTTCCTTGAGCACCAATCCTATCTGTTTCAAGAAGGGGTAATTATTAATTATTAATTGTTCGCAAGTTAATTGCTGAATACCATACTCACTCTTTAAGCCGTATCTGCCCCAAATATCCTACTTTTTCCGAACTTGAAAATCGTAAAACTTTTATATGTAAATCCTTTGAGCTTTAATCAGCAAACCCTAGTTAACTTTAGCTATAGTAACAATATTTTTTTTTAAAAGTATTATCTACTGCAGACTCAATATAAGTTCCGATCAAAATAACTAAAAAAACGGGCTAACCCGATTTTGGTTAACCCGCTAAACTTGGGAACGCGCAAATATATTACTTCTGCACTACCAATTTGACATTAGCGTTTTGTAGGCCACGTTGCTTAACAGCAGCTAAGGTTTTGTTAACGGCATACTTTTGATTGATGGAATTGATCAATTCAGTTTGATTGTGCTTTTTAGCAACACCCCATAAATCAGCAATTAGGTCAAAAGAACCATCGCTATTACGAGACCAACCTAAATCATATTCACCTTCGAGAACAGCAACGATATCGGAACGTACACGTTGGCCATTGTAGCCACGAACATCAGCGTTAGTTTTAACTGTAACTCCCAGGTCGCGTAGGGAAGTCTTTAAGATTTCAGCGTCAGTAATCTTAGTACGAAGTGTGCTGAAGTGAGACATTTGGGTTTCCTCCTAAATTTAAAATAAAAACAGAAACAACAACGGTTTTTATGGAATAGTACCACTACTCATAATCATTAAATTGATTTTGAGGAGATGTGGTTTTTTTTAGAAACTGCTAGCAACTTTATCTTGTTTACTAGCCTTTACTCCTGTTTAAACCAGGAGAAAGCTTTTAAAACTCCAGTCTTTGATACTCGGCGACTGAAGATGCAGCAGGCCGCGCACGTTGTCTAGCCCAATCTCGTAGAGCAGTAACTTGCTCTGTCATGGTCTTCGATAACGGTAGTGTAGATTTAATTGCGGCAATAATATCTAGCTGCGTAAATTCTCTATCTTGAGCAAATGCTTCATACATAGCAGCGATTATGGCTTGCTCTATTTCTGCACCTGAAAAGCCATCGGATACGTTAGATAGTTGATCCAGATCGAAGCGTTCAATATCTCGACGTCTTTTTGTTAGGTGAATTTTGAAAATATCTTGGCGTTCTTCTTTGTTTGGTAAATCTACAAAGAAAATTTCATCAAACCTACCTTTTCTTAGAAACTCTCCTGGTAGACGTTCTACTCGGTTAGCAGTTGCCATTACAAATACTGGAGAAACTTTTTCTTGCATCCAAGTTAGGAATGAACCAAATATACGACTAGAAGTACCTCCATCAGAATCGGCTGAACCTGTAGTACCTGCAAAAGCTTTATCCAACTCATCTATAAATAGAATTGCTGGTGAAATTGACTCGGCAGTTTTGAGAGCATTTCGTAAGTTGGCTTCAGACCGCCCTACCATTGAACCATCGTATACCCGTCCCATATCCAACCTTAATAAAGGTAGACCCCAAAGACGAGATGTAGTCTTTGCTATTAGAGACTTGCCACATCCAGGTATTCCCAGAATTAACATCCCTTTTGGTTGAGGTAAGCCATATTCTCTGGCACGCTCTGTGAAGGCATCGGAACGTTGCCTTAACCAACGTTTCAGTTCCTCAAGAACACCTACGGCATCTATAGTTTCATCCTCTTCTATATACTCTAAAATGCCGTTGCGCTTGATGAGCTGTTTTTTCTCAGAAAGTACAATGTCAACTTCCTTTTCAGTTAGGCGTCCTGCTGTTACTTGGGCTTTACGATACACTTTTTCGGCTTCATCTTTTGTCAAACCCAAAGTTGCTTTCAGGAGCTTTTCTCTAGTCTCTGTGGAAATACGACGGTTTTTACTATGCTCTAATTGTTTTGACAGGACTTGATTCAAGTCCTTCATATCTGGCAGTGCAAAGTCAAGGACAACTACTTCCTTTTCCAGTTCTATTGGTACATTCTGTACAGGAGACATTAATATAATTGTCTTGTTTGTACCTTTAAAACTTGCTATCGCATCTCTTAACCACCTGGTAACTGGTGGTGAATCAATAAATGGATGTAAATCCTTGAATACATATATTCCAGCACCACTATTAGGATCTCGCTGCCTGATTACCCACTCTATAGCTGCCTCTGGTGAGACTGTATTATGCTGAGTTGTGTTTTTGCTTTGGCCATACTCTACAATACCGTGAGTCACTGTCCAAACAAACACCTTGCGTGAGGATTTGGCTTGAGCTAATGCTGCAATTGCCTGCTCTGACCGCTCTTCCTCGGAGGTTACGAGGTAGATCAGAGGATATTGAGCTTGGATTAGAATATTGAGTTCTTCTTTCATAGTCCTCGATCTAGTAGAGACGGTACAAAGTTTACAGTGCGTGAATTTATCTTGTATTTTTTTTCCCTGCTACTATGACTTCTGAGAGTTTTATTATTCTCTCTTTAATTTGTCATCAGATGTAGTTTTTCGCTACAACAAAAATTAGCAGGGAACTAACTCTTGTTCTCCCGGTTGAGCCTCAGACTTTTCTAACTCTGGGGTTTGGTTAACTGGGATATTTTGTTCTTCCAAAACATTTGGCTTATTTTTGATGGAGACCAGTTCTCCTTCTCGGATTACAACTGAGCTTGTACACTCTGGACAAGTGTATACCCGGTGGGTTTTTCCATATCTTGAATCTAGCTCATCAACTACTTCTGGGTTTTCTAGATAGAAAAGTATAGCCCTTTGTGCTATTGATGACATTGGTTCCGAGTCAACTGCAGCTCTTATTTTGAGCTTGCGATGCAGTTCTGGTTGAATATATAATGTAACTTTTTGCTTGTCTTGCATATGACAGTCAACTTGTTTACCCGGGTATGTATCTTACATTAACGGCTCTTTTCGGGAATGTCAAGCCGTTAAACCGCTTTGACTCTATTATTGTAACATTTATTTACATTTAGAGGCAATAACTCAACAAGAATAAAAGCTATATTATTTACTGTGTAATACTTACAGATGTTTTGCTAAATTATTTTTCAGATAACAATTAAAAATAAAAACTGAAAATAAATATACTTTTATCAAAAAAAATGGGTCTAAAACTCTGCCTTTTAAGGCGAAATGTTTTTGGAGCAGGGCATACCCCTTACAAAAACAACTTTTGTACTGGTGATTCGCAAATCACCCCTACTGACTCAGGACTACCTTAGAATTTAGTAGTTATCCAGAGTATGACTAATACAAAGTTTACTGGAAATATTTGTAGAGTCAGTTGTAGGTTAGTTATTTAGGAACCTGCTGTTACTGTAACTTATAACAGCGCGAAGCACTCTCATAGTTTCATCACTTTTTAACAGGACTTATATCATGTCCGCTTGAATACTTACACTTTGGAGGGGGTAAGGCAGAAGGCAGAAGGCAGAAGGCAGAAGGCAGAAGGCAGAAGGGTTTTTACAATTGTGATTTAATCCTATACACAAATGATGCTACCGGACATGATATTACGCAAAGGTACCATATTTATAGATACACAGAGTTTAAAAACTATAACATTATAGTTTGTGACTCTATATAACATATGGTCTGCTGCATAAGTCCTATTTAATTAAAAATTAATAAGTAAAATTTAGGTATTTGCTATATTTAATTTAAGGGTTATTGTTTAGGGCAACTCGTTCAATTCCCACTTCTTATTATATTTGGGTTGTATAGGTTTAAACAGAGTTAATTAATGGATAATTACCTCTTTTGGTAAAAAATACTTAAAGTAGTCAAAGTTAGTCTATATTCTAACCATGAACAATAACATTAACTATCCTGCATTTTTGGGTGGTTGTGAAAAGGTATGAATCAGAGTGGCTAAATTTAATGCCAAATTATAAATATATAGCACTTTGCATGACTAATCAATACAGTAACAATAGTAAGTAGAATAAGTTCTAATTTACTCAAAGTTTATTGCTTCAATTATTGTACTTGACTTTATCCAAACGGCTGTATTAGGACTGATTTTATGCATAACTTATCTACTACAATAATTAACGAAAAGCAAGTGATTGTTTGAAATAATTTAAATGTTTATGGGGTGGTTAAAAACCAAAAATTATCAAGATAAATTAGTTATTTAGGTTAGAAACCTGGAGATAATTGAGAACTTTATTATAAGAAGAAGTAAATCAGAAAAATATAGTCTTGATTTCAATAGTTTCAATAGTAATTAGTCGATGGTAACCAACTTCTCAAGTCTGTTGATGTTTAGAAAATATTAATAATTATGATACAAAAAAAGATATTACCTATTTTATCTGTAGTAGCGATCGCTGCTCAAATTCTCATAGTAGAAGCACATTCAAGTTTGGCAAAAATTACAAACTTAAATAGTACATTAGCTCAATTGAATACTTCTGGTAACGAGCTGGATAATACTTCCACAGATTCAGTCCATCCTAAAAATATACGTTTTAGTCGCCGTTACGCATATAAATATAAGTTTGAATGTACACCAGATAATCAAACAGAGTTAGCAATATACCAAGCACGTCGTAATCGTCAAGGTGAAATAGTTGGACAGTGGAAAAAAGCTGCTAATAGACCTTTAATTCAATGGACACAGACAGGTTCATTAGAATTTGGTGATAAGTATACTCCAGGAGTTAGATGTCAGGCAGTTACAGATAGATTTAATCAGCATTTTCTCAGGGGAGAAAAACCAAAAATGCCTCCTTTAAGTGAAGGAATTATTAACGGTATGGCCGTGGTTTGTGCTGCTAAACCAGGAGGTTGTAATTCAAGTAATTTGTTGTGGACTCTCAGAAGTAATAACAGAGGTACTAACGGAAAAATTATGATTAATCTAGTAAGTTCTCTCAAAGGTGATGCTAGTAGTAGTTTAATATTTGAAAGTAAAGATTCTGAAAATGTCAAAAATCAAGGAGATGAATGGGTAGAAAAATTGGCAGTTATTGATGATCGGTTAAAAGCAGCATCAGTAAATCAGGAAAAAATACTGGAAGTGGATATGGAAAAGTTGATAGAGGAAGCTATAACTGAAGAACAAAAAAAGCTGGAAAATGAGGATTAATCTGACTCAAAATAATAATTTAATTAAATGAAAAAATTGATAAGTTTAATGGCAATAATTCCTACTTTTTTGGAAGTTTGCATTTTACCAGTAGCATCCACCTCTGAAGGAATTAATATTCAGCCAATTCAGGAAATTTCTGCTTTTAAGTCAAATCCTGCTGTGGAAGCGCTTGCTCAACCTATTACTGTGAGATTATTAGGAGAAAATATTGCTGGTTCTGGGGTAATTATTTCTCAAGTAGGAAGTGACTATTTTCTACTAACTTGCGCCCATGTAATTGATTCCGATCGAGAAGGAAAATTTGTAGTTTTAACTTCAGATGGAAAAGAATATACTGCCCAGAAAGATAGTAGATTTAATTTTAGAGATATAGATTTGGCAGTGGTGAAATTTTCCACAAATAATCAGTACCCAGTTGCTGTTGTTAGTGCTAATTTTAATTTAAGTTTAGGAGAGGAAGTTTATGTGACTGGATTTCCTAATTATGAGCAAAAATCGGTAAATTCTGTTCCAACTTTAGATTTAGGAATTAAACCATATAATTTTACTAAAGGAAAGGTTATTCATGTACTGAATTTACCCTTAGAGAAAGGCTACAAAATTGGTATGAGTAATGAGATTGAAGTTGGGATGAGTGGGGGTCCTGTTTTGAATCAAGATGGTGAGTTGCTTGGGATTATTGGTCGGACAAAATATGGTTTTGGTGGTTTGGATGCTTATCGATTTTCTGATGGTAGTCAACCTTCAGAAGAGCTAGTGGAAGACTTTTTTGTTGCTAGTTGGGCTATTCCTATTCCTAAGTTGAATCTTGTTCAATAATTAATAATTATTAATAATTAATTGGTAGTCCTGCATAGTAATGGTCAAGTACAAATTGTGGCATTATAGTGATGTATGAAGTTCCAGATGGCTCCAATGTGATTACTTAATTTTTTGGAAAACGATAAGGTTTTTAGCACCAATCTTCCAATACGTTGTCGCATTGTGTTATTAAACCTTTCTATTTCAGGAGGCAGTACCGACGTTGCATGCAACGTCCTTACAAATAAGAATAATTAATTAGTTGATATTTTTTTGACAGAAAAATGATGAGGAGGTGTCATTTCAGTTATTAGTACCTCCTAGTGAACCATCAGGATTAAAATAGTTAACAAAAGTTTTTTTCATCCCCTGAAAAAGTGAAGTTTTAGACCTAATTTTTTTGGAAAAAATATGATAAAAATTAGAAATATATTTATTACTTCTATAGCTGGAATTCTTGTTAGTCTTGCCAATAATGTAGATGCTGTTACTGGCAAGTTAAAAGTAGAAGAAATTAATTCCATAGCTAAACAAACTACTGTTCTAATTGCCCCTCGATTAACTAAAACTGAATTAAAGGATTTATTAAATCGAAAACCTGTAGCCAGATGGACGGTAGGTTCAGGTGTAATTATTGCTAAAGAAGGTAAAACATACTATGTTTTAACAGTAACTCATAACTTTAGTCAGGAACAAGTAAGTAAAAATGCACCTTATGGCATATTAACAAATGATAGAGAAGTTCATAAGGTTACAAAAATAAAAGATGGTAGAGAATGTACTAATAGATTCTTAGAAGTAATAAAAAATAAAAAATTAGAAACGGCTTTAGTAAGGTTTGGTTGTTTTAACAACCAAAAAATAAATGGTTATGATTTAGCAATAGTTAGTTTTGAAAGTCAAAAAAACTATCCTGTTGCCAGCTTAGGAGATGCTAGTAAATTACAAGAAGAAGATATTGTTTATATTTCTGGTTGGCCGAAAATTGAAGCAGAGCCGAAGCTAAAAATTGATGGAAGTATGCAATTAGATTCCACAGGAAAAATAATTTGTAAAGATCCTGTTCCTGAAAGGCAAAGACACCTAGCATGGGGACCATTAAAAGCTTCTATTCCTGTTAGTGAAAAAGATAATGGTTATGGTTTATATTATACAGATTATACTCGTCCAGGGATGAGTGGTGGTCCTGTGTTTAATAGTCGTGGAGAGGTAGTTGGAATTCACGGTCGTGGTTCCACAAATAAACCTATTTGCGGACAAATATATGATCCTATATCTAATAATAATTCTTCCTCTAATAATTTTTCGTCTAATAATTCCTCTTCAAAAAGTCAATTTGAGGCAGAAAATGATTGGCAGGATTTTGAGGAGTTTGAGTCTGACAATACTTGGGTAACAAATGAAGAAAAAAAGAGCAAAAATGATTTCTCAGGTTTTCCAGGATTGAAATCTCAAAATAATTTAGAGAATGACTCAAATAAGAATCAAAATAATTCTAGATTAGACTTGGATAATAGTTCTAATTCAATTTCTAATTTACAGAGCAAGTATAGCAGTGCACAAAATGTTAATTATTCTCAAAGATTGATTAATCAGGTAGGAATAAAATTATCTTTTAAATTGGAGGCTCCTTCACAAAGGATAATTCAATCAGAAATAACAAAAGTTCCTCAAATTAAAATTCCTGATGTAAGTAGCCAAATAGAAAATTCTAGGTCGATAAATTCAGATATAACGATACTAGAAAATCCTGAATTGATGACTCAAAATAAAACACCTGAATTGGTCAATCCAAATCAAACAAAAGAGGGAAGTTTTGAAGACCCTAACGATAGGATAGAAAATATTTATGAACTTTTTAATTTTAAACTAGAAAATGTTACAAGGGATGAACCATCAGGTGGTGGAGGAAGTATTTTATTAGACTAGGAAATATCAGAAAATATTCAAATTTTGGTAGCTGTAAAAATGCAATTTTTTTTGAGAGAAAAAAACAAAAAATTCTCTATTCTTCTGGGTGGCATATTGTTTAGTTGTCTAGCATCAACTCCTGCTTTTGCTCAACTTTCAATAGAAGAAATTAATTCTATCGCCAGACAAACAACTGTACTAATTGCTCCAGCACTAACTCCTGAATTACGGCAAGACTTAGAAGAAAATCGTAATAATCCATTACGAAAATCAGGTATTTGGAATCCAGGTTCAGGGGTAATTATTGGGAAAAAAGGAAATAAATATTATGTGCTGACTGTCGCCCATAATTTTTTACAAAGACACCTGGATAACAAAGATTATTGGCAACAATTAGGTGGAAAACCTTACTATGGAATTAGAACTTATGACGGGGAAATTCATATTATTAAAGATGTTAATGATGGTAGAGGGTGTCCTCTAAAAGGTAGTCCAAAATTGACAGTATTGGTGAGGTTTGGTTGTCGCGATCGCTTTATTCTCAATACTAATATAGTCGATTATACTGTTGGTACAGATCAGGTTAGGGGTATAGACTTAGCGATCATTACATTTGAAAGTAAAAAAAATTATATAGTTGCTCCCCTCGGAGACTCACGTCAGGTAAATCTCAGTGACAGAGTTTATATTTCTGGGTGGCCTGACCCGGAAAGAGAGCAAGACCCGCATACAGGTAGATGTAGTGAAAGAGTAGCTCGGAGGCAACGACGTTTAGCTTGGGGTCCAGTTAGGGGAAAGATTAATGCTGAGGAGCAGCATCAGGGTTATAGTATTTTTTACACGGATGAAACTGCTGCTGGTATGAGTGGAGGACCTGTTTTTGATCGTAATGGTCGGGTAGTTGGCAGTCATGGGTTAGGTAGTCGGAATAAACCTTTATGTGGTGGTAATCTTGAGGCAGGAACTCAAACTGAGTCTAGTGCTGATACTGATAGTATTTCTGGTGGTGAGAGTCTTGATTTTAATAAGTTGCAAAAGCGTTATAGCAGCGGACAAAATGTTAATTATTTTGAGAGTTTAGTCAAAGAATTTGATTTTAGTTTGGCTTTCAGACGGGAGTTACCTGATGCGGAAGTGATTAAAGCTGGTATTACGCCAATTAAAAATTTGAAGGTTGCTAGTAGTAGTGGTCAAGTAGAGTTTGATGCGAGTGAGGATGTGTTTGACGATCCTAATGATGTTGTTGATGATATTTATGAGTTGTATACATTTAAGTTGGAGAATATGATTAGGGATGAACCTTCTGGTGGTAGTGGGAGTTTATTGTTAGATTGAATATCAAAGTAGTCAGGAGTCAGGAGTCAGAATGAATGGGTTTGATACATTTTTTTGTTTAGTATTGATTATTGCTCTGCTGATTGAATCTCAAAGTGTTTACAGATAAAAGTTTTAGCCTTTTTAAGTCTGGAAAAAGTACCTATTTTTGAGCTGCTTAATGCTCAAAAAGTTAGCATTTTGGGAAACACAAGAGTTGAGCAAAAAAATTACTCCTGTAGGGATGTTGCATAACAAAAATGCGAACGTCCCTACCTACTCCCCTACTCCCCTAATCAAGAAAGTAATTCTCTTCCCACGAACCTGCTTCACATTTAATTAAACGCTCCAGGATAGCGATCGCTTCTTTATCTGAATGAGATCTAATCTTTTGTTCTACACCAATATTAATTAATTCCATTCCTAAACGGAGAAAATATGCTCGTTCAATTTGATTATTAATTTCTTGTTTTGTTATGCCTCCTAAACCATTTTCTATGTAAGATTTTTGGAAGTCTAAATTAAACATTTTGACTATTGATTTAACTACATATTGTTGTTCTGGTCTTGCCTTAGATAAAAGATTAATTATTGGTTGTTCCCAAATTAATTCAATATCAGCATTAGTTGCCTGATTTTGTAACCATACTTCTGAAGTTGAAACAGGCAAATCAATTGTTTCTTCATCTACTTTTGCAAAGCTATGAGCTTCAGCATAACTAATTTTTCCATCTCGATTATAATCTGCTGATGTCACCCTTTTACCAGTACGACTATAACCACTTAATCCAGCAAAAAAGCTGGAACTATAATCTTTATAATCTGCTTCGTTTACTTCTGGAGTGCAACCTACTGAAGGCAAAGTTTTTATAGTAGCAAAAAAACCACAACGAGTCTGAAGTGCCACAGGTTTATTGGGGTCGCCACCTTGATAAATAATATTAGCAAATGACCCAGAAAAACATTGAGCCATCATCGTTACTACTGGAGTATCTTGGGGTAATTTATCTAACATTTGTGATAATTGCTGAACTGTTATAGGTTGATTTTCCCAAAGCATTAGAGCGTTGTCATTAGAATTATTTGGGTTTTCAATGCCATGACCTGTAAAGTAAAAAAATATGGGGCGAGGAAATGTTTCTTTAGCAGTTTTTTGGAACCAATTCTGGAGATTTGTGAAAGTGGCTTTACCTTGAACATCAGGAATTTCTGGTGCTTTAAATTGCTGGTTTCCGAGTTTGTCTATATAGCGAATTGTTGCTTTTCCATCATTGCCATTTGCGAAAAATATTGAAGCTGATAATGGGTTATATCCCATTTTTTCTAGGGTACGTTGAAAGTAAAGTACATTTTTTTCAATGGCAATTTCATTTTGTTCTTTAGTACCTCCTCCTCCAAATACTAAAAAATTTGGTTCTTGTCGGTTAGTTTGGCAATTATTAGTTTTTAGTTGGCTGAATTTAATTGAATTGTTATTTGCAAATGCTAACTTTGGGTAACTTCCGATAACTACAAAAATTAATCCTAATAATATCTTGGCAAACTGATATTTTATCTGCATAACTATAATTTATAATTTTTAAATTTTATTGGATTTATAAAGTTTTTTATTCTAGGAATAAATCACAACTTAAGATGTAACTGTCTTTTTTTAATTTGGCATAAAGCCTTCTATTTCAAGAGAAAAAAAGTGCTAGTATATTTCCTTATATTCAATCCTCTCAGGTTTAACCAGAGGTAATTATCAATTATCAATTATCCATTATCAATTATTAATTATTAATTATCCATTATCCATTAATTAAAAAATACTTCTCATCGCTATGATTAATCCTTGACAGACTCCTGTGAGAAAATCTAAATCTAAAGTTTCAATAGTATCACTGTTTTGATGATAATTAGGATTTCGCATATTGGCAGTATCGGTAATCATTATAGCTTTATATCCTCTATCCCAAAATGGTGCATGGTCACTACGACGGGTATCGCGAACAATTAAACCTCTATTTGGTACTGGCAACCACTGACAATTAGTTCCTATTTTATTGATATTTATACTCATTTTAAACATATCAATAACAGTCAATAAATTACCGATTAATGTAATAAAATTACCCTGGTTTGGATAAAAATATTTTAATCCAGGAGGATAACTTTGAGAATTGGGATTAGAGTCACAATAACCAAGCATTTCCAAAGATATCATTAGTCTAAGTTGTTGTTGTTTTTGTTTGAGTTTTTCTGCATAATGTTTACTTCCTAATAATCCATATTCTTCCATATCAAAGGCAACTAAACTAACTGGATATTTCAAAGGTTGAGAGTAAAATTCTCTGGCTAATTCTAGTAAAACTGCTACTCCAGTAGCATTATCATCTGCTCCTGGTGTACCTGGTACTGTGTCATAATGAGCGCCAATTAATATTGGTGGTAATTCTCGTTTTTTATTGTTTTTAAAAGAAGGTAAATTCAAGATTAAATTTTGATGAATTTTGCCTCCAACCTGAAATTTATCAATTTCTACATTTCCCCATTGTGAAAATTCCTGATGAATATATTGTCTGACATAAAAATGTCCTCCTGATGCTAAATATGGGTCGCGATCGCGCACTATTTCTTTTAGATGATTTTTTAATCTTGTTTGTAAGTCAAAAGTCATGTTTTTTATTATTAGAACTTATGCACCCCAACTAATAAACCCGGTATATTAGCCTAATTTAATAGTTGATGTTGCAAATTTTAGTTCATAAACCCGGTTTCTGCATAAGTTGTGATTATTTGAGTTGGGAAATAGTAATTAAAAATACTCCTGATACCATAATTGCTGCACCTAATAATCGTTCTTTGATGCCTTTTTCTTTGAGAATTATTTTTCCCAAAATAACACTAAATAATGCACTTGTTCTTTTGACTGAAATTACATAAGCAACAAAGGTAAGATTTATGGCTATCATTTGACATCCTATTGCTACGGAATTAATCATACCATAGACTGCTAATTTCCAGCCACCAGTTTTTAATTTATATAGATTCTGATGGGATTTATATAAAACAATTGGTAATAAGAAAATTGATATGGTGAAAAATACAGAAATTCCCCAAAAAATAGGTGAAGAATTTTGCACACCTACTTTATCAAAATTAGCGCTAATACTCCAAATAAAAGCTACTAACAGAGCTAGTCGTGAACCTTTCTCTGTGAGGATAGCTCGAAATGGAGCTAAATATCCTCTCTGTTTTTCTTTGAGATTTAATAGATAAGAACCTAATACAATTAAGAATACCCCTATTATACCAAGTGGCTGAGGAAATTCTCCCACAATTAATGGGGAAGTTATTAACAAAAATAAGGGACTAAAAGTGGTAATAGGAGCAATAATTGATAAGTCAGAAATCTTAATAGCTCTGAGATAAAGTATGTAAGCGATCGCATTCAAAGAACCACTGACTAATAGAGCTAACCAAAAATTATTTCCCAACTGAGGAATGTCAATCAAAAATAATAGAGGACTTAAAAATAGAGAGGTAAAAAATGTCAGACTACATCCAATAATATACTCATCAAAATTTTTGAGTTGTGTTTTGTTATAAACATCTTTAACAGATTGAAGAAAAGCTACTGAAGTAGCTAATAAAAACCAAAGCATTGATTATTTTCCTGCTTAACTAAGTAATTACAGCGAATTTAATCTAAGTGAGCTACACCAGTGGTGCAGGCAAGATGCCTATTACACTACCTAAAATGTACTCTAAGTTAAACTTACGGTTTCTATGTTAGACATCTCCAGAAATTACATAAACCTTTTATCCAACCTCTTGAGAGTAGAGATGTTCCATGAAACCTTCCTAGTGCAGTGGCACACCTAAAACTGTGCAATAGATTTTTGTTTCTAGGTGTGTTTATCTCCCCATCTCCCCATTTCCCCATCTAACGCAGCATTTTAGCTGTGTCAGTCCACTAGGTTTTTTTTCAGTAGTTTTCTGATTTGTGATGCGATCGCCAAATATTATTACTTCACATTTCGTACTGCAACTCGAATGAGATTTTTTTTGCCTGCCGAACATTATTTAGAACTTTAAGTCAAATAAATTACATATAGCTTAAGTGTTTACACAATTCACACCATTTTTTGGCCATTCCTATAAAGCTTTGGAGTTAAATATTATTTTTCCATAAAGCTTTCACAGTAAAGCTTTTAGAATATTTGCCTATAATGAATTCATTATTTGATTCAAAAAGTGGTGATTGATCATATTTGTAACAATGATTTGAATCACAATTATTTTCAGCAATTTGACTGACTCAAAATTTCAATTAAGTGTCATAATATGTAAAAGTACACAGAAAAACAAAGGCAGTTAACCTGTAACACACAGAGTTGGGTGTCATTAAAAATATGGCCTAGTTCAAAAGCTATCTCCGGCAAATCAGGATTCAATAACCTTTTTAAAGGGGTTTCAGGTGAATTATCGGAGATTTCTAAAGATTAAATCAGCTAATTAAACACACGAAAATTAAAACCATGAACATTCTTAACTCTAAATTCCTTGCTGGTCTCACTGCTGCAATTGCATTTACTGGCGTAACGGCTAATGCTGGTATTGCTAATGCTGCTGCTCTAATTGGTGAATTTCAATTTGTTGGTCTCGGTGCTGCCTCTCTTACACAAGAGGAGTTGAATTTCGAGTTCAATCCAACTAATCTTTTTATTAGTTCCACTACTGCAATAGGTAGTTTTAACCAATTTGCTGGTATGGAGACAACTATCACAAGTCCTGTAGTATTTAATCCATTTTCAGCACCTATTCCATTCATAGATTTTGGTGATAATAATGTATTTAACTTACAAGAAGCTTCTATAGGAGAATTTATTCAGAGTGGAGATAATACATCTGTAGATATAATCCTAAAGGGAACATTTTTCAGCGCAGATGGCGATCAAAGTGATGGTTCAGGTAACATAACAATTCAATTTAACGATGCATTAGCAAGCGATATTGAGCAACAAGTTGAAGATGGTGAAACACTTACAGCTCAATTCTCTGGTGCTTTGTTTTCTGAAGAGACTAGGAGAGTACCTGAACCTTCTGCTATACTTGGTTTAGGTTTGTTTGCTGGTGCGGGTATTTTATCCAAAAAGAAATTAGCCAACAAAGCTTAAATAAAATCAATTTATGCTAAATTAAAATCCCGATCGCTTCCTATCTTGTCAAAATTCGGCGTTGTTGAATACTGGGATGATTGAGGCTGACACAGGGATACGGGGACGTTTATCCTCTATGACAAAATCATCCCGCAATTATGCAATGCCCAAAATTCTATATAGAGCCTCTTGGTTATGAGAGGCTCTTTTTTTAATAGTCAGTAGCAAGCTATATTGAGCTATTATTATCATTTTTTACCTTGAAACAGTTCTATGGAAGTCAATATAAATCTGACTTTGACAAAAAATAGGGTCTCAAACCTCCTGCCCTTTTAAGGGGACAAAAAGCGATTTCGGCTATCGCCGACATGAATGCGGAGCATTCTGTAGGAAAGCTTTCCGTAGTATAGTAGGAAAGAGAAAAAAAAATATTAATAGCTACCACTAATTGTTATAAAATAACTTCAAAGCTAAATCTGGTCTATCTGTAATTAATGCAAAAGCTCCTTTATTAACAATTTCAGCCATTAATTTTTCATCATTAACCGTCCAAACATAGATATTCTTATTCATCAGTTTCATCCGCCAGACAAAACCCAATTTCATTAACTGATAATTAGGGGAAACAAAATCAGCTTTAGTTATAAATAAACGAAATTCTGGAAAAATTTCTGATAATTGAGTAAGGATTAAATTTTCGGGATTCCCAAGTGCTAACAATAGACCAGTTGTAATTTGATTATCTGCTTTTTTAACAGCAATAATCGCAGCATCAAGAAAAGATTTAATCACATAATCTTGATAATCTAAATATTTTTTGACTAAATTAACTATCTCCAATTCATATCCGGCTTCTTTCAATTCAATATCAAGTTTAATTTTTCCCCGACACAACTTCAGCACATCTTCTACTAATGGAATTTCAAAACCTTTTTGCCGTGAAATATCTAAAAGTTGTTGATAAGTCAAATCACTAAGTTTTATCCCATTAATTGATTCATCGTGAAAGGCAACAAATAAATTATCCAGAGTTTTTCTAACATCAAACTCTACCATTGGAACCCCTAACTCAATAGCCTTGGCAAAAGATTCTAAAGTATTTTCAAACTTCACCAAGCCAGATGCACCTCGGTGAGCAATAATTAATGGTTTATTCATTAATGGATAATTACCTCTGGTTAAAACCGTTGTTGATTGAATATAAGGAAATATTATTTCTTTTTTTCCCCTATGGGGGCAGGGCTGTTTCAAAGTATTATAGATTAACGATGAGCGAGAGAACGAGAGATGAGGGGGTTGTGGAACAATGAAATTACCACCCATTTGCCGATTTTTCAGCCAATAAGCTTCCCTTTTGCTCTGACTAAAATGGTGAAAAGTCAACTTTTAATCATAAATTAAAAGCCTCCATCCCCGTGTCTCCCTGTCTCCGCGTCTCCGTGTCTATCGAGAATGAAACAGCCCTAACCTATGGGGGGAGGATTTAATTATTCGGTAATCATTAGTAGAAGTCAAAAGTCAAAAGTTTAATTCTTACTGTTCTAGGTTACTCGCTCCTAAACCACAATTTTAGTCTAGACACGGCACTACAATGATGACCATTTTTTTAATTCGTAATATTAGTCTAATCTAGAGCTGTCGCTATATAAAAAGAATAGCCATGACAAATACACCGACAAAACCACCATCACGGCCAAGGCCAGTAGAACGTGATGAGTGGATTGCAATATTTGTAGCCTTAGCGACTTTTGGCAGCATATTTTTCTGGGCAACAACTAGAGAAAATAATGGGTTTAATCTACTTTCTAAACCCATTGTTTCTACATCTCTACCTGAAACTGTTGATAGTCCCAATATTGCTGCTGAGGAGTCAATCTTTAGCTTAGGCATACCTCAACTTAAGACTCCTACTGGTGAGTCAGCATCAAATATGGATCGAACATCTCTAACTTCTGAAGAATTAGGAACAAGTCTAGCTGCTTTGACTCCTATTACTAATACTGCTGAGGAGTTAGAGCCAAATATTCAGGGTTTGGATGAAGTCAAGACAAAGACTGAGACAAAACCCCAATTAACTAAACCGCCAAAAACTAATCAAAAAGCTGCTCCAGAAGTTGGCAAGAATTTGGCAGCATTGGGTATTGGCAATATGTTATCTGAATCTCCATCTACTATATCACCCGAAGTTGTAGATTCTCCCATAGCAACTGAGACTTTACCTGTGGCACCTCCTATTCCTACCCCAACAACAGAGTCGCCCCAAGCAACGGAAACTTCTCCTCCTCCAAAGGTAGAAACTCCTGAGTCGCCGCAAGCAACAGAAACTTCTCCCTCTCCAAAGGTAGAAACTCCTGAAACTCCGCTAGTAAGTACAGAAGTGCCATCCCCTGAAATATCTCCTACTAGTACAGTTAAATTTTCTGATGTTCCTGATAGTTTTTGGGCAAGTAATTTCATTCAACCTTTAGCAGAAAATAATCTTATGGCTCAGATTGATAATGATAAATTTGAGCCAAATAAACCTATCACGCGAGCTGAATTTGCCAGTAACATTTCTAAAGTATTTGAGGAAAAATCAACTAGAAAATCTGTTAATTATGAAGATGTAAAAGCAAATTCTATTGCTCAAACCGAAATTCAAACAGCTACTAAATCAGGTTTTTTAAGTGGGTATCCAGGGAATGTTTTTCGCCCAGAACAAAAAGTATCACGATTAGAGGTATTAATTTCTTTAGCTACTGGCTTAAATCTGGAAATTCCATCTAATCCCGATGAGGTTTTAAGTATTTACAAAGACAAGGAAGAAATACCTGATTGGGCTAAGGAAAAAATAGCTGCCACAACTGTTGCTGGATTAGTAGTCAATCATCCAGATGTGACAACTTTGAATCTAAATAAACCTGCTACTCGTGCTGAAGTTTCAGCCATACTTTATCAGGCATTGGTAAAATTAGAAAAGATTGAACAGGTTTCATCTGAGTATATTGTGAGTCCAAAAAAAGACAATTAGCTATCTTTTTTGTAAGCATTCAGCAGTCAGCTAACAGCTATCAGCTAAGGTGTTTAGTATTTAGACTTTATATTCAATTTTTGTTAAAGGCAATAGGGAATACAAAATCTATATACAAAACACAAATGCGAGTTATTAACTAATTTGTTCGCTTAATTTCTTCAAAAAGCTGTTTGCGGAGCATTCCGTAGGAAATTCTTATTCTTTTTTGATGAAAAATTTCCCCTGAATAATTAATTTATTAAAACCCGGTTTCTTCTAGAAACTGGGTTTTATTCTTCACCCAAACCAAAATGGGATTTGGAAACCAAACCCCTACGATAAAATGTTACAACATAAGCATAGATAACAATTTAAAACTCTATGGCAGTATGAAATGATTGTTGAAAAAAAACTGTAGGGGTTTAGTCTCTAAACCCAAGCCAAAATGCGATTTATTAACCAAATCCCGTTAGATAAAATATTATGGCGCTGCTCACTCAGCTATTTACAACTTCCAGCTCAAAATACATTCAATAATTAATAATTAATAATCACCTATTCTGTAATAGAAGGATTGGCTAAAAGGATTTTTTTTTCTTTTTCCTTCTTCCCTCTTCCTTTCTTCAAACCTATGCTCAAAATAATACAACAATTATTAGTAAATCTAGCTCAAGTTTTTACAACTCCTCTACTTTTTATAGGAGATACTTATATATCTTTGAGTTTACTTTTCCAACTAGGTATATATTTAATAATCGTCCTACTCTTAGGTAGACTATTCAAAAATTTACTTAAAAAAGTTTTGTTAGTAAAACTAGGAATAGATAAAGCTAACCGAGAAGCAATATCTACAATATTTAGCTATGGACTCAGCACCCTTGGTGTGATAGTTATTCTCCAAACACAAGGCTTTAATGTCTCCTCATTAGCAGTTTTAGCCGGGGGTTTGGGTGTAGGAATTGGTTTAGGATTTCAGAACATTACTAAAAACTTTATTAGTGGTTTGAATGTACTAATAGAAAGACCAATAAAAATAGGAGATTTTATTGAATTAGAAAATGATTTAGGTTTCGTCGAAGAAATTGGTTTACGTTCAACTAGAATTAGAACATTAAAAGATAGTCATGTAATTATTCCTAATGGGATGTTAATAGAAGGGAAAATACATAACTTAACCTACGATAATTTTCAAGGTCGAATTGAAGTTGATGTTTTTGTTTCTGATGATAGTGACCCTGTATTAGTTACGGAAGCTATATTAATGTCAGCTTATATGGAACCAGCAGTATTACGAGAACCACCTCCAAAAGTTTTGTTTTTAGGATTTCAAGATAATGCCTTTAAATTTCAATTATGGGTATGGGTAAATGAAATTTATAATGAACCAATTTATATGAGTTCTTTACGGTTTATAATTCAGCATAATTTGCATAAACAAGGTATTTTAATTCCTTGGGATCATTTTAATATATATCTTCATCATCCACAGGATTCCCAAGATTTAGAATCATCTCAAAATACTGTTCTTCATGGGTTAAAAAATCATCATTTTATATCTAATAAACCTCTATCAGCTAGGGATTTATTAATGCAAGTTACTTATTTTGAAAATTTTACTGATGTGGAGTTAAGAAAACTAATAGAAGTAGGATATAGAAAACGTCTCAAGCCATTAGATTTTTTATTCCATGAAGGAGACCCTGGTGATACTTTTTATATTATTCTTTCTGGTTCAGTAGAAGTTTTTGTGGAAAAAATTAATAAACATTTGACTACTCTAAAAGCTGGAAAATTTTTCGGAGAATTAGCTTTAATGTTAGGTATTCCTCGTACAGCTTCTGTTAGGGCAATTGAAGATACTATTTTATTTGCTATTCATAAAAAAGGCTTTGAAAAAATATTGCATGAAAATCCAGAATTAGCAGAGGTAATTGTGCAAGAATTAGCTAAACATCAAGAGGAATTATCTGAACGTCAAAATGAACTTAGAATATTGGGATTAGTTGATGCAGAAGAAGATGATAAAAATCCTGTAATTTGGGTAAGAAATCGTCTCAAAAATCTGTTTGATTTATAGGAAAAAATAGGGAATAGGGAATAGTTTAAAAACATTTGCTACTCTAAGATTTATAGTCAGTCTATGTCCTCACCAGTTCTTTCTTAGCTATATAATTAGGGTTTGCTGATTAAATATCAAAGTTACCCTTTTTAGGTCGAAAAAAGTGCGCCTTTTTCAATCTAAAACAATCAAAAAGTTAGGATTTTAGGCAAGAGTTGGGCAGAAAAATTAAGGGGCAATTCTTACTCCTACCTCCTCTAAATTCCCATTTATCCTGTCTCCTGTCTCCTGACTCCTGACTCCTAGCCCTACCACTCATACTTTTTCAGCAAACCATAATTAATGAATAAAAGAAACGTCAATTCTACCAAAATTTGTACTTAAGGCTACTTGCATATTTTCTAGTGCTTTGACTAACCATTGAACTTGTTTTTGCGTAGAAGATTCGTAATGGTTAAACAATATTGCAAATCGTTGTTCTAAACCTGGTCTAACCTGTTGACAAACTAATAATATTTTTAGTAGTAGCCCTGTTGTTATAGTCGGTCCTAAATTGCCAATCAGGTTAACAAACAAAAAATGTTGCAGTTGTTTTTGATTATTAACAATTAAAAAACTCAACATTTTGCTGCAAGTCTTCCTCATTAAAAATTCATTAAATAGCTGATCATCATTTTCAGACATAACATTTTGTAAATGCTTGTAGAGTTGCTGCTTGAACCTAACTCGAATTTGTTTGGATTCCACATCAAATGATGTACTTAGATATTCATAAAAACTATCTTTAAAACAGTGATATGGTTGAGGTATTGTTGTATAAGTTAAAAATCGTTTAGCATAATCTCTATAAGTCTCCCTACCTTCTACTTTACCCACAAATTGTTTGATAGATAATAAGAGTTCATCATTAGATAATAAGGTAGGATTTTTGATAGATTGTAATTGTTGAAGTGATTGTAATCTCGGAAATTTGCAAAGTTCTAGTCTAGCTTGATTAGTTATGTACCGGGATAAATTAATTTCAAATTTTTGCTGTTTTTGCTCTTGTAGTTTGATGATTGCTTGTTGATATTCGCTACTACTATTTGGAGTTAATAACAAATAGTTATATAGATAAGGATAGCGGGGGATAATAATTTTCAAAGGTTGATTTAAGCTATTGTGACTCTTACTTTCAAATCCTTGATTCATCACTGCTGCCAAACTTTTCAAGCTCAAGTATTGTTGAGTATTAGTAAAACCTCTGACAAGTTCTAATATTTTTTTTCTATAATTAGAATAGTCAAATTTAGAGGTTACTTCACTAAACAACTTAATTAATTTTTCTAAAACATTTTTTTTATCTTGATGTTGTTGTTGGTGGTTAATTAAAATATAACAGCAACGGTTGAGGATGTAGTTAAATTTTTCTTCACATTCAGGGAATTGTACAATTCTCTCCAGTGCTGTCGATATTTCTGGAGTTTGGTATGGAGAAGATTGCAAAAATAGTCTCCGAAATCGCTCAATCATTTGATCAATTGATTCAATCGAAACCAATTTCAAAAAGTGATTATAAATTTTTTCTTCTTCTCTGTAGATTTGTTGCTGATAGGAATCACTGATGATGATTCGTTTACTTGTAGATTTCATAGATGCCTCCTACCCTGAAAAAAGGAGATTCTTGCTAATCATTAGTCGCTATCTTAAATACTAAAAGTTAGTAAACCTTTTATTCATTTTTTTTAGCTAAAATTATATAAGAAATATACTGAATATTAATCACACTCTAGGTATGAAATATTTTCAGAACATATATTTTGATTCCCTATAATTATTCTTAACCAAAAGTCTCCTATAAAGGTTCTTGATGGCAACTAAATCATTAGCATACGGATTTTACTTCTAAAATACCATGTGTTTGAATTTATGATCCGATTGAGTTAATATACTTAACATAATCTGGGATTTTTATGATTAATAGACCAAAGTAGGGACGTTCCATGAAACGTCCCTACTGGGGTAGTATTTTTATTGTCTGGTTGACCTACCTGAAAACTTTAATATGGTGATATTTCATATCAGTTTTATGAAGCCTAACGGCTTATGATTTTTTTTGATAATTTTAATTTCAAAAAATTTTTTGCTTCTGGCAGGTTCTTTAAATTTTTGCTTAAGCCAAAATCTCGACAAAATCATTACTACCGATATCGCTGGCCACTACCCCCTGCAAAGTAATAGAAAGTTCGTCACCAGTAATGCTAGTGTCGCTGCCTACCTGAGCAATTGTCAAATCCTCGAACTCCAGACCACCCCTTAAACGAATCAAATCTATTCCGTCTTCAAAATCAGTGATAATATCATTCCCATAATCACTCCGGAAGTCAAACATATCTGCACCAGTTCCACCAGTAATAATATCATCACCCCTGTCAGCACCAATAATATCGCGACCTCCACCAGCATTAATTATATCGTCACCTTTGCCAGAATGGATTAAATCATTACCATCCAAACCTTCAATAGTATCATTGCCAGGCCCACTATGTATGTAATCATTTACATCAGTTCCGATTAACTCATCATCTCTGCGTGTACCCATTATCTTATTGGGGGTAAGTAGAGACTGAGCTTCTTCCCAAACTTCTCCAGCTACCTGTCGCCCAAGAGACCTACCATTGACATCACCATCCTCAAAGTGAATTCCTCCGTAAAGACGAGAAAAACCAGCTTCATCAGAAGCTTCGCTGAAACTTTCCCACTCCAGAGTTACAGTTTCTGTTGGTGTTACACCAGGTTCAAAACGAGACTCACCAGGGGCAAAAGTTACCGAAGCACCGAATTCATCATCGCCAGTAAACCGTTGGAGAATTTCTGCACCTGCTGCACTGAAAGTGCTATGACCAGATACATATTCAGCAAAAGGAGGAGAAGGATCGCTACCGGGAGTTTGATAGGTGAGAAAATCAGTTGCTAGAATTGTTTGAGTTCCTTGTCCTGGTACCCAAGCTTCAATAGCAAAACCACCAAGCTCTTCATTAAATTCCCCAATCAAACCCTGTTCGCCTAATTCGCGGACTGTGCGCACTGGACGAGCATAGTCGTAGTGAACTTTAGCTTCCCAAGTAGCAACACCAGCATCAAATACCGCGTTACCTAAATTAAAGAATAGTTCTACGTCCTGATCTAATGTATGCTCATCTCTAGCAGAAACAAATTGACCGAAACTCATCCAGGTTCCCGGCGGGTAGGATGTACTACCGCCATCTTCCCAAAATTCCGCAATTAACTTTTGTTCGTCTGTCAGGTTTGCACTAAAATTAACTACCTCTTCTGTTTGAGCAATAAATTCAGGATTGATAATAGTGCCAATAATATCTTTACTGATAGGGACTACAGACTGGTCTGCCAAAGTAATTGTACCTGCGTCTAAGTCTACCTCACCATCTACCAGCAAAAATGGTTCTGGTGCTACTGGTCGTAGTTCATCACCTGATTCAAGGCCAAAGGGTGTCACATTACCCCAGTGTGCAGTCAGGAAGTTTTGGACTGGAGCATTTGGATCGTCAATAGGAACATTTTCGGGAGCCCAAAGCTCTATGTTAGTAGGATCTCCAGCAGGATTTTGAGGTTGATAACCACTTATGTCGGAGTAGGGAGTACCATCACCATTGGGATCATTTCCTTGCTGGTTAGAACCATCATTCTGACGGAAGGCTAATAGTGCTTCCGCGCTAAGTTCACCAATAACAGACGGATCGGACATATCTTCATCGTCCTCGTCAAGATCCTCAATGTCGAATCCCAGAGTTACCATCACATCATTGAAAATTTCTACTTGATCGGGGAATAAATCTGTCAGCACCCGGTAAGCAGAAAAACTCATGGCCTCAGCTTTATTAGCTTCTGTGTTTTCAGATTCAGGACGTTGTAGATCGTCTCCTAACTGAGTTCCCACTGCTAATGGATCGTAAGCAGCCCAAGCATCATAGATAGCTGTGTGTACCATAGAATAGGCACGAGAAGCGATAGTTGGACCTACTCTAGTATTAATAACTGCTTGTTGGACTGCGCGGTCCCATAACACTGAAATAGTGGGTGAAGGATCGTTAACTGTTACCAGTTGAGTGTTGGGGTCAAGCTGAAGTTCGTTCATAGGTAGATGTGAGAATAATTGTTTTTTTTGTTGTTTTAATAGATACTTCTAGGGTGTATCTAAGTTCTGCAAAAAGTAAAAATACTTAGCAAATTAAGTGCTAAAGTTAGACTTTAGGAATAATTTGGGCGTCTTAGATATATTTATAGTTTAATTTTCTAGATGTGTTCGTTCTAAATCCCATGAGTACAAATCACTAACATTAGTTAGTATGTATACAAGCAGAATTTACAATGGTTTTATCCTAAATTCCGGATATTCTGAGAATAATTATGACTATTTTTAAAATCAGATATAGCAAAGCTTTTAGTAATTAAGATATCTGTGTCAGATAGGCGGAATATAAGTTTTTTATGTTTGCTTTACATTCACTATGATAAACAAAATTTTATCTTAGTAGCAACAGTAGAATTATGGATTTTCTACAATATTTTTTTCAATAAAATATAGGTGATAATACGAATGACAATTATCGATATTTAGATTAAAGCAGTTTTGTATTTGATGAGTTACAAAACTTTAGCTAACAGGCAATAGAGAATTAATAAAACTTTACCTCACTATCCTAAAGAGTGCTGCAACTGAACTATATAGTTATACTAATTACAGTAAAGGAATCAGGACTTACGCAAAACATCTATAAATTGTGTTTTCTGTAGGGACAATTCATGTTTGCGCAGCATTCCGCAGGAAATTGCCCCCACATCTAGCGTCTATGGGTAAGTCCTGGGAATTAAAATACTCTAAAAAATGAGTAATTATACGAATGACAATTATCCATACTTTAGATGACACTAATATTCTCAAAGTAATTATTAGTAACAAGTGTGAAAAAAGAATGTTATAAATGATATTTGGCTGGCAATCAAGCCCTACCTATTCCTCTTATATAAAATCCGGTTATACAATAATCGCAAAATTATTTGATCTTAATACAGATTTTCTAGCGTGGGCTAATTTAAAAATTTATGCTCTAAATCTTTCAAACTCCTGACTCCTGACTCCTAAATCTTTCAAACTCCTGACTC
>JBCDJM010000057.1:0-29762 GCA_038747755.1 Cyanobacteria bacterium P01_H01_bin.35
AATAGTTAATAATTAATAATTAAGAGTTGAAGCATCAATAATTAATTATTCATTCAACAATTAAGGTTTAAAGCCTACCCTTGGATAGGGAATAAATCAAAAAAATTTCCTTGAGCGCCAATCAATTCCGTAAGCAAAATTTAAGGTGCGTTGATTCACTATCCTACCATTTTTTCCTGGTAATAGAAAAAACCTGTATCATACTCTACTCAATCAAAGCAACAAATCTGCTATAATTATAAATTTGTAAAAAATATCAGCAAAACTCCATGCGCCTAGAGCAGTTGCAAGCCTTTCTATGGGTTGCAGAAACGGGTAGCTTTCAAGAAGCAGCGCGAAAATGTAACATCACTCAATCAACAGTCAGTCGGCAAATACAAGCCTTAGAAACAGAAGTCGAGGCCCCCCTATTCCACCGTAGCAACCAAGCCAAACTCACCCTAGCAGGGGAATGTTTGTGGCCCTATGCCCGGAAAATTTGCCAAGCTTGGGAAAATGCCACCCAAGAAATAGCCGAAATGCTCGCCGGAAAACAGCCAGAATTATGTGTCGCAGCTATTCACTCCGTCTGTGCTGCCTACCTCCCTCCAGTTTTGCAAAGATTTTGTCGCCATTATCCAGAAGTCAAATTACGAGTAACTGCTCTAGGAAGCGATCGCACCCTCAAAGTTCTCAAAGACGGTTTAGTAGATATGGCCATTGTAATGAATAACCGCTTATTCACCACCAGTCCAGAAATGGTAATGGATCTTCTCTACACCGAACCTATAGAAGTATTAATGGCAGCAAAGCATCCCCTCACCGAATACGAACAAATACCCTGGGTGGAACTTATTCGCTACCCTCAAGTCGTTTTCAAAGATGGGTATGGAATGCAGAGATTAGTCAAAGAACAATTTGAGCGACTAGGAGCAAAACTTAATGCTGCATTAGAGTTAAATACCCTGGATGCTTTCCGAGGAGTAGTGCGACAAGGAAATTTAATTGCTCTACTTCCACATTCAGCTTTAATAGATGCCAAGCTTGATCCTACTCTAGCTATTAGAAGTATAGATAGGACTTTGACTAATTCTAAGGTATCTTCAAGAAAAGATCCTGTTTGGAGTCGTGAAGTGGTAGTAGTAACAACTAGCGATCGGATAGAAATTCCCCCAATAAAATATTTTTGGCAGTTAGTTAAAGAATTGATTCCTGGAGGAGTCAGGAAAGTTCAAAATCAAAAGTCAAAAGTTAAAAGTAATCTCTGATATTAAACCCTGATAATTAGACATCTGGTGAAAAAGATATAGACTTTTTGGTAGGGTAGGGAGCAGGGAAGAGGGAACAGGGAATTTATTCTTACGAAAAAGATAGCGGGACTTAAACAAAATAGAGCCAGAAAAAAGGCTCAAATATATACTGGAAAAGGCTTTTACCTCAAAAAGGCATAACTTCTGAATAAGCACGGGTTCTAGCGATTTTTAGGGCCTCGACGTAATTCCCTTGTCTAGAGCTACTTTGAGGCATTTTTCCGAGCATAAAATGTTTAAGTAGCACTACAGAGTTTTGGTTATGACAATATGGTTTATCCATCTGAAAAGCGCTGTAAACAACGCGCCAGGGCTAGGATGGGTGCCAATGTCGTCGGGCAGAAATTCCCAAAAACAGAAAAGCTTGTGCCATGTTAGTCTGGAATTATTTGAAAAAAATGGCAAATATTCTGGGGAAAACTATTGATAAAATGAAACATCAATCATTATCAGAATATCTAGTATCTGAACTCAAATATCCCTCAATTAAAATGATTGTTATTTGAGTTTTTATAGAAGCCCTAACCGTATCTCCAGAAAATAGCTGATCAGGAGAAGTAATTGATAAAAAATGGGTAATAATTGATTTGATGATTGGATGAGTGGGAGATATCTAATACACCCAATCTCTCCTACTCCCCTACTCTCAATCTATAATTTTAAATAGATTCTTTCAGGGCTTCTATATGACCGCAGTCTCTAACTTATCTTGTCCACAAGGGTTTTATCGGTAGGAACTCCACCTACTGACTTCTAGGTTGAAAGCAGCATTAAAGTCTCTGTATACAGTAAAACCGCAAGCTTTACATTTGCTAACGCAAAGCTTTGCTAACGTAAGTTCTCGCACTAAATGGTATTTTCTAACTTTGGTGGTTTGTGTTAAAAAATTGGATCAGACAAAGACTCAAGGAATTTGATAAATTTAGAGACTGTTATGAATTTATCACTAACTTTTCAGCTAATTCCTCTTCCTCCTCTTCACCCCAATTTTCCAGCCAATCTCCATCAACATTTTCAACATATAAGTTGACATGATTAATGCCCCAAGCTAGTCGGTCTTCTTGTAACTGTTGGGCGGCTTGGAAAGCTTGCCAAACTTTTTCTAAAGGTTCTTTATCTGACAGAGTTGTGCTAGTTGTTACCATATATGCTGCCTACTGTTAAAATGTATAGTTTTATTCACAAATTCAAGATTTAAGGACTTAGGCAAAAACGTAATTTCTTGAGAAAAATTTTTGTATATTCAAAAAATTAGGGTCAAGAACCCGGTTTCTTGGTTGAAGTGCATAAGTCCTAAATTCAATAGAAGTCGATCGAATTCCTATCTAAAACAAAATTTAATGTATTTAGCCTCCTTTAAATGTTTGCTATTATGCAGAACAAGATTTACTAATTTAATAACAGAACTATCTTGACCGGGATTATAACTAACAAAAATCCCCCGTCTAATTTGCCATTGCTTTAATGTATCTTTCCATTCTTGATATTTATCATTACAAAGTTCACCGGACATAGTAGTGAGTTGAACACAGAGAGGCTTACCTGTGCTACTACTCACAATGACATCTGTTGCCATAGACAAATCTGCAATATAACGATGTACAACACAACCATCACGACTTTTAATCTGACGAGCGACAGATTCTATTAGTTCAGCATCTTCTTGATTAAACTCTCCCGATCTTAACTTTTGTTTCCATATATAAAATTTATGATCGTTTTCATTAAACCATTTTGGAAAAAGATTTTCGTACCAGTATATAACTGGAGGTGGCAGGTGCTGCAAAAATATTTGTCTTTCTTCTTTTGTTAAAGATTGTAATTTTAACCAAAATTCTCCATCCTTAATTAATTCTAACAAAAAGCCAACTAAGACACCTTTTTGAGTTAGCAAGCCTGGTCTAATATCCTTAATCCAACGCCTGACTTCATCTAACCTTTGGGCTAACGCAGGTTCGGTTGACCAGGCAAGACGGCTAAGTTGTTTTAGCTTAGGCTCGATTTCTCTTGCTTGCAATCACCCTCCTAGCATAAGACCCATTTTACTGAATCTTTAAAAACGTTTTATATAATAACTTATATTGTAGCGTTTGATTGTGATTATTAGGGATTAATTACTAGGAAATTATAACTAATCAAAATATTCCCAAAAAGTAAGAATAATACTTTCTCATCTATTGACTAATTTACCTTTAAGTGGTATAGGAAAACGGCAAAATTAGCCTGAGAAATCTTAAAACTAGCTTAAAAAAAATAAAGATTCTTATGTTTATTTTAGGTTCACAATAATTATTAGTAGTAACTATAAATACAGAAAACAAATGTCAGAATCGACTATCGAATCAATCCTAGAAGAAAAACGTCTTTTCCAACCACCAGAACAATTTTCCCAAACAGCCCATATTAAAAGCATAGAGGAATACAAACAACTTTACGAAAAAGCTAAAAATGACCCAGAAGGATTTTGGGCAGAACTAGCTGAAACAGAATTAGACTGGTTCCAAAAATGGGACAAAGTTCTCGACTGGCAACCACCTTTTGCGAAATGGTTTGTTAATGGCAAAATTAACATTTCTTATAACTGTCTAGACCGCCACCTCTCCACCTGGCGACGAAATAAAGCAGCCCTAATTTGGGAAGGGGAACCAGGTGACTCTCGCACTCTTACCTATGCCCAACTCCATCGAGAAGTTTGCCAAATGGCAAATGTATTTAAACAATTGGGAGTTAAAAAAGGCGATCGCGTCGGTATCTATATGCCCATGATTCCTGAAGCAGCGATCGCCATGTTAGCTTGTGCGAGAATTGGCGCACCCCACACAGTTGTTTTTGGTGGGTTTAGTGCTGATGCTCTCAAAAACCGCCTTGTCGATGCTGAGGCAAAATTAGTCGTCACTGCTGATGGAGGTTGGCGCAAAGATGCTATTGTTCCCCTCAAAGAACAAGTAGACAAAGCATTAGTAGCAGGTGCCCCCACTGTGGAAAATGTTTTAGTTGTCAAACGTACTGCCCAAAAAATCCAGATGGAGCCAGGGCGTGACCATTGGTGGCATGAACTCCAAAAAGGTGCTTCTGGGGAATGTCCAGCGGAACCGATGGATAGTGAGGATATGCTATTTATCCTCTACACGAGTGGCACAACAGGCAAACCCAAAGGAGTCGTACACACTACAGGCGGTTATAATCTTTATACCCACGTTACCAATAAATGGGCATTTGACCTCCAAGATACAGATGTATATTGGTGTACTGCTGATGTAGGTTGGATTACAGGACATAGTTACATTGTTTATGGTCCTCTCTCCAACGGTGCCACTAGCCTCATGTATGAAGGGGCACCTAGAGCATCTAATCCTGGTTGTCTCTGGGATGTAGTAGAAAAATATGGCGTTACCATCTTCTACACTGCTCCCACTGCTATTAGAGCATTAATGAAAATGGGAGAACAACATCCCAATGCCAGAAATTTAACTTCTCTACGTTTGTTGGGAACTGTAGGAGAACCGATTAACCCGGAGGCTTGGATGTGGTATCATCGCATTATTGGTGACAGTAAGTGTCCGATAGTTGATACTTGGTGGCAAACTGAAACTGGTGGATTTATGATTACTCCCATACCTGGTGCTACTACGACTAAACCTGGTTCGGCGACTTTCCCTTTCCCTGGAATTATTGCTGATATTGTTAACCAGGAAGGAGAACCAGTCGATGGTAACAGTGGTGGTTATTTGGTAATTAAGCATCCTTGGCCTTCCATGATGCGGACTGTATATGGTGATGACGATCGCTTCCGTCGCACTTATTGGGAATACATACGCCCGAAAAATGGGGAATATATTTATTTTGCTGGTGATGGTGCTCATAAAGACGAGGATGGTTATTTTTGGGTAATGGGGCGTGTTGATGATGTGATTAATGTGGCAGGTCATCGTTTGGGTACAATGGAAGTAGAGTCGGCGTTGGTGTCTCACCCCTCTGTAGCTGAGGCTGCCGTTGTTGGTAAACCTGATGAGGTTAAGGGTGAAGAGATTGTAGCGTTTGTAACTTTGGAAGGGGAACGGGAAGCTAATGCAGCTTTGGAGAAGGAGTTGAAGCAGCACGTTGTTCAGGAGATTGGAGCGATCGCTCGTCCTGGAGAGATTCGGTTTACGGATGATTTACCGAAGACTCGCTCTGGTAAGATTATGCGACGGTTGTTACGTTCTCTGGCAGCAGGTCAGGAAATTGCCGGGGATACTTCGACTTTGCAAGACCGGAGTGTGTTGGATAAGTTACGCGGAGGAGCGTGATCGTAAGTTATAAGTTAGAAGTCAACTATGACAATAGCGGGCAAGATGCCCGCACTAAAAATATTTAATCACAATTATCAAAAGTAGTTCTTTCCCCCAACTTTTACACAAACGATATTAAAGGATATCAGATTATTCAATAGTTGAGCAATTGCCAAAAAATAGGATGTATCTCAGTATTTGCAAAAATACTTTATTTCCTATTCTCTATTCTCTGTTTCCTGTTCCCTAAAAGGGATAAATTTTTGGCTTTCTTCAAAATTGAGATGCACCAAAAAAATACAAATCATACCCTCGCATTAGCAACGCAAAAAAAATAATGTAGAAAAGTTTTTGAGAATTAGTATAAGATGTTTAATATGGGAGCCTAGATTCTACTTTTTTCCTCTATAGCAATCCTAAATAGGTTGTGATAAATCAAAAAGTAGATAAAAAAACTGAAACCCCCGCCTGTTACCTGTTGCCTAAAAAGCAGTAAGATTTTTGACACGAATATGCGGAGGATTGCTATATTCTATTTCTCCATCTTCTGAATTTTGACTCCTTTACCAAGATACCAAATGACTTCTATACTCTTACATAATTTCTGTCGCTTAAATCCTTCCTTCTTTTTTGATCCTACATTCCGCACTTCAATTTGTATCACAAAAGGTTACAGAAAACCTATTTGTCTAATTAAGTAGAATTACTTATGGTGTTTAGTAGCTGCAAGTGAGATCATAAAGGTGATGATTGCGTTATTATTTAGTATAAAAAAAGTGTCAGTAGATGGAAGAAATAACAGTTAAAAATATTGACCACTTAGGAATAGTAGCAGGACTAATTGATGAGATAGGAATTGTGGAAATAATTAACCAAAAATTAGGAGTAGATAATCGAGAAAAAATTACTTCAGGACAAGCAATTAAAGCTTTAATTCTCAATGGGTTAGGTATGGTATCAAGTCCTTTATATTTGTTTAGTCAGTTTTTTGAAGATAAGGCTGTAGAAAAATTATTAGGTACAGGTATAAAGAGTGAATATTTAAACGATGATAAGATAGGTAGAGTAATGGATGAAATATATAAATTAGGACTAACAAATTTATTTATAGAAATAGGATTATTAGTTATCAAAAAGTTTAATATCGAGACTAAATATGCTCACTTAGATTCAACATCGTTTCATTTGCATGGAGAATATAATCAAATTGAATCTACCGAAAATAATCAAAAAAAACCGATATTAATTACAAAGGGATACTCCCGTGACCATCGACCAGACTTAAAACAATGTGTGTTGGATTTAATTGTTAGTAGTGATAGTGGAATACCTTTGTTTGCAAGAGCTGCTGATGGAAACGAATCAGATAAAGCAGTATTTGGTCAAATTTTAACTGAGGTGAAAAAACAAATAAAACTAGATAGTATTATGGTTTGTGATAGTGCTTTATATAGTCAAGAGAATCTGAGATTAATCTCAAATTTAAAATGGATCACTAGAGTGCCAATGACTTTGAAAAAAGCGAAGGAAATAATTGAATTAAACCTTGAAGAAGTAAAAATCCCCTCGAACACAGACCCAAAAATTCAAGAAATAACCAGAGTGCTTCAAGAAAAAGGATATAAATGGTTGGAGCGAAAAGTCACTTATGCTGGTGTAAAACAAAGATGGTTAATTGTTGAAAGTGAACCTCGGAAAAAAAGTGATATCCAAAAGTTAGAGTCAAAAATTGAACAAGAAAAAAAGACGGCATTAAAGCTAGTTAAAAAATTAGAAACAACTGGATTTGATACAGTTATCCAAGCTCAAAACTACTTAAAATATATCAACAAAAAACTGAAATTATGGAGTGTGGAATCTTTAGAAATCAAGGAAAAAGTTGTGAATAAACAGTCTATAGTCTATCATTATCACATCGAAATTCAACCAAGACTCTCAGAGATAGAAAGAAGAAATTTAGTGTCTGGCCGATTTATTTTAGCAACAAATATTGAGTCATCTTCAGAAATACAAAGTCCTGAAATACTCTGGAATTATAAAAACCAACAGAGTTGTGAAAGGGGCTTCAGATTCCTCAAAGACCCACAATTTTTTGCCGATAGTTTTTTTGTGGAAAAACCCCAAAGAGTAGAAACAATATTGTTTGTTATGTCACTGTGTTTATTAGTCTATAATCTCGGCCAAAGAGAGTTGAGAAATACTTTAAAAAGAACCAGTAATCACCTCAAAAACCAGCTAGGAAAACTGACAAATAGTCCGACATTAAGATGGATATTTCAATGCTTTCAAGGAGTTCATTTTTTAACAATAAATCAACACCAAAAAGTAGTTAATCTCACAGAGGAACGGTGTTTGATTTTACAGTTTTTACCCTCCGCTTGCCAAAGATATTATCAGTGATTTTGATGGTGTGCGATCCTGATAACGCACCATCATTTTCCGGATGGTGCGTTCGCGTAGCACTACCTGCGATCGCGAAAATTAATTGATGCTCTCCGTGGGAGTGTACTTGCTCCTTTGTTTTCTGCTGCTAAGAGAAATCCCTGGTTGAGCAGAAATACTCTAACGTTCACTATATTTATGTTCTATACAATCAATTTGTTAGCTAAAATTCTGATGATAATTCATGTATCCTTTTGTACTACGCTATGAAGTGCGGAATGTGGGTTTGATCACTTTTAACTTTTTTTATCCCTACTCTGAATAATATGAACAAATGTTTGATGCTACCCATGAAATTCTGAATGAAGGTCGTATTCATAAATACACAGTGACTGATAATGGTAAACCGATATCTTATGGTGAGGTTTTAAATTTATGGCAGTCTGACTCAAATTTCTGCTCTTTCTTTATCTCACTATTATCTGAGTCGCCCTTTTCAGTATATCGTTGGGAAACACCACCTATTACGAAAGATACTGTCAAGCGTCAATTTGAATTCGTACTGGTAAATTCTCCAGAGTTGGCAAGCAACCCAGATACAATCACATTTGGGAATTATTTCACAACTGATGATGTTAACAATGGGATTGTTGTATTTGAAAATTTAGGTAAAAATGCAATACTTGTGGTTCCATCTCCAATAGATTCAAATGCTTCTCCTGGAGGAACTCCGTTTTCAGCTTATTCCCATTTAGCAGCCTTCATTCGCTATGGGCTTGATGCTCAAAAACAGGCATTGTGGCGAATTTTAGGAGAAACTGTGCAACAAAAGATTTCAGATAACCCGGTTTGGATCAATACGGCAGGTGGTGGTGTAGCTTGGCTTCATGTTAGATTAGATTCTCGGCCTAAATACTACAGATACAATTTGTATAAGCATTACTAATACAAGAATTACACATAACCGCCATATCTAATGGGTGTTTGTTAGATTTTGGGGCGGGTTTATTTAATCAAATGTGAAAACTCATTAATTTAATGGGTAAACCCGCCCCTACTATTTCACTATTTTAGCAGTATTATGTTACTACTAGACTGACAAAGCTCAAATGGTGTGTTACATCATTGGGGGCGGGTTTATTCGATCTAATTGTTAAACTCATTAATTTAACGGAGAAACCAGCCCCTACTATTTCACTATTTTAGATGAGACAGATTAAATAATAAGTAATAACTGAAATGACTCAACAAGATGATATTAACTCCCAAGCAGATAATTCTCAAGAGTCCGAACAACAAAATGAAGATGTAAAAACAGAGTCAAAAACAGACTCTTGGCAAAATCGGATCGGTGGAATTTGGCATGATACGAATAATCGTTTAATGAAATTTTTTCCTGTGGGTAAGGCACGGCAAACAATAATGCAATGGTTTACTGTCGATGAAGCTCAAATTGCAGAAATATTGGCAAAAGTACGCGCCGAACTTCCTACTACTGAAGCAATATTAATTGGTAAACCACAAACAGGTAAAAGTTCTATAGTACGGGGTTTAACAGGGGTTTCACCAGAAATAATTGGTCAAGGTTTTCGCCCCCATACTCAACACACCCAACGTTATGCTTATCCTTCTGACGATTTGCCGTTGTTAATTTTTACGGATACTGTGGGGTTGGGGGATGTGAAACAGGAAACTCCTGTTATTATTGAGGAACTTTTGGCAGAGTTGCAGCAGGAGAGTAACCGTGCTAGAATTTTGATTTTGACTGTAAAAGTTAATGATTTTGCCACCGATACATTACGACAGGTAGCACAACAGTTACGACAAGAATATCCGAATATTCCTTGTTTGTTAGCAGTGACTTGTCTCCACGAAGTTTATCCTAACCCCACTGACGATCATCCCGAATATCCTCCAGAATATGAGGAAGTTAACCGCCCTTTTGCTGGTATTCAAGAAGATTTTGGCAAGTTGTATAATAGTTCTGTATTGCTCGACTTTACCTTGGAAGAGGATAGCTATAACCCGGTATTTTATGGTTTAGAAGCTTTTAGAGATAGTTTGGCAGAATTGTTGCCAGAAGCAGAGGCGCGAACAATTCATCAATTGTTAGATGAACAAGCAACCAAACAATTAGGCAATATTTACCGAGATGTTGGGAGACGTTACATTTTATCCTTTACTATTATGGCAGCTACCGTGGCAGCAGTACCTCTACCTTTTGCGACAATGCCAGTATTGACAGCGTTGCAAGTCTCGATGGTGGGTTTATTGGGAAATTTGTATGGGCAAACAATTTCTCCATCTCAAGCAGGTGGGGTTGTTAGTGCTATTGGTGGTGGTTTTGTCGCTCAAGCAGTGGGGCGAGAATTGATTAAATTTGTGCCTGGGTTCGGCAGCGCCATTGCTGCTTCTTGGGCAGCAACTTATACTTGGGCGTTGGGGGAAAGTGCTTGTGTTTATTTTGGAGATTTGATGGGAGGGAAAAAGCCAGATCCGGAGAAAATTCAGGGAGTGATGCAGGAGGCGTTTGAGTCTGCCAAAGAGAGGTTTAGGGAGAATTCAGAATTTAGAATTTAGAATTCAGAATTTAGAACTTGTATCACGTCTGGATAATCAGTGATAAAAAAGTTTTTGTTTGTAGAATAGCTCTCAGCCCCCATCTTTCTATAGTTCGGGCTAAAGCAATTCTACGAACTTTACAGCGCTTTTCATTTGGGTAGACCACAAACCGGGTTTCTTTGCGTAAGTCCTAATTATACTCAATATAACTTGAAAATTGTCATTTAAAACTCAAACAGCTTCTCGCAAAGCATTAATATCCGAACCACAAATTGCCTGTAAATTCCGAGTTATTTTCTCAATTTCCCAATCCCACCATTTAATCTCTAACAACTCTTTAATAATATCTTCCTCAAATCTTTTCCTAATTTCTTTAGCAGGATTTCCACCTACAATACTATATGCTTCAACATTCTTTGTTACCACAGATTTTGTGGCAATCATCGCTCCATTTCCTACTTGAATACCAGGCATAATTGTTGCTCCATAACCAATCCAAACATCATTACCAATAATAGTATTACCTTTGTCTGGCCAAGAGTCGGGCATAGCTTTTTCCCAACCATTTTCAAACACAGGAAATGGATAATTTGTAAACCAGTCAGTCCGATGATTTCCACCATTCATAATGAATTTTACATCAGAGGCAATAGAGCAAAATTTACCAATAATTAATTTATCTCCAATAAACTCAAAATGATAGAGAACATTCCGCTCAAAATTCTCTGGATTCTCAAAATCATCATAGTAGGTATAGTCTCCGACAATAATGTTAGGATTGTTAATAATATTTTTTAAATAAACTAATCGAGTTTGATTAGGCATTGGATATTTAAGATTAGGGTCAGGACCGTTACTCATAATGTTTCACGAAATTCAAAAGTCAAAAGTCAAAAGTTAAAAGTAAGATTTTACAGGCTCAAAACTTTGATGTTATAGTCATTTTAAATAAGGATGAAACACTTTTTTGGCTGAAACACTTTCAAGCAAAGAAACACTCGTCCCAGTCTTATTCAGAATGACTATACAGTAATTTTAGGAAATTATTTTACGTTTCAGTATAAGATAATATCAAAGGAAAAAGATTGATTTAGAGAGAGATTTAAACCTCCTCTGGTGGAACACTATCAAAAATTAGGATAATAAAAATAAGGAGTAGATTTTATCTAAACTACTCCTTTAGCATTGGTATTTGTAGGGGCGAATGGCCATTCGCCCCTACGCATTGTATAACTCTTGACTCAACTAAATTATTTAACTAAAGTAATAATTTATTTCAAAACATATTTACTCAGTACAGCATATACTTCGTTAATATTCACCGAACGATTAAATTCATGGCTAATTGGTTCTGACTCACTACCCACCCAAATTTTTAATTCTGCATCTAAGTCAAAATGCCCTGCACTTTCTTTAGAAAATTTAGTAATTTTTGAATAAGGAATAGAAAGAAACTCAATTTTATGCCCAGTCACTCCTTGTTTATCTACTAAGATTAAACGCTTATTAGTAAATACAAACATATCCCGAATAATCTGGTAAGCTTTCTCAATTTGTTCTCCATCTACTAAAATTTCATTGAATAACTTATCTAGTTTTTTAGAATCAACATTAAGTTCGGAAGCATTGCCGAGCAAACCACTAATTATACCCATATTTTACTCCTTTTAATATTATCAAGATTTAATAAGCTGAATTATCAAATCATTACTAGAATATTATTGTTCTCTTCTATTCTATTTTAACAAACCCAAGCATCATATTATGTCTGATGGGAAAAATACACTCAGTATAAAGTAGTTATCCAGTTACAAAATCTTAAAAGCCTTACTAACCAACACTTTTGATTTTTAACTTCTGTGTGGCGGTATTTAGACGCACTACTATTTGATCTGCAATAATTTTCAAAAAAGATTTTGTGATACCAATTCACTTTTAAAGATGTCACAAATAGTTTCAAACTTTAAATGTGAAATAATTTCCTGAAATTAATGTATAGTAAAAGTTTTGAGCTGTTCAAATCTTAATGCATGACTTTTGACTTTTGACTTTTGACTTCCGTGTTTTGAGCTGTTTAAATCTTAATGCATGACTTTTGACTTTTGAATTTTGACTTCCGTGAAAGGCTATGAATACCTTTACTTAAGCCAAAAATATGTCAGAATAAAGAAATTTTATGTAACTCTGACTATAGTATATCCTGATGTCAAAGGTCTACAGCACTATTGAACTAATAAATATCTTAGCTGAGGAACGCCAAGCTTGTATACAAGGCCAGCGTCTTAATTTGGCTGCAACCCCCCGTACTGGAAACCCAGTGGTTGACCAATTTCTCAAACCGGAGGGGTTTCAAAAGTTTACTGCCTATCAAGATTTTAAAGCGGCTATTCATCGTTATCAAAGGGAATATTTGGTTTCTGGTATTGTGTGGCGACAAGTGAAAGTTAATGAGAAAACTATTCGTTTTCCTGTGGTGCATGAACAGTTAATTGCCTTGTCGGATGATTTAGAAATTTTACAGGCAGCAAAAGCTTCTGTGTTAGATTTTTGGAACCAAGTCACTATAGGGATGGATTTATATTTAAGTGTAAGTCATGGTCGAGAATTTCGCCCAATAGAAATAATGGAGATAGAGGCGATCGCCCAACGTACAGAATGGGCAAATATGTTGAAGTGGGAAAAATCTAATTTTTTGGAAATGCTTTTGCAGTTGGGATGGGGAAAACCAGAGTCAGCAGCTTATCGCAGTGGTTGGCCTCATTCTGGCAGTGAGTATATTCATGCTGTGAAACCTGGAAAACAACCTATTTGTTGAAATTAGGGAATAGGTTCAACAATTAATAATTAATAATTAATAATTAAGAGACTGTTTGTAACATAAGTATTAAGAGAGCATACGAATGACTAAAATCTCAAATCGTTGATACTTCAATAGATTGAAATTTAGTAGATAGAGAAGTATTCAGTACATATCTTCCTAGATTTTTAAGCGACAAATATTTGTCTTGATTTTTTCCTCCTTATTCCCTGTTCCCTATCTCCTTTTTATATTTCCTGATACATTCAATCTCTAATAATTAATAATTACCTCTTCTGTAATAGAGGGATTACCTAAAAGGATTTTTTTCTCCATGAGGCTTTATACCTCAATTTTTCGATAATAGGCAAAAAATATTTATTCTCTCAGTTGAACCACATGAACCTTATACCATTTTCCCAAAAGAATGTTAAAAAACTCTAGTTATAAACAATAGAGAACAGACAACAGGGAAGATAAATTAATACCAAACATTTATCAAATTAGTATTAATTATTCATTATTCATTTCATTAAAATATAAGGATTTTATCTAATGTCTCGAACTAGAATTTTCAGATGGCGATCGCTCTTAACTATTGGCATTGTCTTTGTCTTGGTTTTAATACTGACAATTTTTACTATATTATCTTTTATTCGCCCCCCTAGAACTCATACAAATTTATTACTATTTCCTGGAGTTTTATATGAAAAGATTACTTTTTCTAAACCCCGTCTGATCATGATTCATGTTGTTACTATTGATCTTTCTACACCAGGAATGAAAGTATTAGTAACGCCAAGAATTTCCACTTCTCCAGATATGAAAATTTCTGCCCGCACTACTTCTGAATTTGTCAATGAATTTGATTTACAATTAGCGATAAATGCAAATTTTTTCTACCCATTTTATGAAAAAACACCTTGGGATTTTTATCCTAAAAGTGGGGATTTAGTAAATGTAGTTGGGCGGGCAATATCTAATGGTGATGACTACTCTATAGTTGATAGAAATTGGCCGACTTTATGTTTTAATATAAAGAACTATGCTCAAATATCAGATAATTCTATTTGTCCGGCTCAAACTACTCAAGCTATTGCTGGTAATTTAATTTTAATTGCTAATGGTCAGGCAATTACTGTGCCTGGAAATTCACCTTTTAATCAGAGAGCTTATCCACGAACAGCAGTAGGAATTAATCAAAAAGGTGATAAATTATGGTTAGTTTTAGTTGATGGCAAACAGCCTTTTTATAGTGATGGTATTACTATGTCAGAACTACAGGAATTTATGATGAATTTAGGTGCAGATAAGGCTTTAAATTTAGATGGTGGAGGTTCAACAACTTTAGTAGTAAGACCTGATTCTGAAGGGAAATTATTAAATTCACCAGTTCATACTCTTATACCTATGCGTCAACGTTCAATTGCTAATCATTTAGGATTTTCTATTCTACCTTGAGCAAATTCTAGCAGCAATCAGGGTATGGGCCGTTTCTGCGTTAAATTAACGAATTTAACCATTCGATAAAATAAACCTGCCCTAAAATGTAATACACACTCATTAGTTGTGTCAGTTTACTACATTAGTCTTTTAGGAATTACGCACGGGAAACATACTTGCTACGAAAAAAACTTGGTTTCTTGATTGTCCTAAGTAAGTTGTTCCTTTGTTAAAAAAATTATAGTGACTATTTACTTTTTTTCTACGCTACAGATATTATAGGAAAGATTTTTAGATCGCAATAAAGTAGTATAGATATAGATATCAAGGAAAATAAATATGGCCGGAGTATGCAAAATAGAAATCACAGAAACAGTTCCAGAACTGAAAAAATTGCTAAATCATCAAAAAACCGCCAGTGGTTTTCAGAAGATTCAAGCATTGTATCTATTTAAAATTGGGCAAGTGGCAACTGTCACAGAATTGGCAGTTACTCTAGGAGTAAACAGGATTACAGTGCAACGGTGGTTGAGGCAATATCGTAAGGATGGTCTACCAGGATTATTGCAGGTTAAACAAAATGGAGGGCGTAAACCAGCAATTCCAGCAGAAGCGCGAGATAAGTTGGAAGAACGACTGAATGACCCCGATAATGGTTTTCAGAGTTATGGAGAAATTCAAACATGGTTACAAGAGGAATATAATATTAATGCTTCTTATAAGGCAGTTTACGCTACTGTTAGATATCAATTAAAAAGTAAATTAATCAAAAATAATCAAAAATAATCAAAAATAATATTAAGTTCTGCCTCCAATATTTATCGCCTGGATCAAGCCCAAATACGAGAATACTTAGACATCTGGTGAAAAAAATATAGACTTGTTGCCATATTAGGGAACAAGGCACAGGAAATGTATTTTCACGAAAAAGATAGGAAAAATGATTTTTTTTACTGAATTTTACAACTCTAGTTTATATTAAATCAAGAGCAAGTTTATTTTCTGTAGAGGTTTAATGGGTATAGTTAATAATTATGGCTCACACTCTACTGGACTGAGACACCTAATTTTGTGGGTTATATTATTACTATTGGGGCGGGTTCATCTGAATATGGTTGAACCTAATTAATTTAACCGGGAACCCGCCCCTACTCCAAATAGAATTTAATTAGTTTTTCTTGCTTGTTTCGATACTTTGTTTAACTGAGTTTCTGACAAGGACCTCACTAAACTTAAATTAAAAGGTTGTTCGCTGATAGTCTGAGCATAGGATGCTTGCAAATAAGAAACATATTCAGAGCGATCGGCAATGTGGGTTTGGAAAAATGCTAAACCAAAAGCATTAGCATAACCAACTACTATTTCTGGATCTGGTTTAATCAAATCTTCTAGGGAAGTAAAAGCATTTTTATGCACTGCACCCAAATTAATATTAATATGATCTGTTCCTTCTGTTAAGACCAAATATTTATCAGAAGTTGTCAACGAAGTAAAAGAGTTTACTTGTTCTAAAACTATGGGAGTAATTTTATCTTCACTTCCACTTCCCCACAAAACAGGTAATTTTACCTGACTCATACCAGCTTTTCCAAATAAGCTACTATTGACTGGATCGAGTACAAATATTGCTGCAATTCTATCATCTTTGAAGTTATATTTTTGTGGCTTCAATTCCAAAGCACGACACTGTAGCAGCAGCGACATATTTAAGACTTCCATTTGTGGACCACAGTCTTGTTTGAGTTGATTAAAGTTAATCTCTGCACCTGCTAAAGCAAAAGCGGTAGAAGCTCCAAAAGAATGACCAAACATACCAACTTTTTCTAAGTTTAACTGACCGTGGAATTGATATTTATTTAACTGCTCTAATTCATTTAATAAGAAAGAAATATCCAAAGGGCGATCGATAAATTCATTGCCCTGGAACATATCTTTAGTTTTACCTGCTAAGAATTTCTGGATATATTCATAATTACTGCCTCGATGTTGAGGTAGGGCAACAGCAAATCCATAAGATGCTAAATGTTCAGCTAAACTTTCAAAGTTGACCCCATTGGAGCCTAAACCATGAGAAATAACTACTACAGGAATTTGTGTTTCTTTTGAAGAGATATTTGGGAAATAAAATTTGGATGAAAATTTACGATTTCGTCCAGTATCTTCCAGAATAATTTCTTGTTGGGAAAAGCTATATTTCCCCTTTTTTCTAATATCTGGTAATTGAGAATAATCTACTTTTTTGTCTTGATAAGCTTCCTTTGACGTCAGATTACTTACGGTTTCGACAAAAGCTTTTGTCTGTTCTTGTACAGTAGAAACTTTTTCAGTTACAGCCAAAATTTTCTTGGCTTCTAGCCACATAACATCACTGGGAAAATGACGAAGAAAATTTATCATAGTTAAGCCTTCAGAATCATTGACAGATTTTAACAAGGCTGTTTTAATTGCTTCCGCACCATTTTCAACAGATGATAAATCATCAGAAATTGATTGAGTTTTAATTACTTCTCCTAAACTTTTGAGGAATAATTTTCCCATAGGTGAGTGGAGAAATTGAGAAACTATTTGAGGCGGAAAATTATAGCGAGTTTGCAATAATTCTCGATATTCCTGTTCGTCTTCAGCTTCTAAAAGTAGCATATAGCTAGCTAGCTCATAGTTAATTTCTCCATTTTTAGCATAAGTTTCTAATGATGATACAGAAATGAAAGTATTTAGACCTTCGTGACCTACAGAAATCTGCTTGGCTGCATTGACTGGTAAAGTAGTTAAAATAGCAGGAATTATGCCTAGAGCTAGAGATTTTAACCAACGGCTCAAACCATAAGAATTATTTGTACGGTTGTTTATTTTTTGAGCTTGAGATGCTTTTTCCATGGTTAGTTACTCCTGATAATTAATCAATAAATTACTTTTCATCTTTCTCTTACTGTCTTTCTAGAAAGATGATAATTCCATAGTTTTTACTGCTAGACAAATAGCTCTAATATCCCCTGATAAATTATTGTTTTATAGGGGGGATAATTCTATATAAATAATTGAGATAGATTTAACTTTTCAGAGAAAAATGTTGACTTTTTTATGTTTATTTGGTTCAGAAATTACAATGCCTTTATGGATGCTGTAATTCAGTATGGCAGAGTGCTAACTGATGTTTTGCAGTGTTTTATACTGATTTTTTTGACTAAAGTTGTATTATTACTTTTCATAAAGTGAAGTTGAAAAAGTAGAGATGCGGTTGGCTTGACTGTTATGGCTGTGGAGGTCGTGCTGCTGAAAGTTTGGGTTAGAAGCAGGAAGTAAACATTAAAATGTTACCAATTGTGATGTTGTATATCAGTTTTATGAAGCAGTATTTATTACTAGATATATTAGTAATTGGTCAAAAACTTATATGAGGCTAGTACCGCTACGCGGAAGTCATAAGTTAGAAGTTAGAAGTCAGAAGTTTTGATTGGTAAGGCTTTGAGTATTTCGTCACTGGTAACATATTTCCGCCATCGTGTACTAGTAGTTTTGCTTGAGCAACTGAGACATATTTCCGGGGGTAGAGCAAAACTACAAACAAAGGCTTTTTTATGACTAATTACCCATTAGCGTAGCTCCCTTGGAAGAGGGCATATAATATTATATCAAATCCGGATGATTAGTTATTGTAAGTCCGCAGCGACTGGAACGGAGTTCAAGGTTTGCGGAGCATTCCGGAACGGATAGCAATCTCAGGGATGACGCGAGATTGCTTCCGCTTCGTCGCTGCGGACGACTTTTCAGCAGGATTATATATTAGAGTTGTTGGGAAAATAGGGAGTAGGGGGAAATAATTGATGATTTATAGCGGATAATTGATTTGATTTTTGATTATCCGAGATGTCTATTGGATATTTGGAGCAAGTACCTTTTAATTAGCAGATTTGGTATAGTAGAGGGGATCAAGATGCTCGCACTACCTAACAATTGAATCTTGACAGACTACTCTTCCCTACTTCCATTCCCCCTGCAAGGTAAACGCCCCCCAATAATAAGGATGTTGCCATCCTTGTTGGTTCATAATCTCTAATTGTGCCTGTCTCAATGCCTCTACAGGTGACGCACCCTCCTCCAATATTCCCTGATAAAACTCTGACATCAAGTCTGCCGTTGCTGCGTCATCTACATTCCACAAGGAAGCTACTACCCGTTTTGCCCCTGCATACATAAATCCTCTAGTTAAACTTACCAACCCCTCGCCCCGAATATTCTTACCCCGCGCTGTTTGACAGGCACTCAATACTACCATTTCCACGGGTAAATTTAGATTGTAAATATCATTCAAGCGTAGGAAACCATCTTCCCAGTTACCATTTTTATCCACTAGAGACATCACTAAACCCGAACGCTCTGGTTTTTGGCCATTAATAAAACCGTGGGTGGCAAAATGTACAAATTTATATTCTCCCAACTCATGACTTAATGCCATTTCTCGGTTAGCTTCAAAGTCAAAGACATGGGTGCGTTGGCTTTCTGGTAGTAACTTCATAATTGCTTGTGCTTCTTGACGAGTTCCGGGTAGTCGCTGCCAAGTAATATTTGCATCTCTCGCTCCTCTATTTATTAGTTGCGCTTGTAGGGAAACTACATTTTCTAATGCTTTGGTTGTTGCAACTTTTTCTCCCTGTACTCGCAAATCATTGGGTTGAAATACTGGATCGGCAATAATAGCAAGGGTTCTGTTGGCAACTTGACGGTTTTGGGTTTCTGTTCTGATATTGGCAATAGTAGAAGCTGAGGGTGAGTGAACTATTTGATGTTTAGTTAGTAGGGGTTGATAACCATCTGTTTCTGCTGTAGTACCAGGAATGGATAGGGTAGCAAAGGGAAGGTATTGGAGTAAGCCATCGCTGACTATTAATAGACGTTTGTTTTCAAGTTGACTGGCAACGGGAGCTAGAATCATCTCACTGAGAGTATCAGCAGCTTTGTCAACATTTGCTAGTGATTCGCGGGGATTGGTAATACTCATCAGCATTTCTTTGGTAGCTGCTTCTATCTCTTTCGTTGGAAGTAGTTCGTAACTGTCAATACTGGTTTTAGTAACTACCCACAGATAACTACGTTTTGTCTTGTTTCCTAAATGATATTGTAATAATATAGTGTTGTCATCAAGCACAGAAGATTGAATTTCTGCCATAGTCAGAGGCTGAGGTTGAGTAAGTTGGTCGTAACGAGGGTTAGTGGCACGGATTTTGGTACGGACAATTTCGTATTCTGCTAATAATGTATCTAAGCGTTGGTTGAGGTTATCGCGTTGGCGTTTAAATGTTGCTTCTTGCTCTGGAGTAGGTTTGCTGTTGTAAAGTTGGAGGCGTTGTTTTTCAATGCTAGCGAGTTTTTGTTGAAGATTTTTTTCTGCTGCTGCAAGTTTGGAGTCTATTCCTTGGCGAACATCGATCTTAGCTTCTTTGAGAAGTTCGAGAAAAGTTCGGGCGCGACTGCGTTCACTGGCATAAAAGGCTTTGGCCTCAAAGCCTTGATTTGGTTGTTGTTGGTGCAGTTTCATTAGCAAGTTGATGTAGAATTGATAGTAATGTTGAAATCGGGCAAAGTATGATGTGCGGAATTCGGGGTTATTAAATTGAGCGCGACGATCTTCAACTATTTCCAGCGTTTTTTCTATGAAAGTTAGGCTTTCAGTAAGTTTATTTTGATGTCGTTTTATCTTAGCGATAGAGTAAAAAGCACTTATAGGATGGCTATCAACTAACTGCTGATACAAAGATAAAGCTTGATTATAAAATGAGAGTGCTTTTTCCTCTTCTCCTTGAAATTTGTAGATACCGGCTATAATCTTTAGAGCAACAGCTTCCCAATAGCGATCGCCTACTTGCCGTCTTATAGATAAAGCTTGATTGACGTACTTGAGTGCTTTTTCGTATTCTCCTACGTTATTGTAGGCAATACTAATTACCTGAAGAGTGCCGTGTTCCCGATGGCGATCGCCAAGCTGCCGATCTAGAGATAATGCTTTCTTATAGAATGAGAGTGCTTTTTCGTATTCTCCTACGTTATTGTAGTCTACACCTATACCAAAATTAATAGAAGATTCTCTGCGACGATCTCCAATTTCTTGAAATAGAGGTAATGCTTTGTTATAGAAAAACAATGCTTTTTCCATTTCTCCAAAGTCACCGTATGTAAAGCTCATGCGATGAAAAATGATAGCTTCCCCACGGCGATCGCCAAGCTCCTGATACAGAGGTAATGCCTGATTATAATATAAGATAGCTTTTTCTTTTACTCCTAAGTTATTGTAAATCGCACCAATATTGTTAAGAGTAGCAGCTTCCTCAGCCTTATCTTTTAGTTGCTGAAATAGAGGTAAAGCTTGATGGAAGTAATTAAGTGCTTTTTCTTCTTCTCCTAAGTCACCGTAGATAACGCCAATATTCTTGAGAGTAGTTACTTCCCTATTCAAATTGCCAATTTTCTTAAATAGTAATAGTGCTTCTCCAAATTTAGCGATCGCCTTCCTCAAAGATTCTGCTGTTCCTTCTTCATACAGTTGCTTTCCTTCATCAAAGGCTTTTTCTGCTGCAACATTAGTGGGGTCTTGAGTATTTTCTTCTGACTGTTGGGCTATTGTTGCCTCACTAATATTTGCCCTAACGGTAGTTGATAATAATGGGATGCTGCCAACTACAGTTAAAGTCAAAGAGAAACAACTACCCAATAATATATTAGTAATTGAATTGTGATTTTTAGCCTGTTTAGTTCTCTCAACCATAGTTTTTTTCTATCCCCTGTCCATCAAGATTTTGGAGTATTTTATAACTCATATATTTCCCAAATTTGAAAGGTTATGCAAAGCGAATCTATAATACTTATAATAAAATTAGTTTTATAATTTCAATATGCACATATCATCCCCCATAGAGGAACTTACTGAAAAAGCAAAACAGGTACTCAATAAAATTACCTATCTCACCTTAGCAACAGTAGATAAAGAAGGACACCCTTGGAACTCACCAGTCTATTACGGCTTTGATGAAAATTACACATTTTATTGGTCATCATGGAAAGAAAATCAACACTCTCAAAATATTATTAATAATGGGCAGGTTTTTGCAGTTGTTTATGATTCAACGGCAGTAAGTGGCAACGCATTTGGTGTTTATGTCCAAGGCATAGCTGAAGTTATTGAAGTAGAAAACGAAATATTCAATAAAGCAATTGATAGTATCTACACAAAAAATGGCAAACAAAAAAGAGACAAAAAATATTTTCTTGACTCAGGGGATCGTCGTTTATTTCGGTTCATGCCAACAACTATTTGGGTTAATGTGACAGAACCTTATGAGGATTATTTTCTTGATAAAAGAGTAGAAATTACTCAAAAAATCAACCAATAAAAAAAAGCCTGCATTGCAGGCTTTTTGTAAATCTCAAACGTGACAACTTTATAGAACTCGAAGCAAAGGTTAGGAGATTACTAAATGCTAAAACTATGTCAGATATTACTTCTGACTTCTAACTTGCGCGTAGTACCATAGCTCACTGTTCCAATATCTCGAAAGATTCAACTTCCAATACTGGACCAATCATTGCGATCGTCATTACATCATCTCGCACCACACCTGTAACGTTCACTTTCTGGTCAGACTTACATAGCTCCGTAGGAGCATCCTTTAATTCATAAGTTTCACCATCAGTTACTAACGCCCAAGTACCAGTACCGAATCCTTGTTTTTCCACAGTACCACTCACTGTAATACTACTCATGCTAATTTTTCCTCTGTTCTAATTGCTAAACGTGCTAAACCTAAGCATAACAAGGCATTCACAATTAGGAAAATTTGAGCAGGTAGACCAGCACCTAATCCCCAAACGGCCGGATCGACAACTGCACTCACAATTAAACAGCTAGCAACACCAATAGTAGTACCGATCGCTACCCACTTCCATTGCTGATTACCCAATAGGAACACTATTAATAATGCTGGAATCAAAACACTAGCAAAAATGGGATTCAAAATACCACTACCTTGAATTGCTCCACCCAGTTCAGGTACAGAACTACCCATCACACGCATTGGCCATTGGGGTAAATCAAAGACATAGAAACCACGCAGGAAAAACAACCCACTGCTACCAGCAACTAATCCTGTATGTAGAGGGAAACTCCAACTGAAAGGGAAATAATTCCGTAGTAACCAAGCTAATAGATAAGAGCCTAAGACCATTGCTAGCTTTGGTAACAAGGCCACTGCACCACCATCAAGCCAAAAACCAGGATTGAGATAACCGTTATCATGCAACCACCGGAAGAAATCCCGGAAAGTGATTTGACCTTTAATTGCTAATTTTACTGCTGCTGCTGCATCTAACTGACCAGCACCAAAATGATTTAATGGGTCTTCTTTGACAGTTCTGGCAGATTTTTTGAGAATGTTAGTTATTTCCTCTGGGTCTTCAATACCACTGGCTTTGATTAATGCTGCCACACCTGCAACGTGGGGAGATGCCATACTGGTGCCTTGGAAGGAAGCAAATACACTCTTGCCATTTTCTGGGTTGATGGTTTCTTGCAGAATACCGCCTGCTTCATTTTGACCTTTGGTGGAACCGCCAGGAGCAGAAATATCAACCCCTGCACCAAAATTAGAATATGGAGCTTTTTCTCCAGCGGGGTCAGTAGCGGAAACACCGACAACATGGGGATAACGAGCAGGATAACTGGCTGAATTTTGGTTGGCATTACCTGCTGCTGCAATAACAACTACCCCTTTATTATGAGCATAGTTAATTGCTTCTTTCATTATTTGGCTTTCACCGCCACCACCGAGACTCATGTTAATAATGTCTGCACCGTTATCAGCAGCAAATTTTATGGACTCAGCAATATCGGAAACTGTACCACCACCACTAGCAGCTAATACTTTTAGAGGCATGATGCTAGCTTCGTAGGCAATACCTGCTACACCATAATTATTGTTAGTAGCTTGGGCAATAGTGCCTGCAACGTGCGTACCGTGACCATTGTCGTCGGTAGCTGATGTGCGGTCGTTAACAAAATCGTACCCTGCTACAAATTTGGTTTTTTCCAGGTCGGGAACTTTGGAAACACCTGTATCAATGACTGCTACTGTTATGCCATCGCCTTTGGTTTCATTCCAGGCAGATTCGACATTGATACTGCGGAGGTTCCATTGTTTCCCATACATTGGGTCGTTAGGAACGCCATCACCAGTTTCAAAGATGATGGCATCTGCGCTATAGACATAGTTTGGTTCTATATATTCAGTATATTTGCCTAGAGCACTTCTTAAATTTTTGAGCAGTTGGCGATCACCCTTGACAATATATACATTATCTGATATAGAAAACTCACTATTCAGACGAGGTGTGACTTGGTATTCATCAGAGATTGTCCTAATTTCATCGACAATTTTAGTAACTCCGATGTCTTCACGGAAGTCTAAGACAATTGAATCGTAGACTCCTTTATTGGCCAAACCAGAAAAGTTGGATAAGGCCCAACCAAGTCCAATTAAGAATAAGCAGGCAAACAGAAATTTTTTCATTGTTTGAGATATTCACTATACTGAGGACTTTTTTACTACGATAGCTTAGAGTTGACAATATTGGACGGATAATATTATGGCGTTTCGCAAAAGGTATAACAGTGCATACAGGGATTGGTGAGTTATACCAATTACTACAAGTAATGCTATACTTCAACAGAAAAAGTGAAAGGGTTATTATGAAAAGAGTTTCAGAAATTTCTCACAGTATCCTCAGTTGACTGGTTTAACTTAAAGATATTGATCTTGTAATCCTAAAATCCTTTTGAGAAAAAATTAAAATGAAACGTCGATATTTTATCCTGTCTTCAGTTAGTTTCGGGTTAGTCATGGGTTGTGCTTCCTTACAAAGCCAAGATTCACCTCAGTCATCAGTAAAACTATCCACCGATTCTGTAACGGTTGCTGCTGCCAATGTCACAGAGCCAATTTTTGCAGAAAACGGAGTTGCCATTCGAGGTGCTGATCCAGTTGCCTATTTTCAAGTAGGTCAACCTGTTCAAGGAAATCAAGAATTTACTCACAACTGGATGGGTGTGAACTGGTGGTTTTCCAGTGCCGAAAATCGCGACTTGTTTGCAGCAAACCCAGAGCAATATGCCCCCCAGTATGGCGGCTTCTGTGCTTTTGCTGTTGCTAATGGATACACAGCCCCTATTGTTCCAGAAGCCTGGAGCATTGTGGAAGGAAAGCTATATCTGAATTTTAGTTTAAGGGTTCGCTCTCGGTGGGAACGGGATATTCCAGGCAATATTGCCCGCGCCAATAAAAATTGGCCTGCTGCTGCTGAGAACTTTCGGGGGTGAGAGGCTTGCAACGCTTGAGAAATAGAGTTGTAACCCACATTCGGCAATTCATAATGTAGGACAAAAAGATACATAAATCATCATCAGAATATAAAGCTCCGTTCTTCAGTTTATAGTCATTTTAAATAAGAATGAAATATTTTTTTAGCTGAAACCCTTTGAAAGTAAGAAATTATTGTCTCAGTCTAAACTAAAATGACTATATATCCTTTTTCTTAAAGAACTGAGTAAACAAATATAAGGGACGTGATACCATTCCTAGTCCGTTGAGAATTAAAGCTTTAATTACTTGTCCAGATGTAATTTTTTCTCTACTATCAACTTGGAATTTTTGGTCAATTATTTCCACTATTCCTATCTCATAAATTAGTCGTGCTATTATTTCTAAATGGTCAATATTTTCAACTGTTATTTCTTCCATTTACTGACATTTTTTTATACTAAATAATCAGATAATTATTGGCTTTATCACCTTACTTGAAGTCACTAAATACCATAAGTAACTCTACTTAATTAAAATAGACATTTTTTTGTAATCTTTTGTGATAAAATCTAATCTGAAAGTGTCGAATATGGGTTGTAAATCATATCTAAAAATTTAGATAAAGATAACTAGAAAATCTAAAGGTGAAAATGGAAAGAGGTTTATTGTGGTTGCCCTTATTGGGTGTGTTTATCTGGTTAGCTTGGGCAGGTTGGAATGAATATCAAAAGTTGGAATCTTACCGTGCTTGGGCAGAATCTTTTGATCAAGCTAAATATGATATTTATGCGGTATTGGGTCAGAATGGTCAAAGTATTAGTTGGGGAAAACCTACTCGCAACGGACCTGTGAATTTGGAGAGTTTTTCTTTGCAAGATGTGCGATCGTTACAATTATTAGTTAATAATAATTTAGTAGATCCGGAAAATCCACCTAGTCAAGGAAAAGTAGTTTTGGAGTTTATTTTTTCTGATTCTAAAAATATCCAAATTCCTTTTACAGATATTGATTTAGCTGTTAATTGGTGCAAATATTTACAGCAAAAATTGTATAGGGCGTAGCGCTAGGGAATAAGAAATAGGGAACAGGAAACAGCATAATATTAAAGAGTTTCAGGATTTAGAAATGTCCTAACTTTTGCTTCGACTGCTATAGTAGTTGAAGTAAACTTTAGTAAATTTATCTGTTCCCTAAAAAAAATAGATATTTCATCAAAAAATGTTGGAACGTTTCATAACAAACTGTTCGGCATTTTAACTATATATCCAATTTTTCTGAAAGGCAAGAGGAAATATAAAAGCTAAATGATTCTTAGTTTACTTCGCTATAAGTTTAATGAATTTCCTGGAATTATTATAGTATCAATTTTAGCTTATAAAATATGGAATTATACGCCATTTGTAGGGGCAATTTCCTTTCCTGCGGAATGCTGCGCAAACCGAATGCTGTCGCTTTCCGAGTAATTAGAAGCATTCCGTAGGAAATCGCCCCTACTAGATATGGCGGTTATACATAAGTCCTGAAAATCTTACTTTTGACTTTTAAATTGGCGTTGCTGATTGTTGGCCACGACGATGGCCGTTTTTCCTGGTTTTGGTGGAGTTACATTTTGGACATTTCATGTGGGTAATTATAGAACATTTATCATTACTTTTCAGCAACGCCCAATAATATTGAGTTTTTGTAGCTAGTATAGCGCTACGCATTAAGGTGTTTGACATTTCTAAATCCTAAAACCCTTTATTAGTCTACTATTCCCTATTCCCTATTCCCTATTCCCTAGCGCGTAGCGCTATAAATTCAGGGATGCTTCATAAATACCGACATCATATCAAATCAAAGCAAAGAAACCGGGTTTGTCTTAAATTCACCACCGAAATAACATTAACCTCAAACAAACTCGGTTTCTTATAACACTTCCATTGCAACGGGATTTTCGATCATCCAATGATAGTTTTCTATTGACTATTTTGCTAAGAATAATTACTAATTTTTTCCTAAATTTAACCGTTCTTTTTCCGACAATTTTTCTGCCAAAATACTAATATTTTCCACCGGAATATTAACTTTAATTTTCTCACCAATAGCATATTGATTTAGATGAAAATGATTAATATTTTGCCTACGAATAATTATCTTAGTTTTGTCAGTTAACCGCACAACATAACGAGTATCCGTACCAATATAAACTAGATTTTCTATTATCCCAGAAAAATCAGATTCTCCTGTCAAATTTGGCGGCGAAATTTCTATTTTTTCCGGTCTGACAACTAAGGTAATAATTGTATCTATTGGCAGATGATTAACGGAGGGTATTAATAAGGGCAAATCTTCATCTATTAACACGAAACTTTGATCATCTTGATGTGCAGTTATTCGCCCGGTTAAAAAATTACTTTCCCCAATAAATTCAGCTACAAAACGAGTTTTTGGTTGTTCATAAATTTCCACGGGAGTTCCTACTTGTAAAACTTCTCCTTGGTGCATAACTGCTATTCGGTCAGACATAGTTAAAGCTTCTTCTTGGTCGTGAGTAACATAGATAAAAGTAATACCTAACCTTTGCTGCATTTGTTTTAATTCCAACTGCATTTCTTTGCGTAATCTTAAATCTAAAGCACCCAAAGGTTCATCAAATAATAATACTGCTGGTTGTTTAATTAATGCTCTTGCTAAGGCGACTCTTTGTTGTTGTCCGCCAGATAATTGTCGCGGATAGCGCTTTTCCATATCTATTAATTTTACTTGAGCTAAAGTATCAGTTACTCGACGATTTATTTCTGAGCGGGGGAGATTTTCCATTTCTAATCCAAAGGCAATATTTTCTGCCACTGTGAGATGAGGAAATAAAGCATAATTCTGAAAAACTGTATTAACTGGGCGATGAAATGGCGGACTATTTCCCATTAGTTTGTCTTGAATATAAATTTCTCCAGATGTGGGAATTTCAAAACCAGCTATCATTCTTAATGTGGTAGTTTTACCACATCCAGACGGACCGAGTATGGAAAAGAATTCTGATTTTTTTATCTGGAGATTTATATTATTTACAGCGATAAATTTTTTTTGATTTTGACTAGGGAATATTTTGGCAATATTTATGAGATTGACTGCTATGTTTTCCATTTATGAGTAAATTATAGTTTCTGATTCTTTAATTTAGATAACAATTAGTACCTCAGCTATGAGCTATCAGCTTTGGGATTTTTATCTTGCTGTTAATAAATAGTATTATACCTTTTTGCAAAAGTAATTTTATGAATCATCAGAGGAATTAAAAGACTTTATATTAAAACGTCTTTTTGATTAAACATATAATATAAGTAGTTAGGCATAATTAAATATAAAACGCTCTGTGCTATAAAGTTTAAGTTTTCCTCAGATGAACTTCTGAGGTATTTTATAACTTTTTTTGCATACCTACTTAAATGATAAAAATAGAATTTAAACTATTCATTCTGACTCCTGACTCAGATAGTTCTAAAAACAACCTAACTATTTATAGCAAACATTCATTTAATTGGTATTAATTAATGTCCGGTCTGGTCAATCAAATAAATAGATCAAGTTTTACTATTGTTTTTTGTGTACCGCTAGAAATAACAGAAGGAAAGCAAATTTATTATTAGTTATGAGCGATAAATTTAGCGATCGCTTCCTTGACAAAAATATAATTTGGTTGGTCATATATTTCTGTATAATTAACTTTACCATGATTTAAAAAATACTCTGTAGCTTCAATAAGCTGCCGAATATTTTCTGGTCTAGCATCATCAAAAGACTTACTAATTTTGTTTAAGTTAAACTGCAAACGTAGATATGTACTAGCATTGTAGAACCCTAATATTTTTTCAGAGTATAAGTTGCCAATTCTGGCTTGAGCATTCAATATTACACTGAACAAAGGAATTGCCCATTCAGTTAAACCCCAATCAACAATTTCTTCAAATTTATAAGTTTTAGTATTCTTGCCTGTACCAATAGAAATAACAGAAATTTCTTCAAGTTTATAGCCTAGTCTAATGGCATGACTAACTGCAGCTAAGGTAGGATTATTTGCTGCTACTCCTCCATCAACGTAGGCATAACTTTCTCCTTTATTTTTTAATTCATAAGGGGGAAAATAAGTAGGTGCAGAGGCAGAGGATACACATATTTCCCACAAAGGAATATCAGAATACCAGAGAGTATCTTGGCAATCTTTATTGACAAAAAAAGTAGGTTCTTCTGTAGACATATTATAGGCAACTATCAAAATATATGGTTTGACCACATCCTTAATTTTTATTGGTACTTTATTTTTAATAAAATACTTTTTTATGACATTAATTAGACCTTCATTAGAGAACTTAGGAGCAGAAATTCCATATTTAGCAATTAAGGGAAGTCTTTCTGGACACAAGCGACTTTGATAAGGAAAAATTTCCAATGTTTCATGTTTATAAATGTTGAGAATTTGATTGGTATTCATGCCAATAGCTAGTGCTGCGGTTGTTAGCGCCCCTGTAGAAGTACCAGAAATTAAATCAAAGTATTCATGTAAAGATTGACCTTTGACTTTTTGAATCTGTTGTTCAATTTCTTGAATTATTCTGACAGACATTACTCCACGAATTCCACCGCCGTCTAAACTCAGAATCTTGAAAGTCATAATAGATAATTGATAATTAAT
>JBCDJM010000058.1:0-29660 GCA_038747755.1 Cyanobacteria bacterium P01_H01_bin.35
GTTTTTGTTTGTGAAATCTTTAAAAGTAAATTAGTATAACGCATCGATCAACAAAAAGTACATTAAATTTTCATAGTATGCAAGTTAAAGCTTTGCTAAAGATATACTTTTTTATCAATTTATCTCAAAAAAAAATCAATTAATAGTAGGGTGCATCTCAATGCGTGAATAAAGCCAAAAATTTATCACTTTTAGGGAACACTTAACTGGGAACACTTAACTGGGGATAGGGAATAGGAAAAAAGTATTTTGGCACATATGAGATGCACCCTAATAGTAGTCATCTGGGTACTGATTTTGCTGTTGATATTTTTGATAGTCATACTTAGGATATTTAGGTTGATAATCAGAAGGATAATATGATGTTTTTGGCAAATCAACGTTTGTACTATTGTCATTAGAGGAAGAATTGTAGGGAGATACTAGAGTTTTCACATCACCAGAATAATCTGCTTTTTCTGACCAAGATTCATCATCATTAGAGAGAGAAAAACTATTGGGTAAAAACTCATCCTGCTCAAAATCTGGCTTAGGTATTTTGTTTAATTTTGGTGGATTGATCGAGTAAGTTTTGACTGAAGGAGAACCAAAAAGAGGACTAGACGGATCGTGATTTCGGAAAGTATAATTCTGCTCTTGCTTCAGACTTTCCAATAAATTAGTTGATGTCAGAGATGCTACTTTGTTATTAGTTTTTCCATTGCTATAACGCAGGGTAATATCAAAACCTATCCATCCAGAAGTTCCCGCAGTCAATACAAATAACAAAAAAACTGTCAATTGGAAAGAAAGTTTATTAATCCAACTAAATTTATAGTTTGCATAACTAGGACTAAAAAACGGAAACTTATTTGGTTCTATATTTTTTTGATTAACCGTTTTACTTTTAGTATCATTAGTAAAATAACCACCTCTTTTATAAGGAAGACTTGATTCTGATTTCATCTCCATCAATTTATCATTATTGTTAAATATAGATGCTGTTTCTGTTAAATAACTATTTGTTTTTTTTAGCTCTAAAATATTTGATTCATTTAAAAGAAGTGATAACCAACTTTCTACAGTTTGAGGTCTTTTTTTAGCATCTATTTCTAATCCCAAGAGAATAGTCTCTTCAATATTGGCAGAAAGATTAGGTTGAAAATATTTTAGTTCTTTTGCAGAAAAATTAAGTGTTTGAGGAAGAGCTTCAGAGAGCCTTAAAGCTGCTGGAATAGGAGCCTTACCAGTAAGTAAATAGTATAATGTTGCTGTTAAAGCATAAATGTCTGTTGCAGGACTTAACTTTTGTTGTGGATTACATTGTTCTGGTGGTGAATATCCCACAGAAAATAAATTAGTATGAGTTTGCCTAATTCCAGGAGTCAAATCACAAGCAATACCAAAATCCGTTAGTACAACTGTATTAGTTCCAGCTCGCCTAATAATATTCTTAGGTTGTATATCCCGATGTAAAAACCCATTTTTATGAACTACTGAAAGAGCTGAGCCAATTTGGTATATATAATGAGCAGCTTGGTTGGGATAGAGATTATAGCCAGACTCCATGAACTCAGCTAAATTTTGACCTGGTATATAGTCCATTACTATAAAGAAAATATCATCTTCCTCAAAAAAGTCCCATACATTAACAATGTTTGGATGTCCAGAGTTGGCCAGGAGATGAGCCTCAGCTATAAATTGACATTGAAATTTAGCAAAATCTTGATGTTGGCCTAGACTTTCATTGAGAGTTTTTAATACAACAATTTGGTTAAAATGATGATGAATGGCTCGGTAAGTGATACCAAAGCATCCTTGGCCTAAAATACCCTCAATAGTATATTTTCCTTTTTGAAGGACAACTCCTGGTGTCAGGTTCATAAAATACTCATTTTTATAAAATTGTTAGTGGTCAGAATACAACAAAATGCTTGTAGTTGATTCTGCTCGATTGATTATAGATGAAGTTCTTAAAATTGGAAAATCTGGATCGGGGAACAAGGAACAAAGAACAGCAAAATACTTTTAGGCTATTAGATAATTCCTATATAACCCATTTGAGATATATCTATTTTTATTTATTTCTGTATAAAAAAACCTTGCTGCTTTTGGGGAACAGGGAATAGGGAACAGGTAGGAGTTTCAGGTTTTTTATCTACTTTTCTAGAGGACTATTCCAAAAGCAGGCGCCTTTGTAAAGAGGTAGGCAATAACCAACAGGAAATAGGGCGAATAAAAAGCCTATCAGATGAAACTTTAGCAGTTATAAGGGAAGACCAAGAAATAAATCATCCCACTAAATGAGATTAACATCCTGCTCTTGCTTATCTGATTAGAGGGCAAGATGTCCACAAAAGATTTTGGGATAATTTATAAATTGGAGGTCCCTAAATTCTAACAAGTTTGTAAATAAATATACCAGGGTATACTCTTATAACTAATGGTGTGTCTAGCTTCAGGTAGTGTAATAAATTTTTAACTAAAAGCTTTGAAAAATCCGCTTTTGGACAGACACTTTGACAATTGTGTGTTACTGCGAATTCTTAAAATGCCACTCACAGTATAAGCTTTAGTTGTCTAAAATATCTTACTAGACCGACAATCCTCAAATGTTGCAATAGTAGAATTTGTGAAAGGAACTCGTTCAGCAGTAGCTGGAAAGACCGGAATCAGGTAATCTAGTTCAGTAAGTATTAAAGATTGTCAAAAACGAAAATCAATAAAATAGAATATTGATGAGGGAAAAAAAATCTGAGGCTACACTTAGTCCAATTACAGAAAATCTGGTGCTAGGTTTACCAGTACATTGTCTAGATGACTACCCTGCTTACTTACTTTCTCGATTAGAGGCGGGAGTGGGAACTCATGTAGTGACGCTGAATGCGGAAATGGTAATGCAGGGTGAGAAAAATCATGTCTTAGCTGAGATAATTCGTCGGGCTGAATTGGTAGTTCCTGATGGAGCTGGAGTAGTTTTATACTTAAGATTTAAGGGTAAATCTGTGCAGCGTTGTCCTGGTGTTGAATTAGCAGAAAGTCTTTTGCACCAAGTACCGAAACAGAATCCACAGAATTTAGTATTTCTCTATGGAGGAAAACCAGGGGTAGCTATCAAAGCTGGAGAGACTTGGCAAGAAAAAGTGCCAGAGTTAGCTATTGCTTGTCAGCATGGTTATTTATCTCCAGCAGAAGAGAAGGAACTTTTACAGACTTTCGCAACATTACAACCAAGATTAATATTTGTGGGTTTAGGGGTGCCTCGTCAGGAGTTGTGGATTGCAGAACATAAACATATTTGTCCTCAAGCAATCTGGATTGGTATTGGTGGTAGTTTGGATATATGGGCTGGCGTGAAGGAAAGGGCACCTGCTTGGTTTTGTGAAAATTCTCTGGAGTGGTTGTATCGACTTTATCAGGAGCCTTGGCGTTGGCGACGAATGTTGGCTCTACCACAATTTGCTTGGAAAACTTTGATGGAAATAAAATTATAGACAATAAGAGTAGTATTTTAATATCTATAAAGGATAATCTAACTGATTTTTAGTTAAAAATCAATCATTAATTAATTATAGAATCCGGGTAATTAGTTATTGTATCTCGCTTGGAATCGGCAGTCAGGAAGTGCAGACAGTGAGGAGAAAGAGAGAAGTTGAATAGCATGAATTTAAAAATTCATATTCAATAGAACATCTTTACAAGAATTATTAATTAATAATTACCTCTTCTGTAATAGAAGTATTAGCTCAAAGGACTTTTTTGATTTTTTCTCCATGAATGGAGAGGCTTTATATCTGAATTTTTCACTAATTATAGCAGTTTTCATGTTTTTTAGAGTACAGAGATTTGAGGAATGAAGGAAGAAGGCTTTAGTTATCTAGGAAAAAAGGCTTTAGTTATCTAGGAGAGAAGGCTTTGGTTATCTAGGAGAGAAGGCTTTGGTTATCTAGGAAAGAAGGAAGAAGTTTTGTAATCAACATGAGTGAAAACCGCTATAAGAGTAAGTAATGAGCGCGATTACTGCATAACCGGATTTTATATAACAAAACAAGGAATTAAAAAGCAATGAATTTTGAAAATGAATATCAACAATGCTTAGAAAAACTGAATTGGGCAACTCAGAAGCTAGAGGTAGAAGTTAAACCAGAGAAACTTGCTGAAATTGCTGAGTTAATTGTGCAACCAATGACAGGGCCATGGCGTTATTTTCATACTCCAAATCATATTTTTGAGGTGGGAGGTTCACAAGATGCGATTGAAGTATTAGCTGCTTTATTCCACGATTTAGTTTATGTACAAGTAGATCATAGTGTTAATTTTAATCTCAGTTATTATCTTGCTCCTTATATTCAAGAAACACAAGGAAAGTTAAAAATTAGGGAAAAAAATGAATTGCCTAATGATAATATTTTTGAAATTGTTGCATCTATTTTTGGTTTTGTTCCTGGTCAGGTTTTGTTACCTTTTGGCGGTCAAAATGAGTTTATGAGTGCTGTGGTTGCTGGCAAAGTAATGGAAACATTTCTGACACCTAAACATTTGTTGAAAATTATTGCTTGTATTGAATCTACGATTCCATTTAAACCTATTTCAGAAGATGGCTTTACTGCCACCGAAATTCTTTATCAAAGACTCAAAGAAACTAATACTAAGTTAAATATTAATCTTAGTTATGGGGAACTTTATGAAACAGTAAAAAAATCTGTTAGACTATCTAATCGAGATTTAAGTGGGTTTGGTTCTCCTACTTCAATTTTTCTGAATAATACCTGGAATTTATTGCCAGAAACTAACCATAATCTTGCTAATGGAAATTCTTATACAGTTTGTGAATATCGCATTGCTTTAGAAAAAACAGAAGGATTTATTAATCATTTGAATCCCTATTTTATTTTCCGTAAATTTGATGGAGAACCAGATGAAAAAACTTATAATTGCTGGGTTGAACAGGCAAAAAAGAATATTGAAGTTGCTAAAATTTATCTGGGAAGTAAAATTTTCACTCTAGCTTTTATTGAAGCATTATCTATGCGATTAGGGTTAAATATACCTCTGTCAACAATGTTGGGAGAGTTGCCTAGTCAAGGATATATTCCAGCTCATTTGGAGGACTTTTTACCAGATATTCAGAATCCTTATGAATATCAAAATAATTTGGAATGCGAAGTATTAACTTTATTGGCAGATGGGCGGAGTCAAAATGTAATTTATGATATGAGAAATTCACCATTGAGTACATTTATGGTGAAATATATAGGGTTTGATGAAGTCAAAAAACAAAGAAAAAGAACTAATGATTTTTGCCAAAAAAAGATTTCTGCGGAAGAGTTTATTGATGGCTGTAACCAAAACTTAGTTAAGACTGTTATTGAGGGGATTTTAGATTTATTTGAGAGTCGTAAACAGGCTATTGGTGGAGTCAAAAAAGGTTAATATTTCAACTGAAATCAAAACTATTAATACCAAATATCAATCATGGCAAGCTATGGCAATCTGCGCATAGGTTGTGACAAATAAAAAAGTAAATAAAGAATCTATAAAAGACTGTTTGTCAAACAAGTATTAAAAGAGCTTAGAATGACTAACATCTAAAACAGGTAAGACTTCAAGAATAGGAAATAGAAAATTTTACAGAAGGCTATATTTGCCCAAAATCTAGGTATTGCAGAAAAAGCATTTATCTTATCAAGTCAAGTGTATAGAAGTCAAAATTCCTTATTTATAGTAAAAATTTATTACTCCTGGTATAAATTGTCAATCAAGAAAAATTTATTTCTAACTCCTGACTCCTGACTTATGAATCCTGACTCCTGACTTCCAAGACTTAATAACACCTAAAAATAAGTTAAAACTAATTTTCTGGAGGTGAAAACTGGTATAACAGTTAAAAATATAGCTGATGAAATTTTTGACTCTATGACTGGTATTGAAGGATTATGGCCTCATAATATTAGCCCCAACCGACTAGCTGTGTTGGAAATAAAATTAGTGCTTTGGTTGCGATCGCAAAATTTTAACTCTGAGTTAGGTTCTGAGTCATTGCAATATAAATCTCCAGAAGAGTTGCAAGGTTTAATGTTGTCTGCAACTGCTGCTGGATGTGATTTTTCAGAGTTTAGAATAATGAGCAAAAATGTGGTCGAGGCAAATACAGAAGATTTATTGGAGTTAGCAAATATTGCTAGTCTCAACCCAGCTAAAGATTTTGCTGGTGCAAAATTATTAGGGGTTAGTTTATGTGGTGTTGATTTGAGTGGAGTAAATTTACATGGTGCTTATCTACGGGGTGCAGATTTAAGTGATGCAGATTTAAGTGAAGCTAATCTTGGTAAGGTAAATTTGGGTGGTGCAGATTTGAGTGGTGCGTTGTTAAGTAATGCAGATTTAAGTAATGGTAATTTACACCGTGTTAGTCTAGCTTTGGCGAATTTAAGTGGTGCTAATTTAAGTGGTGCGAATTTAAGTAATGCGAATTTAAGTAATGCGAATTTAAGTGATGCGAATTTAAGTGATGCGAATTTGAGTGATGCTGATTTAACTCAAGCTGGATTAGCATTAACGAATTTGAAGGGAGCTAATTTTCAGAATACAAAAGTAGAGAAAGCTAGGTTATGGCATGATGCTGGTTTATCTGAGGAAATGAAACAAGATTTAATTAGTCGTGGAGCAGTTTTTGAGGATGCTTAGTCATTTCAGTTATCAGTTATCAGTTATCAGTTATCAGTAGATTCTACTGAAGTAGAAGGCTTAAAATACTGAATTTTATTTTTTATCCCCTTTAAAGGGGAGGCTTAAGAGTTAATTTTCTAGTAAAAAAATAAATTAATTAGTTACCAATATATTGACTTTATTTTCCTGTTGATATTTTTCTATTCATACTCTTGGTAATTTGAGAAAAGACAGAGTAAATATAAGTAAGTACCTAGTCATTTCAGTTAGCCTCCTAGGTTGTAACTTTGTTAACATTACTGACCGCTGAAACCAGAGAATTTAAAATAGTCAAGTTTATTTTTTCATCAGCTTAAAAGGGGAGTGTTGAGACATTATTTTTTGTTCATAAATTAAGTTGGTTTTACCAAAGGATAAATCAAATGTTATTGGTTTCATTTCTTTTAATTAGAATTTTACCTGACTATTTCTTCAGATTTTATATAAATGCCTGTTTTGTGATAATTAGTATTAGTAAAAATGTAATTATTCTGAGTTATACAGAACTAAATTAATTTTAATGATTTGCCTTAAATAACATCTTAAACTTTTAAACATTAAAGATATAGGTATATATGGCTAACCAAAAATCACTTCATAAACTACAGAAACTAATTCAAAGTGCTAGTAATGAAGCAATAAATCATTTGGATCAAACTAGCAATCAAAAATTGACTAACAATTTCTCTGGTGTAAATCTTGAGTATGCTGACCTAAGTCTGAGCGATCTAGATGATATTAATTTGAGTGATGCTATTCTAAGGAGTGCTTATTTACTCTGCGCTAATTTGAAAAGAACTAACTTTAGTAATAGCGATCTGAGTTATGCTAATCTGAGTGGTGCAATAATGTGGTTTGCTAACTTTAGCAAAGTTAATTTAAAGGGTGCAGACCTCAGAGGTGCTAGTTTTAGAGATGCTAACTTAGAGGGTGCTAACCTAGAAGATGCTAACCTCTGGCGTAGTGAGATTACAAATTCCAAGTTAATTGAAACTAATCTGACTAATGCTAATTTAACTCGTGCTAATCTGAGAAATAGTAACCTCACAAATGCCAACTTAAGTTATGCGAAACTTAATGATGCTAACCTCAATGAAGCTAATTTTAAAGGTACTAATTTTAGTCATGCTAATTTGAGAGATGTTACTCTTAAAGATGCTAATCTCAAAGATGCTAATTTATCTAATGTTAACCTTATTGGAGGTCAATTAAACCGAGCTAATCTTGAAGGTGCTAATCTTGAAGCTACTAATCTTTATTGTACTAATTTTAGTGATGCTAATCTTAATAACACAAAATTGAAAGGTGTTAACTTAAATCATGTTAATTTAAGAGGAGTAAAAATTAATCATGGGACAGAATTAGATGATAAGTGGTATCTTGTTTGGGATATTGTGAATCATGGTGCTTATGGGAGAAATTTAAGTGGCGTCAACCTAGAAAACGCCGATCTTAAGGGTGCGAATATAGGCACTGCTAATTTAAGTAATGCTAACCTCAAATATGCTAACCTCAGATATGCTAACCTTAGCAATGCTAATCTCACTAATATTCAATTAACTAATGCTAATTTAGCAGATATTAATTTGATTAAAGCAAATTTATATAATGCCAATATGCAAGGGGCTAACCTGAGCAATACTTTATTATTTAATTCTATTATGACAGGTGCTTTATTGAATGAAGCTAAACTTTTAAAAGCGCAATTGTGTGATGCAGAATTATCAAATGCCAAATTAATGATGGCAAATTTGATGAATGCTAACTTGAAAAATGCTAGATTATTGGGGGCTGATTTAAGAGAAATTAACCTAGAAGGTGCAGAATTAGATGGTGCTTTATTTGGTAATAATCTGGGAATTTCTGAGGAAATGAAGCAGGAATTAATTAAACGTGGAGCTGTTTTTCAAGGATAAATATTAGGTATGATTTGCAAATATATTAACTAAGTTAGGGTTTTCTGAAAAAGTATGAGTAGTAAGGGTAAAAGTCAGGAATGAACCCACCCCTAACCTTTCTCAGGAGGGGAATTCATTAATGGATAATTACCTCTGGTTGAAACCGTTCGGGAATTGAATACAAGGAAATACTGTTTCTTCTCTTGGTCAATTGGATATGGCGTTAACGTTTCGCTTTCCTACGGAATCCTAAAGCAAACGCGATTCGACTTAAAAAGGCTAAAACTTTTATTTTTCAAGATTTTTAGATTTAATCAGCAAGCCCTAATTATAGAAATAGGCAGCCCATAATAATCTTAGTTTTTACTTTCGTGAAAGGGTATCAATTTACTATATTGGGCATCAAGTAAAGCTGTGACTTCTGGTGGTTTAGAAGTAAATAAAATATAAAAATATCCAGACTCTGCAGGTTTATCCAAAACCTTAGCATAAATATCTTCATCTTCTCCTATTGCTCCTGAGTTAGTAGAAGGGAATAAATTAATTTTAATATCAGTAAATACAGAAGGTATAGACTTTGTTTCTTGTGAATCAGATTTTACTAATGCTCCTTTAGCAGAAAGTTTAACTAAACTACCACAAAATAGATTTTCCCCAACGTGCTTCCCTTCCAAAATTGTATATTCGCTAGGAATTTCTTCTGTCAAGTCTAAAAATATTTCTTCTTCCTTTTGTAAAAAGATATTATATTCTCCAGCAATCCCACCAATATTATAAATATTAATAGGTTTTTTTACTCCTTTTGGTTGTACTAATTTTTGCCCATCAATTCTTAAAAGTGACTCTCCTACCTCTTGAAGTGTAGTTTCAGAAATGAGTATTTCACCACCAGTAGAATAAGATTCAATCCGATAAGTTAAATTGACTTGGTTTCCAACCACGCCATATTTTGTCCGTTTCTCAGAACCAATATTTCCAACAACAACTTCCCCAGTATTAATACCAATTCCCATCTCTAAAGGAACTAGATCCCAAGCTTCCATTTGTTTGTTGACAAAGTTCATTGCTTGCTGCATAGCTACAGCACAAGCAATAGCTCTTTTTGCATCATCTTTTCTAGGATTTGGTGCCCCAAATAGAACTAAAATTCCATCACCCATAAATTCATCTATAGTCCCTTGAAAAGACATAATAATATCTGCCATATAGGAAAGATAAAAGTTAAGAATAGTCACAACTTCTTCTGGTGCTAATCTTTCGGAAATACTCGTAAAACCCCGGAGGTCAGAAGTGAGAATGGTAATTTTTTTTCGTTCACCCCCTAGTTTTAAACCTTCTGGTGTTTCTAGGAGATTACAAACAACTTCGTCCGTAACATAACGACCAAAAGCTTGACGAATATATGCTTTTTCTGTGCGGAGTTTTTTAATATTAATATGTGTCTTAATTCGAGCTAATAATTCTTCTTTGTGGAATGGTTTAGGTAAATAATCATTAGCCCCTGCTTCTAATCCTGTGACTACATCTGAAATTCTATTTTTAGCAGTTAACATCATAATTGGTAGTTGATGAAGAGGCCAGATTTCGCGAACTTTTTGCGTGACTTCATAACCAGTCATGCCTGGCATCATTACATCTAATAAAATTAAATCTGGAAGAAAACCTTGCTCGAGAATATCTAAAGCTTTCTGCCCATTATTAGCTTGAATAACTTCATAATTATGCAAAGAAAGGTGATTAGCTAATACCATTAGATTGACTGCTTCATCATCAACAATGAGAATTTTAAATTCGCCTTCTTCTTCTTTTTTGCATGATGAAGCAAGACAAGATGTTTGAACTTGATTTATTTCTGATTCTAAATAGGTTCCTTCGGGAACTGATGCTGCTAGAAACTCGGCATCCAAGGAAGACATTTCATTTTGCGCAGAAGATTCAATATGACTATTTTGCGCGGGTTGTTCAGAGATATTCAGAGTAAAAGTAAATTCTGAACCAATACCAGGAGTCGATTGAAGCGAAATAGTACCACCGTGTAATTCAACTAATTTTTTTGTGATTGGTAAACCTAAACCTGTACCACCATATTGACGCTGTGTAGAGCCGTCTCCTTGTTCAAAGGATTGAAAAATCTTCTCCTGTTTATCTTCAGGGATACCAATGCCATTGTCAGAGACGGCGATCGCTATTTTTTGATTGTTATCAATACTGATTAATTTTGCTGAGACTGTCACTACACCGCACTCTGTAAATTTGATCGCATTTCCTACCAAATTATGGAGAATTTGCTGAACGCGATTTTCATCTGCTGCAGCAGGTGGGAAGTCCGAAGGAATAGCATTAATAAGTTGTAAATCTTTCCCCTGTAGCATAATTTGGGAAAAGGCAAGAACTACTTCAGTAACTTCTCGCATACCTACTGAACCTATTTGCAGTTCAATATTGTGGTGTCGTAGTTTAGAAAAATCTAGAATATCATTGACTAAGTTTGCTAAACGATATCCACTACCAACAATCATTGATAGATTATTCTTTTGCAGTTCTGAAATAGCACCAGTAGCACCGTCTATCATAGACTCTGCTATACCAATCATTCCATTGAGAGGTGTACGCAGTTCATGGGATGTGTTTGCTAAAAATTCATCTTTAAGTTGGTCTAGGTGTTGCAACTCCTGATTTTTTGTTTCTAGGTGATTAAATGATTCTTCTAACTGTTGTGTCATGTGATTAAAAGATTCAGCTAAAATAACTAATTCTTTAAATCCTTGAATTGGTACATTTTGATTTAGCTTTCCATCAGAAATTTCGCAGGCTGCTGTTAATAATTTTTTGATTGGTTCAGTTATCCAACGCACTATTAATAATAGCCCTAAACCTAAAGCTATTCCTAAGGCTAGAAAACATAGTTGAATTGTGGAACGAGTATTGACGTTTATTTGTGCCATAAACTCATTTTCTGGGATGACTACTACTGTCAACAAATTGAGACCATAATTATCAGAATATGGTGAAACTTGCATAAATATTCGCTCGCCATTGAGAATAAAATCAAATTCTTTTTTAGTTTCAATTTGACTAAGGTCTTTGTATTGCTCTGTTAAATATTGTGTTGCTGATTTTATTAGTTGACTATTACTATCTACTGCTTTTTGAATTCCTAATCTATCTTTGTCTTCTGATTCTACTTTTGCCATGGAACTTGCTATTAGAATACCTTTTGTATCTAAAATAAAAGCTTCTCCAGTATTACCAATTTCTATGTTTTTGAGGAATTTACTTAGTTCTTGAGAAAAGTAAAGATCGACACCACATACTGCTTTGAGATTATTTTGTGGATCGTATACTGGTAAAGCAGCAGTAATTATAAGTTCTCCACTGCTAAAGTCTTCGTAAATTTCACTCCATGTAGCTTTACCTGCCTTAATAGCTGCTTGATACCAGGGACGCCTTCGAGAATCATATTTTTTAGAGCTTTGTGTAACTAAATTTGTAGTATTACCTTGGATGTCTAGAGCATATTCATCACGGAAAAAATCAGTCGATTCATTACTAAAAGCTAACCACAAAGTATCATTTTTTCCTAGTCTTGTTATTCCCATAAATTCACCTTTTTGGGGACTACCGCAATAAATCCATTGAAGTGACTTAAAAAAATTCATTTGTTGCCAAAAAAGACTTTGACCTCGGACTGGGAATATACTCAGATTGTCTTCCTTGACAGCATAAGCATTTAATTGATTAATCAGATGAGGGGTTTGCAAATAGTTGTCTACTTGCTGATCGATGTGGGCAGCAACTTCTCTACGCAATTTACTAGCTATATCATTGATACCTCTCTGTCCATTCCGAAAAGATAACCACCCTGTTAATCCGACTACAATCAAGAGCTGCAAGAGGAAAGGAATAATTAAGACGACCCTTAAAGGTATTTTTCCAAAAAAGTTTGTCTTTTTATTTAATTGCCTGAGTGATTTTCTTGTCATGGAAACCAACACTAAATAATAGCAAATTTTTTGTTATTATACTTCAATTCTTGAAATAGTAAGGGCTTACGCATAATCACTATATATAGTTAATGGCCATTAACCCCTAGAAATGCGGGTATATAATTTCATTAATAAAAGCAATAAATCAAACTTTTCAGGCAAATTTTACTCAAAGAAATAAGTATTTTTAGAATAGTCAGATAGGTTCTTGAATGTTTACACTAAATTTTCAATTGCATCTGTATTAGTTGGTAATTCTTGAGTCAAAATTTCAGCACCTTTTGTGGTAACTAAAACATCATCCTCAATCCTAATACCTCGAACATCAGAAAATTTTCCTAGCTTTTCCCAATTAACAATATTCTGATATTTTTGACGCATTTCTACATTATTTAAAATAGCTGGAACTTGATAAAAACCAGGTTCAATAGTGACTAACATTCCCGGAATTAACGGACGATTTAATCTAAGAAAACCTAAACCAAAACGACTACTACGTTCCCGACCTATTTCATATCCTGCTAAATCTCCTAAATCTTCCATATCGTGAACATCTAAACCTAATAAATGACCAACTCCGTGGGGAAAAAATAAGGCATGGGCATCCATTTCTACTAAGTCTTCTGGTTTACCTTTTAAAATTTCTAAATCTACTAATCCTTCAGCAATAACTTGAGCTGCTAATAAATGAATATCCAAATATTCTACACCTGGTTTAATTTCAGAAATGCAGCGATCGTGGGCAGCTAAAACTACATCATAAATATCTTTTTGTGTAGGAGAAAATTTACCAGAAACAGGCCAAGTACGAGTCACATCACTTGCCCAACCTAATGTTGTTTCTGCTCCTACATCTACTAATAGTAAATCTCCTGTTTGTAGAGGATGATAATATTCTTGATTGTGCAAAACTTCCCCATGTACAGTCACAATACTGGGGTAAGCACAAGTCATGTTATGAGAAATAATAATACTCTCCATTACAGCTCGGATATTTGCTTCAAATTTAGCATTTTTTGTGGCTGCCATTCCTGCTTTATGCGCTTCTACTGTTACTGCTGCTGCTTGTTTGATTTCTGTTAAAGCTGCATCATCATGGCTAAGTCTTAAAGAGATAATTGCTTTGGTTAATTCTAAGTCAATTTCTTGAGGTTTATTGGAGGGAAAAATCTCGCGATTTAAAATCTGAGATTGTGTAATTTTAGTAGTGGGGTTTTGTACAGAAATAGTTGCTGCATTTGTGGCGTGAGATTTTAATTCTGACATCGGAAAAGCAACATCAGCACCAATAATTTCTGCCAGGCGATCGCGTGTTGGTATTTCTCCATGCCAAAGTAGATTACTTGGGGGTGGATTATCCATAAATAGTGCTAATTTTCCTGCTTCTAAACTGATAGCAGCATTTGCAATAGGTAGACCAGCAAAATAAAGAAAATGACTGCTAGAACGGAAAGGAAAAGTATTAAGTGGAAAGTTCCGGATACTAGGACTGCCCGACCAAAGTATGGCTGGAAAATTAATTAAGTTAGCTAATTTTTCTCGTCGGTTACGAAGTGTTGTGGATAGAGAAGTTTGATTAGTTGGAATTTGCATAGTAATTATTTATTGGATAGTTATTTATGGTTACTGATAAGCATTTCCTGCGGAATGCTGCGAATGCTACGCAAACATCTTTTTAATAAACGATTTAGCTCCATAGACTTTTTAGGTTAACTAATAGACTTTTACAGTAACTTTTAATTCTTTGAAATCTCGCTTATGACTTTTTCCTTTTTTAAAGGTAATGAAGCTGATAGCTGACCCCTGAATGCTTACGTTTACTGTTTATAAATTCAATATTAGTTTAAGATATTTAAGGATTAAAATTTCACTGGGAGTAGTAGGGGTTTGGTATTCAAACTATTAACTCAGACAAAACAACAATTTTTGTAATAAGCCACGGAAAATCAAATTTGGTGACTCAAAACCTATGAAGGACTAAATATGCTTCAATTCATTTTAATAGACTTTGGGGATGTAAACCTAAAATTAATGTCTGGGACGATTTACCCGTTGTTAATTTTGCAAATACCTTAACTAAAATATTAACATTCCCCAAGATTTTTTGAGTTAGTCATATATAATCTGGTTATATACTATATGTTGATATAATTACCCAAATATTGTGCTTTAAAGCCTCCTCTTTTAAGGGGATAATAAATAAAAATTTTCCTGTTCGTCAATCCTCTTCTTTTCAAGGAGAGGTAATTCGCGCATTCTAAATTCTAAATTCTAAATTCTAAATTATTGAATTCAATATTGTCAGTTATCCTGCTCCCTAAGGCATGAAAATATATATTTTTTTCTACACTTCCCACATTTCCTGTACTTGCCAGACTTACCCAACTATATAATAGAACCATATTTGATATCAGAGAGTTATAGGGTTTCTCCTTCCTAGTCAGATATACAAGTTTGATATTTTAGGGGGTAGAAACTATGGAGGCATGAGAAAAAAATACTGTACCTCATTAATATGAGAATTGTTATATACTGATCGAGAATATAAAACTTAAAAAATATTCAGTTTTCCATCAAAAAAAGTAATAAAATTTATACAGTAAATACCTAATATTTGCAAAGAGAAATACTCAAATATTTTACCCAGGTAAATATAAAATTACTCAAAATTAACCACAAAGATAAAATGTCAAGTATAACATTTTGGATTGTTAGATTAAGTCTCTTATTAATACCAGTAATGACTATCTTTTATAATGATAGAACTAAAGCAGTAAATAATAATATTATTATCTGTAAAAATAATTGTTTCCAATTAGCTCAAGCTAGCTCAATAGAAAATCTACAAGAAATTATTGGCAAAGACGCACAATTAGAAAAAATAGCAGAAGGTTTCAGATTTACTGAAGGACCAGTCTGGCATCCAGAAGGTTTTTTACTATTTAGTGATATTCCTAAAAATACAATTTATCAATGGCAACCTAATCAAGAAGTTAAAGTATTTCGTCGTCCTTCTGGAAATGCTAATGGTAATACCCTAGATTTAGAAGGCAGATTAATTACTGGAGAACATAGTAATCGTCGGGTATCGCGAACTGAAAAAGATGGAAAAATAGTGACACTTGTTGATAAATATAATGATAAACGTCTCAATAGTCCGAATGATTTAGTTGTCAAATCAGATGGTAGTATTTATTTTACTGACCCCCCTTTTGGGATTAAATCAGAACAAGAAGAATTAGGTTTTTATGGTGTTTATCGAATTGCACCAGACGGTAAATTAACTCTATTAGTTGATGATTTTGTCCGTCCTAATGGTATTGCTCTCTCCCCTGATGAAACTAAACTTTATGTTAATGATTCTGAAAAAGGGCATATTCGTATTTTTGATGTTCAGTCAGATGGAACTCTAGAAAACGGTAAGATTTTTGCTGAGTTAAAAGACCCAAATAAACAAGGTGTTCCTGATGGAATGAAAGTAGATTCACAGGGAAATATTTATAGCACCGGACCGGGAGGAGTTTGGGTTTTTTCTCGATCGGGAAAGTTACTAGGAATTATTTCTGTACCGGAAAGAGTTACTAATTTAGCATGGGGAAATGATGACTATAAAACTCTTTATTTAACTGCTAGTAAAAGTCTGTACAGAATTACTCTTAAAGTTACTGGAGTTAGACCAGGTGGAATTAGGTAGTAGGTTATTTCAGTTATCAGTTATCAGTTATCAGTTATCAGTACCTCCAATTGATAATGGATAATTGATAAGCACCTACACAAAATTAATTACATATTCTTGACCAAAATTATCAATGACTTTTTTGAGATAGCAAAGGAAACTTTTCCAGCTTTCGCATTTCATAAATTTAAATCCATTCATACTTAATAAATTTCCAGATAATTTCAATTAAGTTATGCTTTTGTGAATAAGTTTGTAACTAAAATATCTCTAAATTTTTCCCTTTCCACTATTCTAATTTTTCGCTCATTTTATCCCTCGTATGGATTACTTATTAATTTCTTGATTTGCCTAAATTGTAGACTAGACTAAAGGGAGGAAGCAGTCGGGGAAGACAAGGATTTTTACACAGATGCACAAATGATGAGAATTAGAAAAAAAATCTATTACTAATTAGTGGTAGTTGGTTGCTGGGGTGATAATTGTTGAGAGTTTTTCGCTAACTTATTAATTTCTTAATTTTGCAAAATTTAGACTAGATTCGCCTGTGGAAATTATCAAGTAACCTTGACAAAGTTTCCCTAAAAATATTAACTTAAAATCTAGAGAATAACCTTCCATTCACAGTCAGTCTAATGTTGAAAAAATATCTATCTGAAGTATCATATCAAGGAGTATTTATTGGTTATAACTTTCTGCCAATTAATGCTTGCAAAATACTTTCAAATTCTGCTGCTGAAATACTGGCATTTTTTAACAACTATCAGATTCACAAAAATATTAAATATTTGACTGTTAATAATTACAATTTACAGTTAGACATTTATCAGTCTCTAGCCCCTAAACCACAACCAACAGTAATATTTATTCATGGTGGAGGTTGGGTAGACCGCTCTAGAGAAGTAGAGCTGTTTTTTTTATTGCCATATTTGAAAATGGGTTTTTCTGTTGTTAATGTGGAATATCGTTTGGCAGCACAGTCGTTAGCACCTGTAGCAGTAGCAGACTGTCGGTGTGCTTTACGTTGGGTGATGAGGAATGCTCAACAATATAATTTCGATGTGGAAAAAATCATTGTTAGTGGGTTTTCTGCTGGCGGTCATTTGGCGATGATGACTGGTATGTTATGTGCTGCTGCTGGTTTTGACTCTTATTGCGAAGATGATGAGGAATTGAAGGTGGCAGCGATCGTCAATTGGTATGGTATTACTGATGTCAAAGATTTGCTGGAGGGAGCAAATGTTCAAAGTTATGCTTTGGAATGGATGGGAAACCAGAGCGATCGCTTAAAAATAGCGGAGCGTGTTTCTCCGATAAATTATGTGCATTCTCAATTGCCGCCTATTTTTACTGTTCACGGTGATGCCGATCTAAGTGTGCCATATAATCATGCCCTGAAATTTCACGAAGCACTTAATCAAGCTAATGTAGGGAATCAATTGGATACTTAATAATGGCGTTTTTCTGCTATAAGATTTACCAAAAATTAAATGTTGAAAATGCCTGGTTTGCTTGGATTCCAATTTTAGGAACATACATTAATTTCAAAGCTGGTGATGAAGAAAATCCTGTATTATGGACAATTTTGGCTTGTATTCCATGTATTAATATTATTGCTTCGATTAAATTAATTATGGCTTGGGTGAGAATTTTTAAGAAGTTGGAAAAATCTCCCTGGTTACTTTTGATATGTATTATTCCTTGTGCAGTTTTCTTTGTCTTTGGGTATGTAGCATTGACCTAAAATATGATTAATAATAGGAAAAAATTGAACAATGCTTAAACTTAAGTACAGAAAAATAATTTTTTTGATTCTCATTGCGATTCTAGCAGGAGTATCGATGGTTAATTATTCTCAATCAGAGACTAATTTATTGGTCAAAACTGTCGAATTAGTCATATTTCAACAAATGGCAACAATTCTAATTTATCTAACTTGTTTTAGTTGGGATTTTTTGCGTAGTCGATAAAGAAATTGAATGGAAAAGTATTCTAAAAATTTATCTAATAAAGAGCGAAGTCAACGATATATTTATCTGGCGATCGCTCTTATTCCTATTATTGGTAGTTACCTATTTAATTTAGGCTTAAAAATACCATTTCTAGGATGCCCACTCTTACGTTATGTTGGTATTCCTTGTCCTGGATGGGGTTTAACTCGCTCTTTAATGGCAATTGCACGAGGAGATTTTAGTCAGGCGATCGCTTATCATTTATTTGGGCTTGTATTTTTTGCTGCATTTGTAGTTGCAATTTTACATCTAATTTTTGAATTAATAAATAATCGAAAGTTCCAAGTATTTTATATACGTTTAATTCAAAATAGTCAGTTTCAGATTTTTGGTTTTCTTGTTTTATTTGGTTATCATGGAACACGCCTACAAGAGTTATGGAAATCTGGAGAACTATATAATTTTTTGATTAATTCCAGTCTGGGAAATTTTTTATTTTAGCTGATTAGTCATAGTTATTTTTGTGCTTAAAGCAAAATTAAGTAGGTGGGCATGAAAAATTATCTTTATCACAGTCATTCATGGTAGAGACAAAAAGTAATATGGAAGATGGTTTTGATGATTTTACTGCCTTACATACTTATACTTGTGTTTTTTTGTATTTTTCTACTTACTAAAATTAATTATATTTATCAAGTTAATTATTTCTGCCAATTCCAGTTAATTAATGACAGTACAAGATGATAGTCGAGAAAATGAACTTATCCAGTTATTTAACTTAGAAAGACCACTCAATCTAAGTCGCAGTGGTACAGATGCAATCTTGACTTTAAATCAACTTAAAATTCCTTAGCTTTTTGTGCAGAAACACTACTTAAAATAGAGGTGGTATGGCGAGGTCCAGTTAATCCACTTCTGAGAGTAGGTGATAAAGCATCAAATCCAATATTTGGTAATCCTAAAGCTTCACGAGTTCCCATGCAACGTTGTAATTTTTCTGGAGTTTCAGAATTATCAAAAAGATTAAGTTGAACTGGTTTTGCAGATTGATTTGTTGGTAGATGATGCCAATAATGGGTAGGCTGAGGAGGTTGATATTTAGCTAAATATTTTTCATCGCGAAAACCAACAAAAAAGACTCGCTTTCTAATTTGAGGAATGCCAAAATCTGGAGCATTTAAAAGAAATTTTGTGAGTTTATAGTGAGGAGCTAAAGGAGATTCAATAACTTCTTCAACATATTTGCTGAACTTTTTACTTACCAATGCAGTGACATTTTCTGCCACAAATATTAGAGGTTCAATTTCTAGCACAGCGCGAATAAATTCAGGGAACATATCGCGATTATCTTCCTTACCTTTTTGACGACCTGCAACAGAAAAGGGCTGACAAGGTGGACCCCCGTGGATAATATCAACTGAGCCACAATAGGAGCGCCAATCTACTTTTGTAACATCTCCTTTTTCACCTGAAAAAATTTGCCAGTCTGGTCGAAGATTACGCAAAGTATTACCAGCTTCCGCAAGAATATCGTAGGAGGAAATATGGGTAAAACCTGCTTGTTCAAAACCAAGGTCAAGACCACCACCTCCACTAAATAAGGAGAGACTTCGCCATCTATTTTTAGGAATTTGTGGCATTAATTTTTCAGGATTTAAATTGGGAAAATTTATAGGATGTATTGGTTTTTGCCCTTCTCCGTTTAAGGCTTGTTTTTTGGCACGGCTAGATGCTTTTGAACGTTGTCTATAAATTTCTCTTTGTTCTTCAGTAATATTCCAACCTTGATGGGGTGATGGTGTTGACATTAGGAAAGATTTGTAGATTTAACTATTGATAGATTATCCTATCTTTTTCAGGGAGAAAAAGTTATATCATGTCTGTTGGTATCGTTTGTGTAAAAGTTAGGGAAATATCTACCTTATTCAAGATTTTTCCTTCTCTTACTACTTATAGAAATAATTTTTTACATCCTTAGAGAAGGCAGAAAGTTTTTTTCCATATAATTTTTCCCTAATTATAGTAATTTCCATAGTTATAAAGTACAGTTTTTTTTCTTCTATTATACCAATTCCCATGCATTAACGCTGTACTTAGATAAAACTTCAGTTATTAAGTAATTAAACTAAAGTAATTACTTTTTTGTTAGAAAAGAGCAAATTTAGCATTAATTATTCTTGTTTGTACGGACGTTGCATGCAACGTCCCTACCTCCCCCACTCCCCTACTCCCTCACTCCCCTACTCTGAAATAGATAAAGTTTTTGATAAATGGTATTATAGGTAGTGGTGTACAAGTAGTGATTTTGGCATTTTTACCAAAAAATTAGGGTATTTGCCTCCCCTTTCAAGGGGATGAAAAAAATAAACTTCAGTATTTTAATTCGGATGCTTCAATAGGAGGTACTGATAACTGATAACTGATAACTGAAATGACTATACTCGCCGACATAATATCCACCGTAACTCTAGAGGTGGTTTACCATTTGCTAAGGGAAATATATCTCTACCAGTCGCCCAACTTTCAAACCAACTTGTGGGAGGCCATGCTGTTTCTGGTAAATGCTGATGCTCATATTCTATGACTAACTCATTAGAAACCATCGCTAAAGGTAAACCTTCCATTGCTGTTGCCAACTCTTCAGATGTAAACAAACTCGACCAACATAACTGTGCCATATCTCGCACTAATTTATCTGGCACATATTCATCTACTGTCAAAAATATATTGAATAAAAGTAAACCACCAGAGCAAATAGCATCAGACATTTTTGCCAGAAATAACCGCAAGTCATCTACATCCCGAAAATGAGATACTACTTCTGTAGCGATCGCCAACTGATAAAAAGCTGGTCGTAACCTTGTCAGTGGTTCGAGAATATCTCCCTCTATGACAGTCATTGATAAATTTTCTGTAGCGATCGCTGTTTCTAACTGTTCAATAAAAGTAGGCGTTAACTCTAAAACATCTACATAATTACCTTTTCGCGCTAAAGGTAAAGCATTTCTACCTGTTCCTCCTCCCACATCTAATATTTTCAAGCTAGCGTTTTTGCCAAATTCTGCTATAGTTGCTAATACCTTAGCATCAGGGTGAGAACCAAATAAAGGTGGTTTTCTCTGTTCTACCCAAGCCTTATACTGCTCTCCTAAAGTTGGAGTGCGAATACTTACTTGACAAGCTATACCTTTTCTGGGAAGCTTAACTAATTCATATTGAATAACTAACATTGAAGTTGCAGAAATATTAAATCCTTCTGTCAACCTCGTTTCGATCATTTGACGTAATTGTAATTTTCTTTCAGTGGGCATTGGTCTACCCAGATGAGAAAATAAATTTTCTACTATATTTATATAATAGTCGAGCATACCAGGCAGACAAGGAAGCACCAACTCGCCACGACCTGAAATATAGCTATCAAGCTTATATACAATAGCTTTTTTGAGAATAGCTGGCGAAGTTACAAGTGGCAGTTGGTCGCTTATTAGTAATGTCTGTTCCTGGTTCATTAGCAGATTCTGCCTTGTTAATTTTGACTTTTGACTTCTGAATTTACCCCATCATTACCCCTCGTGGCAATCTTTGGCATAGCAGTCAAGTTTTGAGATTCCCTCTGCTCAGAATCTGCTTTCTCTTGAAGATTAACTTATTTGATTATCGCCTTACTTCCGATAACCTAGACTTTCCTAAAATTCTTAGTTATTTTTGACTTTTGACTTTTGACTTTTGACTTAATCAATTAGTACCTGCAAAAACTATTTCTGGTTCTGGAAATTTTGCCTGAGCTTCCGAAAGTGGTCGTCTTCTACCCTCTTCTTGCCAATAATTAATTAGTTCAGTAGCTTTATTCAGGAGATCCACCCGATCTGCTTCAGAAATCCAATGCTTGGCTTCCATTTCCGTTTTTAGTTGTTCCCAAGCATCATTCCGAGGCCAGAAAAAGTAACAAGTTAAAGGACTGGTACCATTTCCTACCACTTGATCTACAGCAACTGCTACATTATCGTCTAACCAGACTACTTTTAGTATGAATTTGGACAATTTACCTCCTGAGCCAATTTTAGGCTAATTTTTAAACTTCAGACACACAAAATTTCATTTTACCATAAAAATTTGATGATGAACAAAGCAATTTTGGTTTTCGATATTGATGGCGTGATTCGGGATGTGGGTGGGTCCTATCGACGGGCGATCGCCGATACGGTGGAGCATTGTACGTCGGGCGCATTTTGCCCCACTTTGGCGGATATTGACCAGCTTAAGTCTGAGGGTGTTTGGAATAATGATTGGGAGGCTTCGCAGGAGTTAGTTTATCGTTATTTTGAGTCCCAAGGTCAAAAACGGGAGGATGTAGCTTTAGATTATCAAAAGTTAGTGGCTTTTTTTCAGTCTCGTTATCGAGGTTTAGATGAGGATAACTGGAATGGTTATATTTGTTCGGAACCTTTGTTGGTAAGTTCTGGTTATTTTGAACGGTTGACGGCTGCAGGGTTTTCTTGGGGATTTTTTAGTGGAGCGATGCGAGGGGAAGTTGCTTATGTTTTGGAGGGAAAGTTAGGTATGAGTTCTCCGGTAGTAGTGGCGATGGAAGATGCACCGGGAAAACCTGATCCAACAGGTTTGTTTGCAGTAGTCGAGCAGTTGGAAAAAAAATATGGTTTGGCTGAAAATCTACCTGTGATTTATGCTGGGGATACGGTGGGAGATATGTATACGGTGGAGAATGCTCGTCAAAAGATGCCATCAAGAACTTGGGTTGGTGTCGGTGTGTTACCTCCCCATGTGCAGGAAAGTGAGGAAAGGCAAGATGCTTATACTACTAAGTTAAGGGAAGCAGGAGTAAAGGTAGTTTTCAATAATATTGAAGAGTTATCTGTAGAGGCGATCGGTCAACAATTAATAATTAATAATTAATAATTAATAATTTATTCCCAGGGCTTGAAAGCTTCTCTTTTTCAGGAGAAAAAAATATAGCGGATTTCAGTTTAGTGAGTTACACCCATGGGAGCAAGATACCTGCACTAATTGCTGAACAGAGAAAAATTTAGGTACAAATTTTAGTCAATGAATGTTCATAAATCATATTAAAAAGATGACTACTGAGTAAAATCATTTTTCTAAAGGATTCTAAAGTTCAGACATAGGTCTATCAAAGTCAGCAGCAATTTTGCCAATATAGCAATTCTATCTTATTTGTATCAAAAATATTACTGTTTTTTGGGGAACGGGTAAGAGTTTCAGTTTTGTTATTTACTGTTTAATTTGTCACAACCTATTTAGGATTGCTATAATAATTAAGACTTACGCAGAGACCATGTATGCAGTGTTAAAAACTATAACGTTATAGTTTTTGCACTCTATATATAGTACCAAAGTACCTCTGGGTAAGTCCTGATAATATAAGGCTTTTTCCTATTGTGTACTAAAATTTTTGTATGAGCAAAAACAAGAAAAAACCTTGGGATGAGAACTGGGAATCTATTAGTGAAAAAATAGGTAAAGGTGGTCAAGGTGAAACTTCTTTAGTCAAACCTAAAAATGATTCATTTCCTCCTTGTGAGTATGTACTTAAAATACTTCATAAGCAAAAAGATTATGAAAGACGTGCCAGAATGAGTAGAGAAGTAAATAATCTCAAAACTTTTATAAATCCCGGAATACCTAAATTAATTGATTCAAATTACGAGTATTTTGAAGACTTAAATATTCCTCTATACATGGTGACTGAATTTATAGAAGGAAGCACTTTAGAGAAGTTTATTACAGATAGGGGGGTAATTGATATATTTGATGCTGTCAAGTTTACAGTTAAATTGTTAGGTATTGTTGAATATTGTCATCAAAGAGATGTAGTGCATAGAGATATTAAGCCTGACAATATTATGGTTAGAAACGATTCTCTAACTACTCCAGTATTAATAGATTTTGGTCTTTCTTTCAACAAAGAGGATGATACAAATTTAACACCTACAGAACAGGATATAGGAAATAGGTTTTTTGTTCTTCCAGAGCATAAACGAGAAAGTGGTTCACAAAGAGATAAAAAGTCAGATATAACACAAGTATGTGGCATTTTGTTTTTTGTAATAACAGGAAAAGAACCTCGTCATCTTTTGGATGAAAAAGGAAATAAACCACATCAAACTGAAAAAGCTAGACAAAAATTATCAGCTTTACCAGAACATATATTATCCAAAATCAATAGAGTTTTTGATACAGCTTTTGAAATAAGAATAGATTCCCGTTGGCAGTCTATTCCTGCAGTTAAAAGTTCTTTGATAAATATTTTAGAGTCAGAAAATCAAGGGCATAATCAAACTGAACTTTTATTAGATGAGATCAAGTATAAAGCATCAATTAATCAAGATAAAAAGTTATTTTAAGACATTTCTAAAAAAATTATTGGAGAAATTTTTAAGATTGTTGAAAATATAACTATAAAACTTGGTTATGAATTTTCTATTTTAAAGGAAGGAGAAGTAATGTTAGCTCCTTTAGTTATGAATATAGATTGGGATTGGAAAAATTTTAAATTTTTATATTCTGAAGGAGGTGCTAGTATATCTTATCGTTTTTCAGATAAAATATTTTATCCAGTATTTGTAGGATATATAACAGGAAATGAGATTGTTGTAGAAGTTTGTAAACTTTTTGCAGTAAAACAAGATAAAAAAATATTACCCATTGAAGATGATGATCAAGAAAAAATAGAATTAATACGAGTTCCTCTAAATGTTGAACCTGATTTTACAGTTTTAGAAGAAAAACTCACAAACTTTTATTTTGAAAATATAGAGAAAATAATGTGAGCTAATTTAACTAGGCTTTAGCAGAAGTCGCGCATATGGTTTAGTTGTTGCCGTATCGGAATGTGTTATTTATCAAAGATTTTATCTACTTCTAAGCGTTTGTCTTCTACATCATCAGGCAAACTATCTTTGAAATCATTTATTACCTGAGTCATTGTTTTTTGCTTTTTGACTGCATATAATCTTGGCTTATCTAATCTTTTTTGAGTTATTCGACATTTTATTGTTTTAGAATAAAAAGTCAGAAAGTTTTATTTTCAAGGTGTAAAAAGTATAATGTGAAGTAAGTATAGCTAACTAAAAAGTCATCTAAGAGCGATGGCTATTGCCTTAACCTAGTTAATTTAATTCCCTTAAAGGGTTACTCTAATTTCCCTTACCAAAATAACTTCTTAATTCTAAATTATCAATTATTTAACTCTCAATATAACTATCAATGACTTTCATAATATTAACTCCTGTTAATTTGACATAATTATCCATATATCTAGAACCAGGAGTAAGCACTGGCAAATTTTTTCTATAAATAGGCAACCAAAATTCACTATTTATACTCCAACTTCTGACAGTCTTTTGATGATTTTCCAGATAATTTTGAATCAGATATTCATAGACAAACTGTTTTCTAATACTTCTACTTTTAATTTCTTCTCTATTTCCTGGATTGAGATAATAGTCAAAGTTGGCATATTTAATATCAATGATTTGGAAAGAAATTTTGCTCATAATTTTTTTCAGGAAATTTCCAAAGCTTTGATTAATTTCTTTGAGAGACCGGAGTCTATCTTTATCTCGGAATAATGACAGATAAAATATATTATCTTTGAGTAGAGATTCCGACCCCAATACATAATCAATGAAGCGTTGAAAAAATCTGTCAGATGATAAGATACCAAATTTCAAAGCTAGGTAAAATACATGATTCAAATTTTTCATCATTTGTAATTCTTCCAGATTAAAATTATCCAAAATTTCCCAATAAGAATAAAACTGATTTGACAAGGAATAAACTTTCAGTACATCTCCGTCAAGTTTGCAGAATTTAGCTAAATCATAAAAAGTATGATTTTCTAGTTCTGGGTTTTGGCGAATAGAGGCAATTTTTAATTGGTATTTATTACATTTGAAGCTGGTGTAGTAGCGTAAGTCATTCCAATTTTTGACTTTTTCAATTTGATATGAAGTTTTAGGCGTAACTAAATCTGAAAGTTCGGAATTTGAGCGGTTATCTTTACTCTGAAATGAAATAATTACAGCATCGGGAAAAATATTTTTACCGTTGACGTGGAAAATATTACTCAGATCGATAATTCTGTTTTTGTAGCTCAAATGAGCAATTATTTCTGAGGCAATATACCGACTATTCAAATAAGAGACAAAACATGAATTTGTCTGTTTGAGCAAATAAGTTAAACACATTGCCTCCCAGACACTATGAAAATTATTAAATCCCCATATTTTGCCGTCTTTTGTGTCATCCAATTCGCCGAATAAAAATTTCTCAATTGCATCATAAAAATCCCAATAATCTATATCTTTCAAGGGCGTATATTTATCAATTTTTCCTAAAGCGTCTCGTAAAGTCTCAATAATTAATGGATAATGAGTTTCGCTAAACAAACTATATTCATCTCCAATATATTTTTCCCGAAACTTAGCAGATAAAGCAGCAATTTCTGGATTGACATTTTCTCCTAATTTTTGCTGAATCTCACTAAATAGATAACAATACATTGCCACAATATCAGATGCTTCATAAGATATTTGTTGTCTAGGTGCGTCAATAGAATCTATAAATATTGCACCATTGTTTAGGAAAATTGCTTTATGAAGATAGCGATGAATTTTACTATAGTCTATAGTTTCAGATTTACTGAGACGAGAGACAAGTGCTAATATTTTTAACTCATCGTAGATATCTAAGATATTATCTAAGGCATCAAGTTTGCTATAAAAAATACTTTCTTGATTATCGTTGACGATCACTTCTTTTCCCACTTCTTCTTGGAGTACACCGTCACGGTCATTAACTTTGATATTTTTCTGTAAATATCCTTTTTCTTGATATACTTTCTGGATAATTTTCAGGAGTTTATAGAGTTTGAAAAAAAATTCACATTTAAAGTCAAATTTATCAATATTTGGATCGTCCTGACTAAATCCTTTTGGTAAATGAAAAATTAACTTACCTCTCTTTTTTTCTATGCCAACAAAAGAATATTTAGGGTTGACTTGAGATTTGATTTCGGCAAAATTTATCATTTTTGTCAGGAAGGAGTATCAAAGATAAAAGAAGTAAAACGGATAAATAAATTTAGCGAATAAGAGCAAGTCGAAATAATTAGTTATTATAAGACTAAAATACTCATTCACTCATTGCATTACTCAAACATAAAACTAGGTGAAAATTTTTATATCAATTTCCCAAAATATTACTACAAAATATGGGGTTTCTGTTAGGAGTTAAGAATTTCGTAGGGGCTTTGTCTTCAAACAATCTTCAAACCTCTACAGGAAGTTAGGAGTTATCAATAATCTCAGAGTGAGCAAAAATTCCTATTGCCATATACGCAATAGAAGCAACTACCTAAATTTGAGTGAGCAAAAATTCCTATTGCCATATACGCAATAGAAATAAATACCTAAATTTGAGTGAGCAAAAATTCCTATTGCCATATACGCAATAGAAATAAATACCTAAATTTGAGTGAGCAAAAATTCCTATTGCCACATACGCAATAGAAGCAACTACCTAAATTTGAGTGAGCAAAAATTCCTATTGCCACATACGCAATAGAAGTATCGACTCCTCAATCTCAGAGTGAGCAAAAATTCCTATTGCCATATACGCAATAGAAATAAATACCTAAATCTCAGAGTAAGCAAAAATTCTTATTGCCATATACGCAATAGAAATAAATACCTAAATCTTAGAGTAAGCAAAAATTCTTATTGCCATATACGCAATAGAAATAAATACCTAAATCTTAGAGTAAGCAAAAATTCCTATTGCCACATACACAATAGAAATAAATACCTAAATCTTAGAGTAAGCAAAAATTCCTATTGCCATATACGCAATAGAAATATCGACTCCTAAATTTCTGAGTGAGCAAAAATTCCTATGTAGAATATTTCCACAAAAATATTCAGGTAAGTAAACAGACAAAATTCAACCAAGGTAGAACATCAACAAGTAAATTTTCCAAATTACTTTGTACCTTGAAAAAAGGTTTGGAGACCAAACCACTACCAACTATTTCTCTTCAAAAAAAGTGATTCAAAAAGTTAACCATTCACAAGAAATAATTCCATCAATAAAATCATCTGATAAAGCAACAAAATCAGAATAAGTAATTAACTTAACACTTTGACGATCGCCCTTCGACAATAAATTTTCTAAAGGTCTTCTATCTCTAGGAAATACACTATCCCACAAATAAAACATTAACTTATTTTCTATAGATTCTTTAGTAACTTGATTATTCTCTGACTTCAAAAACCAAACACCAATTTGTTTATCTTCGATGCGCCGAATTACTTGATGATTAACCTTAATAAAATCATTTAGCTTATTCACAAAATCCAACCATTTTTCTTCCCTACCTTCGATTGCTATATCCTTAGTTTTGTCTCTTCCATAACCAGGTACATCCACATATTCCCAATCCCATCTTCTTTTAAAAGCACTATCCAAATAATATATAGACTCATCCGAAGTATTAATCGTAGCAATAATTGATAAATTCCTAGGAATCGAAATTCTCTGAGTTGTCAAATTTTCTAATACTCGTAAACCATCTTGGTTATCATTCATTTCTAACTTCATTTTTGTCATCTGACAAAACACATCAAAATTACTTCCATCCACCTGTATATTCTTATCAGTTGTTTGAGCATCATATTCCATCGCTCGTAACAAAGCGACTATTTCTAGCTCTGATAAATTCACATCATAAGTTGACCAATTATCTATTTCTCTATCTAGTAATTGAAAAATAAGACCAAAAATAGCAGCAGCATTTCCTCGGTTTAATTCATCAATTACTAAAAGTACATTTTGGTTACTACCATCAATTAAATATTTATAGGCTAACCCTAATGCTTGGAGAAAATGACCCGGATAGAACTTATAGATAACAGCACCACCTGCAGTAGTTTGTGGCAATAATTTTCCCAGAAAATCTGCATAAGTATATTCAGGGTGAAAGACAGTTTTAATTGTATTTTCTAAGGATTTTCTTGGCTCATTCCATTGAATTTGTAAGGAATTATTTGCTATCTCGCGTACTTTATAACTTTTGCCTGTACCTGGGCTACCAAATAGAATTTTTTGAATAGGTTTTGTTGCTTGATCTATTTCTGACATAAATTAATTTCATAAGTCTACTTTGACTATAACTAGCAGACGAAAGTAAAAAATATGCAGATCGTATATAGGAATCCGCGAGCCGTGTTGTAACAGTTTATCCTAGGGGTTTAGTATCCAAACCAAAGCGAAAATGGGATTTGGAGACCAAACCCCTACAGTTTTTTTTCAAGAATTATTTCTTATGGCTATAGATACTTTGGTTAGAGATATTCAAACACCAATTAACTCTACTGTATTAGCCACACAAGAAGGAACAAAATATCCAGAATAATTAACTCAA
>JBCDJM010000059.1:0-29619 GCA_038747755.1 Cyanobacteria bacterium P01_H01_bin.35
CAGGATTGACTAAAAGGATTTTTTTCTTTTTTATCTTGAAATATAATGCTTTATACCTTTATTTTTCAGTAATATTTTATCGTAGGAGTTTGGTCTCCAAACCAAGCGAAAGATTTGATTTGGAAACCAAATCCCTACAGTTTTTATCACAAATAATTTAAGATTAGTATAGTTAAAGAAGGTGAAGATTAATAATTTATGAAATATATCATGTCTTCTGGTATCGTTTGTGTAAAAATTGGAGAAATATTTACCATATTTAAGGTTTTTCCTTTTCTTCTTTCTTCTTTCTTCTTCCTTACTTTCTCTATAGATACTACCCGACATGATATTATTAATTATTCGGTAAATGTGAAAATAACAGTAGAGCTGCCGAAGCAAACCCTACTGTCAATCAATTAACGTCACAAAAATTTTATCTCTACTAAATCTTCCTAAAGATTTTATACTTATTATTCTTCCCTCTCTGTAATCTTAATGAGGGAAGAAATATCTAGTCTGCCAGAATAGTTAATTCTAGCGAAACATACTACTAACTGAAGTATCTTCGTGAATCCGCCAAATAGTCTCACCCAATAAATTCGCTACTGAAAGGACTGTCAGTTGAGGAAAGATATCTTCCTCATTGAATGGGATAGTATTAGTAACAATCACCTCTTCAAATATTCCCTTGGAAAGACGTTCAATAGCTGGGGGGGAAAATACAGCATGAGTAGCACAGGCATAAACTTGTCGTGCCCCATGTTCACGCAATAGTCGCCCACCTTCACAAATAGTCCCACCTGTATCAATCATGTCATCTACCAGGACAGCAGTTTTGCCCTTAACATCCCCAATTATATTCAAGACTTCTGCCACATTGTGAGCTTGGCGACGTTTATCTATAATTGCCAAAGGAGCATCATCTAGCTTTTTGGCAAATGCTCTGGCTCTTGCCACCCCACCCACATCGGGAGAAACAACAACAATATCAGATAAATTTTTACTTCTTAAGTAATCTAAAATTACTGGTAAACCATAAACATGATCGAAGGGAATATCAAAATAACCCTGAATCTGAGCTGAATGCAAATCCATTGCTAGAATACGGCTAGCCCCCGCCTCAGTAATTAAATTGGCCACTAATTTCGCAGTAATTGATTCTCGTCCAGCAGTTTTACGGTCTGCCCTAGCATAACCATAGTAAGGAATTACCGCAGTAATTTGTCTGGCAGAAGCACGACGACAAGCATCTACCATTATTAATAATTCCATTAGGTTGTCATTAACTGGACGACAACTAGGCTGAATTAGATAGACATCACAGCCCCGAATTGATTCTTGAATTTGAACATATAGTTCTCCATCAGCAAAGCGTTTACGCACCATTGGACCAAGGTCTAAACCCAGGTATCTAGCTACTTCCGTAGATAGAGGCACGTTAGCAGATCCTGAAAAAAGTCTTAGTCGATTATGATCGTTAGCAATAGCAGGCATAGGAGCCTGAATTGGTAAAGTAGCACGGATCACGGCAAGCCCTCGTAGCACCTTTATTAAAAAAGCAGTCAGCTCTCAGCAGTCAACAGTCAGCAAGATTATTTTTTTAAGTTTATAAAAGGATTTGAACCCCAAGCTAATAAAAGCTGGTAGCTGAATGCTAAAAGCTGATAGCTAGTTCATCGTGATCTTATCATCTCAAACCCAAAATATTCTTCCGTATTTTTATCGACAGAAAGATTATTTTATTACCAATATACCAGGGTTTTTTGCCAAAGTGAATTTAATTATTATGAAACATTTAGTAATAAAATTCAAGAAGTCTTTGAAAAATTTAAAATCTCTTCAGCAAATGCTATTTTGCTGATGATTATAGTTATCCATTAAGCCAAAAGTTAAAAAAAATAAGTCAAAAGTGTCGGCAATGATTTGATGAAAAACCTTGAGTGGGTATTATGGCACTATGCACAAGTTAGAAGTTATTTTACTTTGATAAATGTTTGTTACAAATGGCTAGTGATTTTCATTACCAGGTCTCAATCTGAATGGCTTTTTTCCTTCCCTTATTTTCTGATGATTTGTGACTATAAAATAAGGTTAATAGCTTCCTGTTGAAAGAAAATTTAGTATTATTAGACTTCCTACTTTATTAGGTTTGTTAACTAATAATTGATAACTGATAACTGAAATGACATGATTTTAGAGTTAATTGTTATCAAGATTGGAATTATGAGTTTAAAGGACAAAATTACAGAAGAGATTAAAGCGGCTATGAAGGCCAAAGACAAGGTACGTCTGGAGACAGTTCGCAGCATCAAAAAAGTTATTTTAGAGGAGGAAGCTAATGCTAGGGGTGCTGGCAAAGACTCTCTGACAGAAACCCAAGAAATGGATATATTAGCAAGACTGGCCAAACAACGTCGGGATTCTATAGAACAATATACTCAAGTCGGTCGTCAGGAATTAGCAGATCAAGAAGCAGCAGAATTGGCCATTCTTGAGGAGTATCTACCAAAACAGTTATCTGATGATGAGATAGCTCAGATAATAGATGAGATTATTGTCCAGGTAGGGGCTAGTTCTGCTAAGGATATGGGTAAAGTTATGGGCCCGGCAATGCAGCAGTTAAAAGGTAAGGCCGATGGTAAAAAAGTTCAAGAAATGGTTAAGAGTAAGCTAAGTTAATAGTTAAAAAGCAAGCTTATAGTATAATTCAGAATTTGGAATTTAGAATTTATCAGCTAAATTCTTGCTGTGGTTATATTTGAGAGGCTTGAGAATTTCTTAACCGCCCTGGCCTCTGCTATATTCAGAAGTTAAATTCTTGCTCTACTGTGACTATATTTGAAAGAAGAGGGGGGGAGTTTCTCCCCTCAGAAAGAGAGGTTAGATTTTACCATTTTAGTGTAGACGCGCTACTAGAGATAAGCAAAAAGATTAGGACTTAAGCACAAACGCTATCTGTAGGGACAATTCATGTTTGCGGAGCATTCCGTAGGAAATTGCCCCTACAAAGAACACAATTTACAGATCTTTTGCGTAACTCCTGAAGATATATTTAAGCTTAACCCAAACTACACAATGATTTAACTTTCATTTAACAAACAGTTTCTGAAAAATACGGGTTAGGAGTATACTTTTGTGTAGCTACTCCTTTCCCAAGACTAAAAATGTAGTATTAATAGTCAGCAAAAATAAAAAATATCAATTAATAATGGGATTACAATATATTAATATTCTTAGCTAAGATGGAACTAACAAATGTTACTTGATTGCTGAAATAGAAAAGTTAATCACAATATAATTAATTATGAAATAGAACAAATATGGCAAAATAACTATCGCCTCTATATTAACAATAATTAGATAAAAAACCTAGTACAAAAAATATTAATCTTTTAGTAACTAATATATTAAATCAAACATAGTATTATGCAACTACCTATTGCCAATAGCACAATTCTACAAAACCGCTATCGTGTGATTAGTATTTTAGGTCAAGGCGGATTTTGTCGTACCTATCTAGCAGAAGATACAGGCCGTTTTAATGAACGTTGCGCCCTCAAAGAATTTATTCCCCAACAAATAAATGCTAATGCAATAGCAAAATCTCAAGAATTATTTGCTCGCGAAGCAGCAATTCTCTACCAAATTGAACATCCCCAAATTCCTAAATTTAGAGCTACCTTTGAGGAAAATAAACGCCTCTTCTTATTACAAGATTATGTTGAAGGCAAAACCTATCGCACTATATTACAAGAGCGTCAGGTGACAAATAGTTTGTTCTCAGAAGTAGAAGTGCTAACATTTTTAAGACAAATTTTACCCGTATTAGCTCATATTCACAATTTTGGCATTATTCACCGAGACATATCTCCAGACAATATCATTAGACGTGAAAGCGACCAAATGCCAGTATTGATAGACTTTGGCGTAGTTAAAGAAATAGCTACAAAAGTTCAATCTCCAGACTTAACTGTACCTTGGACAAATGTAGGAAAATTTGGCTACGCTCCCTGGGAACAAATTCAATTGGGAAGAGCAACAGCAAATAGCGATATATATGCTTTGGCAGTGACAACAGTTGTACTATTGACTGGAAAAGAACCCCAAGAATTAATCGATCAAACTACATTAACCTGGAATTGGCAAAGGTGGGTAGCAGTTAGTCCAGAGTTAGCTGAGATTATCAATAAAATGTTAAGTCGTCAACCAGGCGATCGCTACCAGTCTGTCACTGAAGTAGGACAAGCTTTGGCAACATTACCCGGTGTGAAATTTCAGCAATTACCTACTATTAACCAAGAACAAAATAACTTTTCTCCTTTCCAAGAAGCGACAGTAGGTGCAACTCCAAATCAAAATACTAATACTAACACTAATAATGATAGCTTTTTTGATAATCATCAGTGGGGTGCAACTGCATTAGCAGCAATATTAGTTGTATTATGTGGGGTAGTCTCTTGGGGTGGAGTTAATTTTATTCTCAACCGCAGACAACAACAACCTCAACTTGAGGAAGCAACTGAAATTAATCCTATATCAGTACCAACTTTACCAACTATCGTTCCCACTCCATCATCCCCATCTCCAAAAGCTACATCAACATCACCACCATCACCAATTATTCCTGCACCATCCCCAACACCAGAAATAACAGTGACACCATTACCCACACCCTCTGTTATTTCTGAAACTCCACCAAAATTAGTTACCTCTGAGGAGCGTCTCAATATATTGGCTGGCGCACCTGTATTTATTCAAGGTAAATTGAAAGGAAATGAAACTATTAGCTATATAATTTCTGGCATTCAGGGGCAAAATTTGAATTTATTGGTGACAGGAGAAGGAGTATTGATGAGTATATTGGTAGAAAATGAAACACCAGTAGATGAAGTCTCAGAGCGAGTATCTATTTGGAGAGGAAAGTTGCCGACAGATGGTGATTACAAAATAATTCTTACTCCTTTACCTGGTTTACCAGGTACTGACTACAAGCTAGATATTAATTTAATTAATCCCATACCTAAATTTACTCCTACTGCTGAACCAGAAGCAATAGACTCACCTGCACCTGCTACTTCAGAAGCAATAGATTCACCTACACCTACTGCTACTTCAGAAGCAATAGATTCACCTGTACCCATACCACTAAATAAACCTTCCAAGAAGCAGATATTAAAACAATTTCCCATATCAACCCCACTTGAAAAACTGAATAAATCTCCAAAGAAACAAACTTCTACTCCAGAAGCAACGGAAACACAATTACCGAATAATTAATAACTAATAGTTAATAATTAAGAAAACGAAACTTAGTATAATTTTAACTAGAACAGGACTTATAACCAGAAAAAATCAGGTATGTTTATAAAAAAAATTACAGCTTTAATTATAACTGTGTTTTTAGGGGTAATATGTTTACTAATCAATCCTATCTCAGCACAAGCTGCAACATTTCCATGTAGCGCAGGTGAATTAGTCACAAACCCTGCTAATAGACACAATTATTGCTTAACTAATCCTGCTAAATGGACGGAAGCAGAAGCGGAAGCAGTAGCAGCAGGAGGTAATCTAATAACTATTAATGATCGAGCTGAACAAGACTGGGTATTGGAAACATTCAGCGACACAAACTATTATTGGATCGGTTTTACTGATGAGAACATTGAAGGTAATTTTAAGTGGGTTAGTGATACAACAACTTCTTATGAAAATTGGCTACCCGGTGAACCTAATAACGGTTACTCCTACACTGATGAACATTACGCGACAATGAACTCGAATGAAAAAGGTAGTTGGAATGACCTGAATAACAACGGTATTTGGTCTAATTGTAATAATAGATCTGATTTTCCCGATCAAGATAACTCTGTTGAAAATCCTGCTTCTGTTTGTGATAATGGGTTTCTGTCTCTAGCTGGTATTGTAGAAATCGAACCCACTAGCGGTGTAATTCAAGGGATGATCTGGAATGACATTAATGGTGATGGCGATCGCGATAATGGCTTAGAAATTCCTGTTGCCAATGTCAAAATCTATCTAGATTTGAATAAAAATGGGGAGCTTGACGATGATGAACCCACCCAGACAACCAACTCTGATGGCGAATACATATTTACTGGTTTGGAAGCAGATACTTATATTGTGCGAGAAGTTAACCCCACCGGGTTTAAGCAGACTTATCCTGCTAAGGAAACTAAACCAGGTAATGGATATGCTGATGTAATTTTAGATTTCTCTGATAGTGGAGCAGGACCAATTCCCGGACCTTATGGCATTAATGGGGGTTTGCCAGAAGTGTTAGCAAAAAAACGATACAATATTGAAGTTGTTAGTCCAGATGTTGTTTTAGGAGCGCCTCCACCAAGTCCGGTAATTGTGAAAAATCCTGAAGTAGATTTTCTGACTTTACCAAGAGGTGCTTCAGTGACAGTAGGATTTAATGATGAAATGATTATTGATGGTCCTGGTGATGATATCTTGATTCATACTGTAGATCGACGTTTTGCTGCTAATGAAAATGCTGATATTTTTGTGAGTGCTGATGGAATTAACTTTACATTTCTAGGAAGGGTAAATGCTAGGGGTAATCTGAGTTTAGATTTAGCTTCGATTAGATTTGCTGAAGCGGTTAAAGCATTGAAGGTTGTTGGTGTGGATCAGTTAGGTGGTATCCCTGGTTTTGATCTGGTTAGTGTGGAAGCTTTACCTGGTAGTGTTAGTTATCCTGAGTTTCATACTATTACTCTAGACGAAGGGGCAACCGTTGAGAATATTAATTTTGGTATAGTGCTACGGGTAAGTCAAAATTCAAAAGTCAAAAGTAAGATTTTGTAGTTCATTATTGTAGTCCACTACCGTGGGTTATATCATTGGGGGCGGGTTTATCTAATCAAATGTGAAAACTCATTAATTTAACGGAGAAACCCGCCCCTACTATTGCAACAAAGCACAGTCTACTACAAAAGCTACAAGACCTTAGTCAGAGCAAGAATTTAACTTCTGACTTCTGACTTCTGACTTCTGACTTCAACTATAATGCTCCAGTGTTTCTAATAATTTTTCTTTGATGCGCGATCGCAATTTTTCGGGAGATACTACTACACAGTCTCTTCCATACTGAAGCACTTCTCGGAAAAACCAAAATGTATTAGATACTCGTCTGACTACTCGTCGCACTCGTTTGTCACCTTCTAACCATTCTGGAGGAATGACATCATTAGACTTTGATTTATAAGCAAAAGCTAATCCTCTAAATAAGTGCATTTCTACTTCAACATAATCTAAACTGGGCAACCATTTTTCATCTATTGGTACAATGGCAGTTTCGGGAAGACGATCTAAACGCAGACTCCAGTTGTGCATTAGTTCCGGTATATCTAAGTTGCCTTCGGTCTCCTCACACCAACATTCTAAATATTCTCGTTCCTCGCGATGGTTAATTTCTGCATGACGAACGGTGAAATTCCATAGACGACTTGCTGCATCCTGATATGACAACTGAAAAGGTTGTTGGCGACGGATATAACTATCAATTTCTAAACGCCAGGGAGGGGGTAAATTATCTAAAAATTTTTCTATTTGTTGACGCAGAGGTATTGATAGTTCGCTACGTTCTAATAATAAGTTAGCGATCGCTTGAGCTTCTTCAATTTTGCCTCCATCGGTTAAAATTCCTACTATTTTGACTAGGGTTTTTATGCGTAATTCTGGCCAGTCATTGTTAGGAGCAATTTTGAGTTGACGACGAGCGATCGCTTCTATTAACCCAGAAATATTTGCTCGTTCTCCCCACTGACAACCCCATTCTTGGGCCAGAGTTAACAATTCTGCTTTGTCTCTCTCAGAAATGGACAGAGTAATGGACCTACCTTTACGACTCATTTTATACGGACACTTCTTAAGTATATATCTTGCATATTTCTATTTTTAGCGATTATTATAAGAATATCAATAAGTAACGGACACTTTATGAAGAATTCAAAAGTAAAAAGTAAGATTTTGAAAAGCTGAGAGCTGATTGCTAGTAGCTGTTTGCGCAGCATTCCGTAGGAAATGCTTACTATCAAATTTCAAAACATAACGATTATGTCTAACTATAAAATTACTCTCAAAGCTGTTTATTCGGAAACAGTATCGACACCGAAAGAAGTAACATTACCACCAGGTTGGTCTCTATATTGGCATCAAGTAGAAACTCTTCGAGCATTACGCGATCCTAATATTGATGTTATTTTTAATTACGCCATGACTGGGCAAGGAAAAAGTCTGGCAGTTTATCTAGAAACAATGCAAACTGACTTTTTAGCAATAGGTCTTTATCCTACTAATGAACTTGCCCGCGACCAACAAAATCAAATACAAAAATATATAGAATTATTTGAGCCAGAATACGAACCTCGTGTTGTACGTTTAAGCGGGCAAGAGTTAGAAATTTATGCAGAAAATGAGGGATTAAAAAAAGCTGCTGCGATTGAAAGTCGCGCTTTTAATTCTGATATTTTACTGACTAATCCAGATATTTTGCATTATCTACATCGGGGTGCATATATCATTAAAAGTAATTCTCAGAAAAAATTTCAAGGAGATAATCCAGACAAACTTTGGGGAAGGATTGATAAGGATTTTGATTTGTTTATTTTTGATGAATTTCATGTATTTTCAGCGCCACAAGTTGCTGGTGTTATTAATACTTTGCTGTTAATTAAAAATACTAATCGTCGCAAAAAGTTTGTGTTTCTTTCGGCAACTCCAAATGCAGGTTTAATTGAGCGATTAGAAAAAGCAAATTTTCGGTGTCGGCAAATCAATCCTTTGTCAGAAAATAAATATCAATTTCCTGAGAATCAAGAGGAAGCACAAACATTAGAATTGCAAAATTTTAGACAGGTATCGCGGGAAATATCTCTAAATTTTATCTCTCTAGAAGCTAATTCTAAAGCATCAGAAATTTGGCTGAAGGAAAATATTGAATTAGTCAGAAAGCATTTTCAAAATAATCCGGGAACTAAAGGCGCGATTCTTTTAAATTCAATTGCTGCGGTGAAACGTTTAACACCTTTCTATCAGGAAATTTTGGCAAAAGATGCTTTGAAAGTAGGAGAAAATACAGGATTATCTGGGAGAGAAACAAAAGAAAAATCTCTTGCTGCTGACTTGGTTATTGGTACTAGCACTATTGATGTGGGGGTAGATTTTAAAATTAATTTTTTGCTGTTTGAGTCGGCAGATTCAGGTAATTTTATTCAGCGTTTGGGGCGTTTGGGGCGACATGATGGTTATGAGAAAGAAGGGAATTTTATTAAGTTTAATAATTTTACTGCTTATGCTTTAATTCCTAATTTTTTAGTGGAAAGATTGTTTGAGATTGAGTCTCCGCCTTTGGCATCTGAGGGTGTTTATAATCGCCCGTTTTTCCATGAAATGATTCGGGAAAATTATCGGAAAATTAATAATTTTGACGGTTATTATCAGAAGTGGGGAGCGGTACAGTCTGTGAAAATTGGTTGGGATTTGGGAAAACTTGAACGGCAATATTCTGGGAGTCGAAAAGCATTTGAGGATGCTTGTAAATTGGTATTTCAAACAAGTTTAGGAAAGGTGAAGGGTAATATTAAAAATTGGCGCGAGGAATGGCAGGAATTATCGGGAAATAAAACCGGAAATCCTATAGTTGAAGATGCTTGTAGTTTTCGGGGTGCAAGTGGGTTGCAATGTGGAATTTACGATCTAACAGAAAGTAATAATTTGGATAGGTTTAAGACTTACGAACTACCAGGAATTTTGAGTAATTTGGAAATTGAATCAATGACTAGAAAAGATTTTTTGCAGTTGTTGGATGAGACGGTGCAAAAGACTGGGGAAGCGATCGCTAAGGGGAGGTTTGAATATTGTTTGGCGTTTATGAAGTTGCGGAGTTATCGGGAGGAAAGGTTGGATTGGAAATTTACTTATCGGGGGAAGTTGGAGTCTATTGCTTCTGATGGGAAGGTGCAGGTTTTGCTAGGGGTTGAGGTTTGGCAACCAGAAAATAATTGGATAGGGGAGATTAATAAACGGTTACGTCGGAGGGCGTTGGTTTGTTATGTGTTGGAGCATCCCGTGGAGGAAGTGCGGAGGCGGTTGCAACTACCGATGCACTTTCAGATTTATGGAATTTCTGATTCTGGGAGTATTCACGATCAGACTCCACCTTATTCTATTGCTTTTGGGCAGTCGGCGCTTTTGGTGGATACTTTGGCTTATCGGATGGGGAGCAAGGGGGGTGAGGTATGGGTTGTTTGAGGTTTCAGTCCCTAATAGGGATTTTATTTGAGTTGAATAAAAAGTCATGCGTATAGGCGAGTGACCCCTTATAGTTAAATAGTATCATAAAATTTTCGGAAATGCAATGGCAAAACCATCAATTTCGCAAATTTTTTAAATTGAATATATCTAACCTAATCTCGAGAGTACAAAGTTCTTCTAAAAAACGATTTACTTGTCTAACTGAAAGTATTATTGGTAAAAACTTACAGTATATATAGTTGTGAATACAGGTTAACGGAACCGCTGATAGCCATTGCTAGCAATGGCTATTCTAGGAACTTTGCACTGTCTAGTAACCTAATAAATAGTTGAGTAAATCTAAGCTTGTAGAAAAAGTTGACAGTAGCTATTTCGCCATTATTGATGTTCTATTTACTATTGTCCAATAGTTAAGGCAGAACTTTAAAATCTCAAATCCTTTACAGGTAATAGTTTCAGCATTTTTATTTCAAACATCAATGTTTTATTTATCTATTGGACAATAGTTACAGCAGTTTCAGCGCGTTATTGTTGTAGATATGAGTCCCAAGTGGGGCAGCTATATACTTTCATGCAACAAACCCCTGTAAATATATGTTTTTGCGGATAACTTAATTATGACACCATCGCCTATTCTTATTAATTCCTTAGAGACGTTTCTCCAACAACCCGACATAGAAACTTCTCCTGCTTGGGAATTCATTCACGGACAAGCCAAACAAAAACCCATGCCAACTCTGTTTCACTCCCGCCTCCAGCGCAATCTGGTAAATGCTATCAACAATAAAACCCAAGCATACGAAGCTATTCAAGAACTCCGGTGTATCATTCCCCCCTTGTCCCTTGTACCAGACATTATGGTTGTTAAAAGCGATCGCCTCCAGGATGAAGATGGGCCACTGCAAGGTTCGCCAGATTGGTTAATAGAAATTCGTTCCCCAGATCAAAGCACATTAGACTTACAGAACAAAATTCTGCATTGTTTGAGCAACGGGACTCAGCTTGCTTGGTTAATTGATATTCAGCGACAGCGAATCTGGGTTTGGGAGAATCAGGAATTACCACTGGTATTAGCTAGAGCTGACATACTTCCTACTCTTGATGGTATTTCAGATTTTACAGTAGAAGAGATAATAGCAATGACTCTAAAGCGATCGATGCGCTCATAAATTCTGCTACATATTAGAGCGATGAGTAGCAACCAAACAGTGACTCAAAACAATAAATGACAAAATAATAAGTGATGAAATTTCTATGAAAACAGAATCATTTTCCAACTTAAAAAAACTCTCTTCCCAACTACCAGAAAAAATCCCTTACCTAAAAATGTTGGTATTATTTGGCTCTCGTGCTAGAGGAGATATTCACGCCAAAAGTGACTGGGATTTTGCTGCACTTTATGATGAAGAAATTCGTAAAAAAATGATGGGAGATAATGCTTTTGCTTGGTTTGAAGTGCCGCAAAAGTTAGGAGAATTTTTCAACCTTAATAGTGATAATATAGATGTCGTAGAATTGAGAAACTATTCATCAAGAATTGCTCATTTTGTTGCCCGTGATGGAAAATTATTATACGAAGATAAACCCGGACTTTTTGAGGATTTTCGGAAACAAGCTTTAAAAAGCGATTTAGAACTTCAAGAAATTCGTCAAGCACTACGAGCAAAAATTGAAGCAAATTTGCAAAGGTGGGGAGTATGACAGAAATTGAACCAATTAGGATTTTTACTAAACTTGATTTGATGACAAGTCATTTGGAAAGACTCAAGCGGTTTGAATCAATACCTTTGACAGAATATTTAGGCGATTTTGATAAACAATTAGTAGTAGAAAGATTATTGCAGCTAATTTTTCAAGGAGCAATCGACATTAATAGATATTTACTGAAAGAATTAGGAGTAGACCAAGCAAGAGCTACTAATTTTGAGATTTTTATCGAGATGGGAAAATGTGGGATTATTTCTCCAGAATTATCAAGCAGGTTAGCAAAGTCAGGTGGCTTAAGAAATAGATTAGTTCATCTTTACGACGAAATAGACCCAGTAGTAGTGCATGGAGCAATTGACATGACATTACAGTATTATCCAATTTATCAAAGGCAAATTACAAATTATATAGATTCACTAGAGGTAGATAATGCCTAGAAAAAAGAAAAAATCTTATGAGGATTTTGAACAACTATCCTTATTCGAGATGACAGAAAATCAGGAAAATATTAATTCTGAAACTATTGATGATTCTGATGATGATTGGTTAGAAGATGAAGAGTTAGGTCTGAGTTTTGAACCGACTAATCGCGACATCGAACCTACTCACAAAAAATTACTGACACTCCAACTTTTACGAGAGGCAATAATTACTGAAAATCCAGATGATTTAGTAATCAGAGAATTTGCCGAATATGTATTACCTAATCTGCTCAAATTTGCCATTGGCGTTACTGCGAAAGGAGGAAAATTTTTTGATAGAATCGACTCTCGACGAGAAGCGGCAGGCAAAGCAAAAGTTAGACGCGACAATGCTGCCGATCAATCTTTAAATACTCATATCTTAAATGGATTATTTCCGGCAAATTTAATTGCTCAAAGATTGGAAGAATTAGACACAACAGTTAAACGAGAAATGGCGCGGGATAAAGAAATCAAACGCCGGATTTTAATCGCTGGTTTTCTTCTCCATGACTTTGAGAAATTTCAATACGATCTATTTCCAGGAATGCCACAAAAATATATAGATATAAACAAAAATCCTGAGCAAGATATTCGGAAACTTTCTATCCCAGAGCATCAAGAAATTTTTCGGGTAATGGTGCCATTGTTGGGTTTAGATAAATTGATTAATCCTGAAAAACCGGAGGAGTGGATTGAATATTTAGAAGACTTATTATTTATTGCCTACAATACTCAAAAACGTAACGATACTAATTTGAATTTATCCGAAAGTGGCTTAAATCCAAAACTGCGCGATCGCTCTCTTATTTGTCTGTCCAACCTAACTCTTTTAGCGGACTTATTATCATCTATTATTAAGCATCCTCAAGATGCGGAAAATTCTAGCCTCCATAATATTATTCACCAACTTAGTGATGGAAAGTTAGAACTTTATTACCACAGCATCGCCGAAAATAGGGGCGTACTAACCAATATAGTTAATAACGCCGTAATGGCAGCTCATCAAAATCTTAATACTGAGGAAGAAATCTATTATCAGTCATTACTATATTTACCCACGGGAGTTATTTACCTAATACAAAAAAATTCTCCACCCATCTCAGAAGAAGATTTATCGGAACTGGTTGTTAGTAAAATCAAAGAACTTTGCGGCAAGCAACTCCGACTCCGACAAACTGGATTTGGCAGAGACGGCAAAGGCATGAAATATGCTGATTATTACAACCTATTTTTTGACACAGTTGGTTTAATGGAAGTTGCCCTCGAAGCAACTTTAAGAATTTTACATCTAGGCAAAAAATCTGTAGCTAAAAGTCGCAGCGATAATCTAGTAAAATTTCAGCAACAGCAGATTTTATCGGCAGATTATAATTTTCGATTTGACGACGATCTAAGAATTGACCGGATTGCCGAATTTGGAGATGTGCTGACTCGGAATATTTGGGGAGAAGTTGTTAATAATATAGATAAGGCAAGGAAGCAAAATAAAGATTTGCCAGAATTACCAGCAAACCTACAAACAAAAAATTTAGTACAGAGAATCGCCGAATACTGGGAACTATCGGCATACATTGCCCAAATTAGGGAAATCCAAAATATTAACGAAAGTCTCAAAGCAAAAAAATTGAAAGGTAATACAGGAGGAGTACCTTACGACTGGTATTTTTTGGCAGCCAAATATTTAGAAAACCATCCCGGAGTTGAGGATGTAAAAGAAATTTGCCAGAAAACTATTTCTGATATTTCCCAACTCATTAAACCCGTACTAGAAAAATATAAATTTGCCGACGGTTGGGATGACTTGCGAGAATGGGTGAAGCAAGTCGTCATGTTACCTGGAAAAACAGAAATAACCACAACTTCCGCAGAAATATTTTTCCAAGAATTGTCAAATTATCAGTTAGCAAAGAAACCTGGAAGAGGGCGAAAATTAATCTGTTCAATTTCCCATTCTCCCTACTCAGTTACCGAACAAATGGAATCTGCCGTTTTGTTCACCCCCCAGGTTTATACCAACAAACAAATGTTAGGAGGTTCAAATGCTAAACGGAACATTTCTAGCATTGCCGGAATAGAAATGATGTTGCGTCAAATCTTGATGAATCAAACTCAAGCGACAGGGAAAAATTTCGAGGATAGTAAGTATCGGTATCTATATTTTTACCCTACCTATTACTGCACCCCCGAAACAAATAAATTCCTCCAAAAAGCTTATAACGACATTGCCCAAACTAGGTTCGATACTAACATCAGAAATCATTTTATTGATCGAGACTTTCAGGCAAACTTTACCAGGGAAAAATATCAAAGTGTTGATACTTTCCTAATAGATGAAAACCTCGAACCGGAAAAAAACCGAACTTTTAAACTTTCTTACCCAGAAAACCAACCTTTGACATTTTATTTCATGGCGATGCCACCTGGTAAAGGCGACACCGATACCGAGTCTTGGGTAATGCCAAGTTGGTTAGCGTTTGCCTTTCCGATGATATTGGATGTCAAAACCGTCGTCTCTGAGTCCCCCATTCCACCTTTTAATGACGGCAGCGAATTTGAAGAGACAGTCTTTCTGGATACCTCGCCCCAGGCATTTCGTTCGTTGGTTAGGGGCGATCGCTTCCGACTGGACTATATTTTGGAAGGTTGGCAGGAAAACGGGAAAGAATATCCCGCGCCCCTAAATGTGTTGACTGCTGCTTATGCCATCCATTTAGATGTAAATGCCAAAGTTGGGAAAGGTGGTTACGATGTCAACTGGGGGAAATTAACGGAACTTGCTAAAGATTTTGAAACCAGTCCCCTTTACGTTTTTTCCTACTTAAATAAATGGGTAAGAAACCAAAACGTCGAAACTGCCAGGATTGAAAAAATTAAGCTTTATACTTATTATTTTTATCCTTGTTTTGACTCGAATGTTAGATACAACCGAGAAAAGGAAAAATTAGAAATTATGACAGAAGAATCAAGTTTAAATCATCCACAAAAACTGACAGAATTATATCGAAAATTCTATCGGGCAAATAAAAAGTATAAACCCAAGACTAATGCTGTGTTGAAACCTATAGATGTTGCCTCAAAAACTATTTTAGAAGCTGACTGTAGTTTTGCAGGTGAAACTTTAATTAATGTCGTAGCTGCCGAAGTTTCTAAATTAATGGATAGGGTTCATGCTTCTACTGCCGAAGGTCGTTGGATATTCAAAAAAAGGGAGGAAGAAAGAAAGGCAATTTTGGAATTTGCTGAATATTTTGTCAAAGACGTTTTTTATGAAACTTTTGCAGGCGATCGTGCCCGTCTTGCGGGAAGACAAATTAATTTAATTCGCGATACTTGCGAGTTTCTTTATCGTTTGGAAAATGACAGGGAAAATAAAGAAACACCAAACCAAGTAGATGATGAAAGTGAGTAATTTTGACTGTTTGCTTGAGAGGCAAAATTAAACCTACTCTAACTTTCATTTGGAGAGAAAAATATTCATAATTAATCTGTAAAATTTAACGCTAAAACTCCCAAAGCAGTTTCATCCATAGAAATGTAAAAATGTAGGTTGGGTTGAGGCATCGAAACCCAACATAATCTTTCCCCAGTAATCAAAAGTTTATCAACTCAAAAGGAGGCAATTCATCATGGAAACTGTGAAGTTAACAACTCCTGTAGATAGGCAGGGAAATTTGACAATACAACTTCCCAAATATTTAGCATACAGAGAATTAGAAAAGTCTGCTAAAATACCTGAAGAATTAGGTTGGCTTCCAGGTTTTTTTGAAAAAAATTCTGGTTGTTTAGTTGATGAAAATTTAGTCAGATATCTACAAGTAAAAACGTAGGTTGGGTTGAGGAACGAAACCCAACATAATCTTTCCAAACTAATAAAAAAACTGTAGGGGTTTGGTCTCCAAACCCAAGCGTAAATGGGATTTTCAAACCAAACCCCTACGATAAAATTTTCAAACCTATTTAGGATTGCTATAAGCAATTTATTAACTCAAAAGGAGGAAATTAATTATGGAAATTGTTGGGTTTCGTTTCCTCAACCCAACCTACAATAATTGTCATTGCGAGGGGAAAATCTTAGGAGTAAATCTTTAAAATTCAGTATTCATACCCCGAAGCAATCTCATCAATTTCCAATTTTTTCATTCCCAATAAACTTTCAATAGGAGACTCAAAACGATGACATTTCTTAAATCCGTTGATTCTAAATTTTTCCTCGACAAAATTGCCTACAAACCCATGGGAAAATACGTTCACTTCCTGACAATTCGTATTACCGAATCTTATCCTTTATTTCAAACAGACGGAGAATTAAATAAAGCCAGGGTAAGGGCAGGAATTAATAACAAAAATCCTATCAGTCGCCTAAGTATGTTTAAGAGAAAACAATCTACTCCAGAACGTTTAATAGGTCGAGAATTACTCCGCAATTATGGTTTTATGACTGCTGAAGATTGCGAGTATAACGTTAAATTTGCTATGGATAATCCTGACTGTATTATTTATGGTTTTGCCATAGCTGAATCTGGTTCTGAAAAGTCAAAAGTTGTGGTAGATACTGCCTTTTCTATTACCGCTTTTGATGAATCTCACGAAACTTTTACTCTCAATGCTCCTTTTGAAAATGGCACTATGACATCTAAGGGAGAAAATAATTCTAAACTTGGAGAAGTTACCAGTAGAATTAATCAACAAGACCATATTAAACCCCAGGTTTTTTTTCCTAGTATTGTTACTTTAAAAGACCCCACCGAAGCAAATTTTTTGTATGTGTTTAATAACATTCTCCGTACTCGTCATTATGGAGCGCAAACCACCCGCACGGGAAGGGTAAGAAATGAATTAATAGGAGTAATTTTTGCTGATGGAGAAATTGTGAGTAATTTACGTTGGACTCAGGCAATTTATGATATTTTGCAAGGTGAGGAGAAATTGAATATTCGCGACCCATTAGATGAGGATGATGTGGTTAATTCTGCTCAAGAAGCAATAGAAAATTTAATGGCAGAGGAGTTTATTGTGCATAGTGATTTTGTGGGAGACAAATTTACTGAGTTATTGCAAGAAGTCAAGTCAGTTATTGGTAATGAAGAGGGATTAAAACAGATGTTAGAAAAAGCAGATAAGGAAGCTAAAGACTATGCAAAAGTACATATTAAAGGAAAGGCAGAAAACGAGAAAGAGAATACCAAGAAAACTGCTCGGAAAAAATAATGGTTTTGACAATTAAAAAAATTGGTTTGTAGGGGAATTAGTTTAGAGGGCTTGGAGACCAAGCCCCTACGATAAAATCCTACAAAAATCTCTAGAAATTAACTTTCAATATGACTTTAATTTATCGCCTAGAAATAGAACTCCATGACAACCTATATTTTGCCACTCGCGAAATAGGTAGACTCTATGAAACGGAACCTATAATTCATAATTATGCTCTCTGTTATGCCTTGGGATTAATAGATAGTGAAATTTACTCTACTTGCGTTCCCGAAGAACATAGTTATCGTTATTTTTGCCGGGAACAAATGCCAAAATATGAACAACATTTAACCCCATTAAATCAACAGAACATCTATGTAACTCCTGGGCGATCGCTCTTCCATTCTACTATTCTTAATACTTGGAAATATGCCGATAACCGCTATCATGTTGAAATGCAAAAGACTCAGAAAAATATTCCTAGTTTTGGCAGGAATAAAGAAATAGCTCCAGAAAGCCTTTTTGAATGTTTTCTTATTTCTGAAAAACCGCTAAAACTGGCAAAATGGATTCGTTTAGGAAAGTGGATGAGTAAGGCAGAGGTTAGAGTTAAAGAAACTCTAGATTTAAAAGCTTCAACTACTGAGAAAGAGTTTACTTTTCCCTTCCCGTTGAATCCTTTGGATGTGATGTTTTCCCATCAAGCGATTAGTTATGATGTTGTCAATATGCCTCCTGTAAGTCTAATTAAAAATGTCAAACTCAAGGGGAAATGTTACAGATTTAATAATATAGATATTCCTGCTCAGATGGAATATCGTTTTAGTCTCGCTTGAGAAGTTAAAAATGTAGGTTGGGTTGATGAAGCCCGAAACCCAACATCTAATTTAGCTCTCAGAAAATATTCTTTATTCTTGTTGGAAATTTCACACTTTTATTAATAGGTTACGGCGGATAGATAAATTAATTTTCAACAACCTAAATTATCTCCGCTTTACCAATGGATAATTAATATCGGTTTTAACCAGAGGTAATTATTCATTATTCATTATTCATTATTCATTATCAAAAAAATGCCCTATAGTCTCGTTCTCAACCTAATACCTCAATCTCCTATTCCTAGCAGATACCTAACAGGTAGACATCTCCATGCTTTGTTCTTAACTCTAGTTAGTTCCGTCGATAAAGAATTGGGCGATCGCCTCCATGAGTCTACTGGTAATAAACCTTTTACTGTTAGTCCTTTACAAACTAAAAAACGCCAGTCAAAAAGTCGCGACTATACTCTCCAATGGCAACATAAAAATTATATTCCAGCAAATACTAATTGTTGGTGGCGCATATCTCTTTTAGATGACAATTTATTCGGCGAATTAACTAAACTTTGGTTGAATATTAATCTCGAACAACCTTGGCATTTAGGTCCGGCAGATTTAAACATTATTAGTATTCTTAGTACGCCGAAATCCGATCGACCTTGGGTTAGTTCTTTTTCTTATCAAGAAATCTATGAAAATGCTTCTGATTCTCAGAGAATTATTACTTTAAATTTTGCGACTCCTACTTGTTTTCGACAAGGGAGTTATGATACGCCGATGCCAACTAAAGATTGTGTGTTTAATTCTCTGTTGAATCGTTGGGATAAATATAGTGGGATGGAATTTTTTGAAATTTCACTTGAGTCTATTTATCCGAGCTATCTGAATATTAATACAGAAATTGTTGCTGATTCTCGAAGTAAGTTTATTGGCGTTGTCGGTGAGGTAACTTATCGAATTTTTGGGGATATTGAACCAGAGAAAATTAAACATATTAATGCTTTAGCTGATTTTGCTATTTATTGTGGTTTGGGAAGAAAAACTCCTATGGGAATGGGAATGGCGAGGCGGTTGAATGTTGTTTGAAGAGACCTCTCCCCAACCCCTCTCCTTTGAGGATAGGGGCTTTGATAAAAATTTAATTTTAGTTTTCTTACTCCCCCTTCTTTAGTTTTCTTACTCCCCCTTCCCTTGCAGGGAAGGGGGTTGGGGGGTTAGGTTTTCTATTATCAAAAATTGAGGTTAATTATCGAAAATAATGATGATGATAGAGACTTTGATCAAAGTTTAATTTTAGTTTTCTTACTCCACCTTCCCTTGCAGGGAAGGGGGTTGGGGGGTTAGGTTTTTTACTATTAAAAATTCTAGGAACGATTGGGAGGTTTAATGTTGTTTGAAGAGACCTCTCCCCAACCCCTCTCCTGCAAGGAGAGGGGCTTGAAAAATTTAACTTTACTTTATTATGGTCGTCCTTCCCTCGGAGGGAAGAGGGTTGGGGGGTTAGGTTTTCTATTATCAAAAATTGAGGCTTTTTTTATGCAAAATAATGATTATGTTCCAATTGCTGCTTTGAATCAATATAGTTATTGCACCCATCGTTTTTGGCGGATGTTTTGTGCTGGAGAATTTGTAGATAATCAATACACAATTGAAGGTACAACTTTACATGACCGAATCCATACTTTGGGTGAAGGAAACCGAGAAGATGTTTGGCAAGTCCGCGCCGTTTGGTTAAAGTCTGAAAAATATAAATTAATCGGCAAATCAGATTTAATAGAAGCTCAAAATGGTGAATTTTTTCCCGTGGAATATAAACGGGGAAAAAAAGGAAAATGGGATAATGATGAATTACAAGTTTGCGCTCAAGCTTTGTGTTTAGAAGAGATGACTGGGAAAAATATTAATACTGGTTATATCTATTATGCTGAATCTCATCGACGGCAACTTGTAGAAATTTCCACAGATTTAAGAAACCAGACAATTACTACTATTTCTGATGTGTTGAAGTTGTGGGAATCGGGAATTATACCTCTGGCAATTTATAGTCCTCGTTGTCGTGGTTGTAGTCTTTTTTCTCAATGTTTACCTTTAGCAAATCAGCGGGTAAATAAATATCGAGAGGAAGTTTAGAAGATAGGAAGGTGGGAGGTGTGGGAAGGGTGGGGAGAGAAGAAAGTTTAAATGTAGGTTGGGTTGAGGGACGAAACCCAACATTATTTATATCAGATCGGAAAAATTATAAATAAAAAATAATTATGATTTTCACAAAACCAACAATTACCTATATGGAAAAACTCGAAAAATTAGAACCAAAGGAGAATAGTGATACCGAAAAACCAAAAACTATCTATCTATAAAATACCAGAATTTCATGTTGGGTTTCACTATCGCTCAACCCAACCTACTAACTAACAACTATCTATCTGAAAAACACCAGAGTTTAATGTTGGGTTTCACTGAAAAACCAAAAATTATCTATCTGAAAAACACCAGAGTTTAATGTTGGGTTTCACTATCGCTCAACCCAACCTACTAACTGATAACTGAAACGGGTATTGAATTTTCCCAGCAGGGAGCAAGATACTCCCACGATTTTCTAAATACCTGATAACTAATAACTGAAAAAGCTGATAACTGATAACTGATAACTGAAAAAAATGGGTACTACTTACATAACTTGCGAAGATGCTTTTATTGGCAAAAATGATGAACGTTTAGTCGTTAAAGCTGATAAACAAAAACTTTTAGATATTCCATTAATTAAAGTAGATGGAGTTGTAGTTTTAGGTCGAGCAACTGTCTCTCCCGCAGTGGTAATGGAATTATTATCACGACAACTTCCTCTGTCTTTCCTAACAAAAAATGGTAAATATTTAGGCAGACTAGAACCGGAAATGACTAAAAATATTTTTGTTCGTTCCGCTCAATGGAAAGCTGCCGGAAAATCTGAACAAGCAGTTCATGTTGTTAAAGGTTTTGTCCGGGGAAAATTAAAGAATTATCGAAATATTTTATTGCGTCGGCAACGAGAATCTTCCGAATTAGATTTCCAGCTACCTTTGAAAAAATTAGACGGAGCGATCGCCCCAATTAATTCTACTAATAATATAGATTCCTTGCGCGGATTAGAAGGTGCTGGAAGTGCTGCTTATTTTGGCTGTTTTAATCAGTTAATTAAAGGGTCAGATTTTACTTTTGAAGCAAGGCGACGTCGCCCTCCTACAGACCCAATTAATTCCTTATTAAGTTTGGGTTATGCTTTGTTGCGCCATGATGTACAAAGTGCCGTTAATATTGTTGGTTTCGATCCTTATTTAGGGTATTTACATTATCAACATTATGGTCGTCCTTCCTTAGCTTTAGATTTGATGGAAGAGTTTCGTCCGTTGGTGGTAGATAATATGGTTTTAAGTGTTTTAAATAAAGGCTTATTAACTGCCGCAGACTTTACTTCCGAACCTATAAGTGGAGCAGTTAGTTTAACTAAAGAAGGATTGAAAGTTTTCCTTCGAGCTTATGAACAAAAAAAGCAAACTCAATTTAAACATCCAGTGATACAACGGAAATGTTCTTATCAGGAAGCTTTTGAACTTCAAGGACGACTTTTAGCTAAATATTTGATGGCTCAAACTGACAAGTATCCGCCTTTAATTTTGAAGTAATTGCTATTAGATATTTAGAGGCAGATGGAAATACAAATGTGGTAGAAATCTGCCTTTTCTTTTCTGTCTATTTTGTGGGGAGACAATTTTTATGTATGTGGTTATTTGTTATGATGTTTCTGATGATAAACGTCGGACAAAAATTCATAATATTTTAAAGTCCTATGGTCAGTGGATGCAGTACAGTATTTTTGAGTGCGATTTGACTGAGACTCAATATGCTAAGTTGCGGGGTCGTTTGGCCAAGTTGCTCAAAGGCCAGGAAGATAATATTCGTTTTTATTTTTTGTGCCAATGTTGTCAGGGGAAAGTAGAAAGAATTGGTGGGCCAGAGGTGAGGGACGATACTATATTTTTTGTAGAATAGGAGGATTTTTGCGCGGATGGGTAGCTGTACAGCAGATGTAGGGGAAAATAGGGGGTTGAAATTGTTTGTGGGTAAGGGATTGAGGGTGATAGAGTCTGGCAGGAGATTCGCGCAAAATCTGAAAGCTTTGTTTGGCAAGGATTTGAGGATTTTTTCTGGGAAGGGGTATTGCAATTTTTTGATGGTTTATTGTAATATTAAGTTGATTCGCGCAAATGAACCTCGAAAACTAAATATAGTAAGGGTTCTAAAATCCTGCGGTTTAAACAACTAATAATCCCTATTAGGGATTGAAACAGGTAAATCAGCCAATCTTTATCCTTAACTAAATCATCGTTTAAACAACTAATAATCCCTATTAGGGATTGAAACTTTCTGCATATCTTGTACTTATCCAAATACATAAGTTTAAACAACTAATAATCCCTATTAGGGATTGAAACTTTGCTAGTATCTTACCGGATGTACCTCAACAAATGTTTAAACAACTAATAATCCCTATTAGGGATTGAAACGATTTCATCCATTGGCAAGAAGATTCCACTTCTTGTTTAAACAACTAATAATCCCTATTAGGGATTGAAACAAATATTTCTTGATTATTATATTTGCTTAAAATTTGTTTAAACAACTAATAATCCCTATTAGGGATTGAAACTGGCTTTGGCTTGCATAAGCAAATCTTGTTTTTATAGGTTTAAACAACTAATAATCCCTATTAGGGATTGAAACTTCCAGAAATCCATCTAAAATTATCAATAGATTGTCTGTTTAAACAACTAATAATCCCTATTAGGGATTGAAACATAAACCCGATCGCCTTTTTTCAATCGAGGAAGAGTTTAAACAACTAATAATCCCTATTAGGGATTGAAACGGTCTGTGGCGGTGTCTTTTTCTGTTCGGGTGGCTTCTGGTTTAAACAACTAATAATCCCTATTAGGGATTGAAACATTACATATCCCCTAGAATTATCTAACTCAGGATGTTTAAACAACTAATAATCCCTATTAGGGATTGAAACTTAGATTCATAATTCTTGTCTAGCCAAGGACTCCAAAGTTTAAACAACTAATAATCCCTATTAGGGATTGAAACACATGAGTAGGAGCCAACATATATTTAAGACCTTTGTTTAAACAACTAATAATCCCTATTAGGGATTGAAACTCTTAGAACCAAAAGTATTTCGATCCCACAATTGTCTGGTTTAAACAACTAATAATCCCTATTAGGGATTGAAACTTTTGAAAGACAAATCCCATAATTGGATATTCTGGTTTAAACAACTAATAATCCCTATTAGGGATTGAAACCCAAACACCGCAATATTTCGGTGAGATTTAACAAGTTTAAACAACTAATAATCCCTATTAGGGATTGAAACATAGACTCTGGAATGGACTTTCCATCCTTTTTCTGTTTAAACAACTAATAATCCCTATTAGGGATTGAAACCGCAAATTGCTACCAATGCCTACTTGGCCTATGGTTTAAACAACTAATAATCCCTATTAGGGATTGAAACTTCTTGATAAGCAATATGTAGGCATCCTAAATACCGTTTAAACAACTAATAATCCCTATTAGGGATTGAAACATCAATTTTTAAATTCGAGAGCGATCGCTAGATTGTTTAAACAACTAATAATCCCTATTAGGGATTGAAACCTAGCCGCCGAATGGAACCCAGACGAAGAAGTATGGGTTTAAACAACTAATAATCCCTATTAGGGATTGAAACAATTTTGTTTATCCTGCTAAGGTTTCAGTGATTGTTTAAACAACAACTAATCCCTATTAGGGATTGAAACTGCTCACCACCAAACCCACAAAGTAAAATGCGCACCCCTGAGATTGCTTCCTTCCACTCCGTTCCAGTCGCAATGACTTTAATTATCCGGATTTGATACAACGCACTCTACAATTTTGCTTTAAGTATTCATCTCAATATATCACAAGGTACTGATAACTGATAACTGTTAACTTATAACTGAAATAACCCTCTCAATAGCACTTTCTGGAGTATCCACCACAAAAACTGTTTCAGGAGACAAACCAACAAAAAAAGCCTGACTTTCCAAACTACTACCCAACAAAATCACTTTTTTATTATTCTTAATTGCCAAAGCAACTTCCGAAGCAGTACCCGCTCCCATCCCACAAACAATCACAACATCACTAGAAAGCACATTAATATTATTCCGACTATTACCCATATCAGTAACAATCGGAATATCAACCGCCTCAGACATACCATCAAGATTATTCCCAGGCAAAATACCAATAGTCAAACCATTAGCAGACTTAGCACCCCGACTTGCAGCATCCATCACCCCCATATTCCGCCCACCCGTCAATAAAACCCAAGATTTTTGAGCAATTAATTCACCAAGTTTATAGGCATTTTTCAAGTCTGTCGAAGTAGCGCCACTACCAGCACCCATCACACCGATGATGATTTTTTTCATTTTTGGTAAAATACTCGTATTTGGAGTTCGTTGTTGCGCTTCAGCGCCCAAAATATATCTAAGAGTGCTAAAGCGCAACTACAAACAAACTATATCAATTCCCAAATGTATCTAAGAGTGCTAAAGTGCAACTACAAAGAAACTATATCAATTCCCAAATGTATCTAAGAGCGCTAAAGCGCAACTACAAACAATGAGTTTTGAGATTACTTTTGGCTTTTGGCTTTTGACTTTTAACTTGCGCGTAGCGCTATATCAATTAGTCAACCCATGTTCTAAAGCGTACCGAACTAATTCCGTTCGACTATTCGTTCCAGTTTTCGTAAAAAGTCTACTTACATACTTTTCCACATTTCTAACGCTTGTATTTAAGTCTCTAGCAATTTCCTTATTCATTAATCCTCTAGCTACTAAGTCTAAAACACTCTGTTCTCTAGGAGTTAAATCTATTTTTATGGGCGAGGGAGTTTGAGCGATCGCATTCTTTCCCATCAACATTGCTTTGATTTCGGCAATTTGACTTGCCAAAGCAGCAATATCTGGAGTATTTTCCCCATCATTAGTTGTTTGTGCTGATGTTCGACGCTCTAACAAATTTTCCACAATAGCTACTAACTCTTCTGGATCAAAAGGCTTAGAAAGATAAGCATCACAACCCGCTTGATAACCCTGAATGCGGTCTGTAGTCATTCCTTTAGCAGTCAAAAATACTACAGGTAAAGCTTTAAACCTTGGTTCTTCTCGTAATTTTTGCAGAAATTGATAACCATCTACTTGAGGCATCATAATATCTGTAATCACCAAGTCAGGTAAATGTGATTGTAGAATATCCCATCCTTCATTAGCATTACTAGCAACATCTACCTGAAAACCACTATCTTCTAAATAAGCTTGTACAGCTTCCCGTAATCCTGGTTCATCATCTACTAATAATATTTTTCCTGACACTTGTAATTTTTCCTCTAGCTTATTTTTTGCTTGAATCATTGCTGGCATATAGATTTTTCTACTTTTACTACTTTTTTTATAATTTAGCTAATTTTGATTATTATTGGAGTGAAAAAAATATACGGTTTATTAAACTTGATTAAATTTTATTCTTGTGGTATTCAAAGAAACCGGGTTTGTCTATAAAATATCCCACAATACTAAAATATGCTTAAACAAACCCGGTTTCTGGTTTCGGTTTGTCTATTGCTAGTGAGAGGATCTTGCTCTGTTACAAGTAATTACGGGTTTGGAGACCAAACCCCTACCAGATAATGAACCACATCAAAAAAATCACAACCCTGTAGGGACGTTTTGCTAACGCAGAGCTTCCGCTTTATATGTCGGCTGTCGCCGACATACCTTTGCGTTAGCGCAGCTCCTCTGTAAGAGGCAGCATTCCGGAACGGAAAGTTGTGCGCCAGCAAAACGCTGTGCGACATGGAAAGCGGAGCATTCCGGAACGGAAAACGCATTTTTGTTCAAGCAACGTCCCTACTTACTCCCCTACTCCCCTACTCCATCTAGCGGGCAGTTAAAATTTCATAACCAGTATCTGTAACCAATACTGTATGCTCAAACTGAGCGGAGAGAGAATTATCAATAGTAACAGCAGTCCACCTATCAGACAAAATTTTAGTAAACCTGGAACCAGCATTAACAATAGGTTCAATAGCTAAAGTCATACCCGCTCGGAGCTTAACATTCGGCAAATTCTTAGTCCGAAAATTAAATACCGCAGGTTCTTCATGTAAATTTCTCCCTACACCATGACCAGTAAATTCTTCAACTACGCAAAAATCATTTGCTTCTATATGATCTTGAATAGCTCCTGCAATATCTAGTAGATAAGCACCTGCTTTTACTTGTTCAATCCCTTTATACATTGCTTCCTCTGCAACGCGAATTAATTTAGCAGCTTCTGGAGCGACTTCAACTACCCCAATAGTAATGCAAGAGTCACCATGAAATTCTTGATAATAAGCACCTGTATCTACTTTTAAAACGTCACCGACTCGAATGACTTTTTTCTTATTAGGAATACCATGCACAACTTCGTTATTTATAGAAGCACAAATAGAACCGGGAAAACCATGATAACCTTTAAAACTTGGTATTGCTCCCATTTCCCGAATGCGTTTTTCAGCATAAGCATCTAGGTCAGCAGTAGTCATTCCTGGTTTAACAATCTGAGAAATTTCTTTAAGTACCGTTGCCACAATTTTACATGATTGTCGCATTATTTCTATTTCTCGTTCAGATTTAATTTCTATACCACGACGTTGTTTTTGCTTAACTGGGCCTGGTTTTGGTTTTGCTGGAGCTGTGAGTAGATTACTAAAAATTTTCATTTTTTTTGGTACAAGTTGTTAAATATTATGGTGTTTGAAAATTGAGGTATTTAGGAAAATTTTCTACTAAGAATTAGTTAGTAGATTATTAGCATATCATAGTAAGGTTGACATTTCCTGTGGGAAAACCAAATTGATTGATTTTTATAGTAGTGCCGTGACACACCTAAAATGTTGTAATAGTAGGAACGGGTTCCGCTTAATCAATTCGGTTTAAAGCCTCTCCTCTGTTCATTATCAATTATCTATTATGAATTAGTCAAAATTAGTTCTCTGACTCAGTTAAAATTACTTTTGATTCTGTATTTTGTTTAGGTTTCTTCTTAATTTTTTTTCTAAATAAATCGCTTATAATTATACCTGTTATTAACATCCATATTAAGGCGATACCATCTAATAGTACATAAAAAGGTTTAATTTGATTGCCGAGAAATCCACCTTCATGAATTACCATTAAAAAATGTGTCTGGTCTTTGGATAATCCAAACCAATTTCTACCAAGTCGGTAAGCTATTCCTGTAATTACAGTCATAAATAATGGCAGGAAAACTATTGGCGCCAGTATTCTATGGAATATACGAAATTGTTGTTTAATTTTATTAAATTCAATTTTCATTTGAATATTATACGATGTATTTACCTAGCAATCTGTGCTTATGTTGTAATATTTTATCGTAGGGGTTTGATTTCTAAATCCCTTCTTTTCTTTGCTTTGGACATTAAACCCCTACAGTTTTTTTACAAATCATTTAGGATTAGATTAGTATATTATAGATAGGGTTTATCAGACTAATGAAGTACACCTATCTTTATTTCTATTACTTATTCCCTTTAATTTAACTGCCTAATAAACTCCAGAGGTAAACCATCAGTGTCGGCAATAAACGCAACTTCATAAACATCATTTCCAATCATTTGTTGAGTAGGTTCTAACAAGATTTTTAACGGTTGAAACATTTCAGGTTGCTCTATTACTGCTGAATCAAACTGTTGTTTTAAAGAATTTAACCAACTAGGTAAATCTGGAACATTTTTAGTCAAATCAAATGATAAATGATAATATCCAACATAATGTTCATCCCCAAAAGCATCAGGAGCCGGCTTAGGTTCGGGAATTTGGATTAGTTCAACTCTACCATTTAATCCTTCCATCCAACAGGCTAAAGTATAGCCTGTAGTAAAGCGTTCACAAACTATAAAACCTAATTTTTCATAGAAAGCGATCGCTCGATGAATATTAGCAGTCCGAATCGAAGCATGGTGCATTTATTCTTATTAAATAAACTTTCAAGAATTTAGAATTTAGAATTACCTATTCTTAATAAATAAAGAGGATTGGCTAAAAGGATTTTTTTTCTTTTTTCTCCATGAATGGAGAGGCTTTATACCTTTATTTTTCGGTAATTATTAATTATTAACTATTAATTGTTAAACTCTTCCTTCCTTCTTCCTTCTTCCTTCTTCCTTCCTTCTTAGTATTACTCAAACAATCGAAAATAGGGATACCTAATAGGTACTCCTTCCTCTTTGTCCAATTGAAAATTAATTACTTCCCAGCAAGGTTCATCCTTTGGATCAGGACTAAATTCCACAGGTAAACCATAAAGTTTTCCTGAAGAAGAGCCAGAATTACTACGCCAAGAGGTACTACGTTCCAAACAAGCACTAATTAACTCTCGATATCTTTGAGCAATAATCACACGAGTTGCCCGATATCCTTGAGTATAAAGTCGGTCAAGAGCCTCATGGATTTCAAACCTAATACCATCGGGATGAGTATGTTGTCGATACCACTCATTATTCCAGAAACGCCAGTGACGGCCAGAGTGAAGATGAAACAACTCACCAGTATTTGGGTCAGCTTCAAATGCCCCATGACGAGGACATAAATAAGTATCTGTTAACGTGAGAGCTGGAATAGTCTGGTGGCAGTGAGGACACTGAATTTCAGGGCCAAAGATTGGATAATGGAGAGTAGAGTCAATAGAAAATTGGGTCATTTCAGTTATCAGTTATCAGTTATCAGTTATCAGTTATCAGTTATAGCAGTCACCAGGGCAGTTAGGAGATTATCACGGCTCTCATATATATAGAAGCCATTTGGTATCTTTACAAAAGTGAGGATTAGGAGACAGGAGACAGGAGACAGGAGATAGGAGATAGGAGACAGGAGATAGGAGTCAGAATTTCCCGTTTAGAGAATAGGGAAAAAAGTATAAAAATAGCCCCCATCTCCCCATCTCCCCATCTCCCCATCTCCCCATCTCCCCATCTCCCCATCTCCCCATCTCTCCAGCTAATTTTATAGATCCTTTTAGGGGTTCTATATAGTTAC
>JBCDJM010000060.1:0-29556 GCA_038747755.1 Cyanobacteria bacterium P01_H01_bin.35
CCGCAATATAGAAGCCATTTGGTATCTTCAGAAAATAGCTTGGAGGGAGAAGTAATTGATAAAAAATGGGTAATAATTGATTTTATGATTGGATTTTGGGAGATATTTAATACACCCCATCACCCCATCTCGTCACCTTCCTATCACCCCATCTACTTTTAAATAGATACCTTCAGGGGTTCTAGAAGCGCGGATTGCTATAGCGAAGTTCTATATCGTTAAATCAGATATTATAACTAAGTAAGTATTTCCTGCGGAATGCTACGCAAACAGCAATAATACCAATTACCATGCATCAATGCTATACTTCAGGTTGATTTCTGAAGTCAAATATTTACTAAGATTCAAAGTCTGTTTTTAACAATTATTAATCTGTTAGTATAGGTTTGTCCTACTTTTAACCTCTCTCGTACGGACGTTGCATGCAACGTCCCTACCCCCACTTCCCACACTTCCTCAGACAATCATATATACCATTCTTTTTGAGAAATGCTATAAGAAACTCTTTTTAAAGACGGGGTTTACTAGGAAGAAAACTTTTATAGTTAAGATTTAATTATAGCTAAATAAAGCTTTACAAAGGGCACTAAAAGCAATAGCTGATAGCTGTTAAAGTTCCTCCGCAGCAGACTGGCTAACCCCTGAACACTTACCTTTTAAGAGCTTAGGCCACCTTAGTCAAATTATTTGATTAAAATGGTATTAGAGAAATACAGAAAACAATCAATATTTATTAATTTGTTTAGTAAAAATTTTGTCAGAAAAATTATTATATCCAATGAATCAAGAAATTATTAAAGTTCTTTTAATAGAAGATAATGAAGATGATTATCTTCTCATCAATGATTTATTATCAGACCTGGGAAAACCAAAAATATTTGTACATTGGGAAAAGACTTATGAAGCAGGATTAGCAGCAATAGAAAGAAATCAGCATGATGTTTGTTTAGTTGACTATAATTTAGGAGAAAAAAATGGGTTAGAACTATTGCAAACAGCAATTATTCGGGGTTGCCAAATACCTATTATATTGCTTACAGATCGAGATGATAGAGAATTAGATATGACAGCTATCAATTTAGGTGCTGTAGATTATCTACATAATTCAGAAATTAAATCATATATATTAGAGCGGGTAATTCGCTATGCAGTTGAAAGGAATGAAAGTTTAAAAGCTCTTATAGAAAGTAAATATAAACTACAAGAAGCACAAAAAATTGCTCATTTAGGTAACTGGGAATATGAAATAGCTACCCAAAAAATAACTTTGTCAGATGAAGCATTTCGGATTTTTGGTCTTAATGCTACTGAACCGGAACCAACTTATTCAGAATGGCTGAAAATGTTGGTTCCTGAAAGTCAAGAATTATTGGAACAAAATCTAGCTTTAGTATTAGAAAAAAAAGCAGGTCGTGAATCAGAATATAAAATTATTAGACCTGACGGTACATTTAGATATATTTATACTAGGTCTACTATAATTGTCGATAATAACTCGGAAGCTATAGGTATATTTGGCACAATGCTAGATATTACAGAGCGCAAACAAGCTGAATTAGCTGTACAAGAAAGTATGCAAAAAGAGCATTTATTGGGGCTAATTCTAGACAGGATTAATCAGTCTTTAAATTTAGAGGAAATCTTAAAGACAACAGTAGATTCTGTCAGGGATTTATTGCAGTGCGATCGCGTGATTATTTACCGTTTTCTCCCAGGTCCAAGTGGTATTGTGGAAAAAGAATCTGTGGGAGAAGGTTACACCCCCATTTTAGGTAACATTATTACTGACCCATGTTTTCCTAATGAACAGGTTCTAGAACGCTTTAAACAAGGTTATATCAGTATTACAGAGGATGTCGAAAGCCCAGAGGTAAAAGAATGCCATCGAGATTTACTGAGACGTTTTGAAGTTAAAGCAAATATGGTATTGCCAATTTTGATTAGTCAAAAAGAAGGAGAGAAACAACTATCAGACATTGTTGTGTGGGGATTATTAATTGCTCATCATTGTAGGGAAAAAAGGAAGTGGCGGATATCAGAAACAGATTTATTAAAGCGTTTGGCAACTCAGACAGGAATAGCTATTCAACAAGCTCAACTTTATCATCGTTTAGAAAAACTAAATCAAGAATTAGAAAAAATAGCTTATATTGACAATTTGACAAGAGTTTATAATCGTCGTCACTTTGAAGAAAAACTACAACAAGAGTGGAAAAGATTAGCACGGGATAAAACTTCAATGTCAATCATTATGGTAGATGTAGATTATTTTAAACCCTACAACGATACTTATGGTCATCAGCAGGGAGATAGATGTTTGCAACAGGTGGCTCAAGCTATTAGTGCGGTAGTGAAACGACCAGGAGATTTTGTGGCTAGATATGGGGGAGAAGAGTTTGTGGTTGTGTTACCAAATACTACTATAGAAGGAGCGCTTCAGGTTGCAGAAAATATTAGAATGGAAATTGAAGATTTACAAATGCCCCATCAAGGTTCAGCGATAAGTAAATGGGTAACAAGTAGTTTAGGAGTCGCAGATAGCAACTGCTCGGATCAATCTAATCCAGAGATATTGATTCAAGCAGCAGACATGGCTCTCTATAATGCTAAAACTTCTGGCAGAAATTGCGTAGAAATGTATGATTCATCCAGGAAAAATCTGGAGAAGCAAAAACAAGAAATTAATTTGGCTACACAACTGCGAGATGCTTTAGGAGAAAATCGTTTTTGTTTGTATTCCCAGGCAATATTACCATTGCACGAGGGTGTGCAAACAAAACTTTGTGAAATTCTTTTGAGATTTTGGGATGGATCTGGGAAAATAATTGCACCAACTATTTTTCTGTCAGTAGCAGAGCGTTATCATTTAATGCCCAGAATTGACCGTTGGGTAGTTAAAACTCTATTAGCTTATTTGTCTTTGCCTGAAATTGCTAACTTATACAAAGACCAGATTTTTACAGTAAATCTTTCTGGTGCTAGTATTAATGATCATGATTTTAGAGAATTTATCGAACATCAATTTGCTATTTATCAAGTGCTTCCCCAACAAATCTGTTTTGAGATTACTGAGACTGTAGCTATTGCTAATTTAGAAAAGGCAGCCGAGTTTATTCAGTCTCTCAAAAAATTGGGTTGTAGTTTTGCACTAGATGATTTTGGCAAAGGAATGTCTTCTTTTTCTTATCTAACAAATTTGCCCGTAGATTACCTGAAAATTGATGGGATGTTTATTAAGAAGATGGAAAAAGATTCTGTTTCTCAAGGGATAGTAGAGGGTATTAATCATATTGGTAAGACAATGGGTTTAATTGTCATTGCTGAATATGTAGAAACCGAGTTTCTTTTCAACAAAGTCAGCGATCTAGGTATTGACTATGGTCAAGGGTTTCATATTGAGAGACCAAATCCGCTAATACCTGTGGTAAATTATTAGAGAAAGAGGGAGTAGGGAGTAGGGGAGTAGGGGAGCATGGAGTAGGGAGAGAGCATTTATAAATATCTCCGCCCTATTTGTGTAATGCTATAAATTATTTAGTGGAAATTTAGCTGAAGAATTTATGACTATTGAGGTTGACTACATTATGTGTTTCCTCTTCTTGCGGCTGGTATTAAACCGAGTGTGGTACCTCAGGTGTTGAAAGATTATGGTCAAAATGTAATTTTGATGGCTGGTACGGGAATTATGCATTATCCTGATGGTAGAGAGGCAGGGGTAAAGGCGTTTTTTCAAGCTTTGGCGTTGGAGTAAGGTGATGGGGTGATGGGGTGATTGAAGTAATTATAGAACTATAAACATATATTATATAACTGGATTCATTAAGAGCCAAGAAAATGTCTAAGTTTACTTGGGAGGGAAGAGAATTTTAAAAATTTTGGCAATTAGGTCGTTTGTTATTGCTACGATTAGAAGCAATGTCTAATACCATTTCTCGTTCATATTGCTACATCTCCTTGAGAGTAGGGAGTAGGGTACGGACGTTGCATGCAACGTCCGTACGGGAGTAGGGAGCAGGGTTATTAGACATAAGATATCTTGGCTTAATGCTGATAATCGTTAAAAAAATGATTGAAGCTTACTTAATTACTTAATAACTGAAGTTCCATCGGAAGTATAGCATTAATACATGGGAATTGGTATAATACCCCTGAGATTGCTTTCCTTACGGAATGCTGCGCAAAGCTTCCACTCCGTTACAGTCCCAATGACGGAATAACTAAGTAATTATCGGGATTTGATATTAAGGATATTTGATATAAAACAATAAAAATGTTAGATAAATCAAAACCAATTGTTTTCTGTGACTTTGATGGTACTATTACCGCCGAGGAAACTTTTGTGGCAATGTTGAAGCATTTTGCACCAGAAGTTTCAGCTCAAGTTATGCCAGAAATTTATGAATTACGAATAACTCTCCGGGAAGGTGTGCGTCAAATGTTGTCAGCTATACCTTCAGACCGTTATCCAGAAATAATTGAATTTTCTAAGACAAAAAAAATACGATCGGGGTTAGTGGAATTATTAGATTTTCTTGATGCTGAAGGAGTAAGGTTTGTCCTGGTTTCTGGTGGAATTAGAATTATGGTGGAGACTGTATTGGGAGATTTGGTAAATAGGGTAGAAGCTATTTACGCCGTGGATGTCAGTAATGCAAGTGATTTTTTGCAGGTACATTCTGACTTTGAAGGAGACACGGAGTTGATGGCAAAAGTGCAGGTGATGAATTTATATGATGCTAGTGATAAAATAGCAATAGGAGATTCAGTTACAGATTTGAATATGGGTTTAGAAGCGTCCTTGGTTTTTGCACGCGATCGCCTAGCTAAGTATTTAGATGAAAGGCAAAAGTCTTATATTTCTTGGGATGATTTTTTTGATGTGCGTCAATATTTAGCTAATCTTTGGCGGTAAAGGTAGGGGTTTATCAACGAAGTCAGAAGTCAGTAGGGGTCAATGGCCATTCGCCCCTACTAAAGTTGTTTTTGTAACGGGGATTAGAGCAAGCCTCCAAAAACATTTAGTCTTAAAAGAGGGAGTTGTGGGACCCAATTATTTTGGTAATAGGGAGTATTCAATAATTGATAATTGATAATGGATAATTGATAATTACCTCTCCCTAAAATGGATAGGATTGAATAAAAGCAAAATAAATTAATTTTAGAAAATGTTGTGAAAGCTAATATTTTACAAGAAATAAAAATTCTAAATTCTTCTCCAGTAATTAGCCAGTTAGTGCCAGAAAATAAACTAAAAGTTGTGGGTGGTTATTATGATTTAGATATGGGAAAAATTTATTTAATAAGTTAGCATTTAGGTATTAGCAGTCAGCATTCAGCAAGAATATCCCATCCTTAAGGATGGGGTTTAAATGAGCATAAATTTTAAAGTAAAAGAAGCTGATAGCTAATAGTTGAATGCTTAAAGCTATAATAAGTCAAAATTTACGTTCAATTCTCAAAGATTGACCGGGAGAAAGTTTTTTGATCTCTGTTGTTAAATCATGCCAAGGTTGTAATTGATTAATTTGAAAAGTGCGACTCATTACCACATAAATAGATGTTTGGTCACATCCAATACCTGCATTAATTACATTTAACCAAGACTTAGCAAAAAGTTCATCTGTAATATACCAATTTCCATCTTCATATTTAAAATGACGCTTGAAATGAAAAGGTGTATCTTGTTTACCAGTAATCAGAATTTTTTGTAATATTTTTCTAATTAAATTTGGGGAAAAACGACCAAAAGTTAACATTACTAATCTCAGAATTATTAACTTCAGAGGTGACATTTGAGTTTGTTTTGCCCAACCCATATTACCAGAAATAGTCAACTCATCCTGAGATATTTTCACATCATAATCACCGCTCAAATGACTAACAGCATTGAGGATTTTTTTCCCTTTTCTAACTTGCAGGGATAAATGAGTATCAGAAGCAACTAATTTTTGGTCACGAAATAACTTAAAAATACCACCTTTATTCAAACTCACATATAATTCTGTTCCTGGTCGTCGTTTAATTAAAATTTGAGCTTCTTTTAACCAAAGACTAGCAACATCACGAGTTAAAGAAGTAGGTCTTTCACTAACAAAATCTCGCCATGCCAACAAATAATTCCAAGTATGATGACCAATAATATGATCGTCTGCATAACAAGGAGCTAAACCATTTTTTAAACCCATTAAAAATTGGTCGTTAATCGACAAAGCAGCAGGCAACCATTTACCAACTAATTCAAATCCATGAGGAAAAAAGTTATAGGTATTACGACTAGAATATTCTCCACCAAAAGAACCATCAGGATGAATAAATTGGGCAGCTAATTCAACTGCTTTAGTAATAATATCTTTTAATTTTTTACTCTTGTTTAATTGATAAATTCTGGCTAAACAAGATATTGTGAGAGTATGATAACCAGGGTCAAAACCAGAATATTCTGTAAACCATCCTTCCTGACTCTGCCAACTTAATAATCTTGACAAACGATTTGTTTTTGCTGTATCCCATTTAGAAGTTTCTAATAATCTACTTAGTAATTCCAAACACAAAACAATTAATGCTTCATGGTTAGCTAACTTACCACTTTCATAATGATGAATTAACCAATCAGCTCGTTTCTCAAAAAAACTGAGGATTTCGTAGTTATTTAATCCTAATATTTGATAACTTTCAATGCTAGCTAATAAAGAAAAAGCTGTTGCTCCACTAGCTCGTTCAAATGGGAAATAATCATCACAAGAACCATCAGGATGAGAAGTATGGGCAGCATATAAAATTCCTGCTTCTACCCATTTATGTATCATTTTCTGAAGATAATATGGATTATTAGGAATTTCTAAATTATAAGCTAAGGCTAAAGGTAAGACAAATTCTTGAGCCATACCACTAGGAAAGTCTATGATTTTATAATGCCAAAAATTTCGGTCGAAACAGCCGTAGGTTGGGCTATGTAAATTGCGGTCTAGTAATGTCAAAATTTTTGGTATTTGAGCTAATGCTTCTTGAGCAAATAGGTCTCTCATCTGAGTTTTTTCGGTCTTAGTTATATCATTTTTGCTGGGAGATGAGTCAGATTCTATATCTGATAAATTAGTTTGATTAGTTATGGGTGGCTCAGGGTTTTGCATATCTTTTTTAGGGAGTAATTTTAGTTATCAGTTATCAGTTATCAGTTATCAGTACCTCTGGGTAAGTGCAGAGGCTTGAAATAATGAACTATTATCTTTTCATTTCCTTAAAGGGGGAGGCTATTGACTTCTTTTTTTAGTAATAGTATAATTTTATCTGATCTAAGATTTACGATTTTTATCAAAGGCAAGGCAGAAGGCAGAAGGATTAAAGAGGAATTTCAAAAACCTGCCTTTAATAACCGGATTTGGTATAAATACTATTATATTTATTATGAAGTTAATCATTGAATTTATTTTGAGCGAAGATTCTTTTTTTATCCTCCTGAAAGAGGAGGCTTGAAACCCAAATTTTTCGGTCAAGTTGATATCTAAAATACTGTCTTGGCTCAAGGAACTTTAATAGAATCTAACAATTAAGTATTATAATTTTGAAATAGGGTATCATTATTTTGTCTTGAAACACAAAATAAACTTTTAAATTTTAAATTTTAAATTTTGAATTTGCCTTTTGCTCCTATAAATTTTTTGAAATTTTACAATTCAATACAAAACCTTTACGGAAATATACTAACACTGGATGAAGGATATATAATAAGGATTAATTTTGGGTATATAGGATGTTCAATTAGTTATGATAAATCTGGGAACATTTAACATTTGTAGCACAGGCATCTTGCTTGTGATAGCTGTACCAAACCCTTGATGAAATCTGCTGTGAGTTAGTCTCCAAGAGTTAGCATTAACTTAGCTAACGCAAGATTCCTAAACTAGAGATTGCTAAGAGGTATCTAAAATATTGGGTAAACTGAAATAATTGCTTTGTTTTCCAGCCTCCCAATGATAATAACAGGTAGCAGAAGTTCATTTTTTTTATTGTATTAATTAGGTCTGAAATTCTACAAATTTTCCATCTAAAATTTCTACTAACTACAAATTTTTATTGACAAGTTTTTTATCAGGGTAAGCATCCTTTTCAAACAGATTACAAATATCTACCTTAGATATAGTTAATGGAGTCTAAGAAAAAACTCTGAGGAAAAAAAGATGAATCAACAACAAATTCCTAGTTATATTGGTCTAATTCAATCCTTATTAGTTTCCCCTAATGGTAATGAAAATAAAATCTTGCAAGCTAATCAAGATTTACTAGATATAGGATTAGTTAAAGTAATGAAAAAAACAGCGAAAACTAATAGGAAAATAGGTAATTTGAATGCCCAATGGTTGGAAAATTTGGCAACAATGTTAGAGATAAATTTTGAAAATGCTTCCCCGTCTGTGGATGAGGAAAAATATCTAATTTTCCTGATGCAAATATTACAACTAATCTCAAATAATGAGGAAAAACTTGAAGTTGCTTATTCATTGTTAGAATATAATCAGGATTTGCTCAATGAAAATTTATTAAGAGTTCTCAAAACTTGGGCAGGAGAAAATCTGCCAAAAATGGAACCAAAATTAGCACAAAATATTGCTCTAGATATTGTCAATTTCAGTAACCTAATTCTACAATTTCCTTTGGGTAATCAAAGTAATAATGTGGAAATAGCAATAGTAGGTTATGAAATTTCTTTAAAAGTTTTACCTCGTCAAGAATTTCCCCAAGTTTGGGCAACTATTCAAAATAATTTGGGGAGTAGCTACCAAAAACGTACTATTGGAAACTTGGAACAAAATATAGAAGTAGCGATCGCTTGTTATTATGCAGCTTTTGAAGTTCGGACTAATTCTGAATTGGCTGAAGCATGGGCAACTACTCAAAATAATTTGGGTAATGCTTATCAACAACGCATTGCCGGAGAAAGAAAAGAAAATTTGGAGAATGCTATTAGTTGTTATCAAAAAGCTTTAAGTGTGAGGAGTTTAGAAAAGTTGCCTCAAGAGTGGGCAAGTACGCAAAATAATCTGGGTAGTGCTTACCATGAACGTATTGCTGGAGAACAAAAAGAAAATATAGAAGAGGCGATCGCTTGTTATAATTTGTCTCTCAAAGTACGGACTCAAGAAAAATTTCCCTTAGACTGGGCAACTACTCAAAATAATCTGGGAAATGTTTATCTAGAGAGGATGGTGGGAAATAGAAAAGATAATCTGGAAGAGGCGATCGCTTGTTTTGTCAGAGCGCAAGAGGTTTATACTGAGGAAAGTTATCCTGTCTATTGGGAAATGATTTCTTATAATTTAGGTATTGTGTACGATGAACAGAGGTTAAAAAAGGTAAGTTAATTACGCACTATTAATTTGGTGGTTGTTGCTCTATTGAGGTTTTGAACGTCTTAGTTGAGGTTTGAAACCTCCTAAAGTCTTACTTTTGATTTTTTATTGCGCTAAACTTAAATACAATATATTTGGAAATAATTAAATGGACCCAGTAACTATAGGTTTTATTATTAATGCCCTAGCATCCGGTGCTGCATTGGTTGCTTCCTCTGTAGCTCAAGAAGAAATTCAGGTTAGGTATCGTTCCCTGAAAGAATTTATTGGAGAAAAATTTGGACTAATAACATCAGTAGCCCAATTGGAAAGACGGCCAACAGAAGAAAGACAAAGATTATTAGCAGAGGATTTAGGGGATGCTATTGAAGTTTTGCCAGGAACCCCAGAGGAAATAGAGGATGTTATTAATGAGCTGCTTGAAATAACAAAAGAACTTACAGAATCTTTGGAAAAAATACCACAAGCAGAGTTTGATGCAGTAGGTATAGATTTAGAGAATGTCAAAGCAGTTAATGTCAAGATTAATAATGTCATCTCTGAGGGAGGAGCTAAAGTATTAGGGATAAAAGCAAAAGACTCGGAATTTATAGGGGATATTACAGCAGGAGATATCACAGCAAAAAAGTAAATTCCCCTTCCTCACCTGTGACACCCCGAAACTCATTGGTTAGTTTGGATTTTGATAACTCTCCATTTCGCGATATTAATATTGGTGATATTAATGTAGACGCAGGAACAAAAGGACTGCCAAGGAAGGGGGAGCCGGCAAATTTTCCTAATAACCTGAATCGAACACGCACTGGTGCTGTCAAGTTTTTCGGTAGAGATGGAGACCTCAAAATATTACATAAAGAACTTCAGGAAAAGGAGCGAGTCTCGATCACGGCAGTAGTCACGGGGATGGCAGGAGTGGGCAAGACAGAATTGGCTCTCCAGTACGCTCTTTTTATCTCAGGAGAAATCAACTTATCCTGGTGGCATTTGCTGGATCGGGGTTCGGGAAAGGAGTGTTGTAGAACAGTTATTAGATTTTGCCGAGACTCAACTAGGGCTATTTCCCGCAGAAGATTGGAATTTAGAACAGAGGCTTGACTTTTGTTGGGCAAACTGGCAACCTGCGGGAGATGTGCTAATTATTTTGGATGATGTGGATAAGTATGAGGAAATTGCAGGTTATTTACCTCCACAGGAAAAGCGTTTCAAATTACTAATTACTTCCCGCAGATATTGGTTGTCAGCATCTTTTGAAAATTTGCGTTTAGAAGTATTGGATAAGGGTGCTGCCTTGGAGTTGTTGGCGGCGTTGATTGGTAAGTCTCGCGTGGCAGAGCAAAGAGAGGAGGCTAAACAACTCTGTGAGTGGTTGGGATATTTACCTTTGGGGTTGGAGTTGGTGGGACGTTTTCTCAAGAGGCGATCTGGCTGGAAGTTGGAAAGAATGATACGGGAGTTGGAGAAACAAGCTTTAGATTTGCCTGCGCTACAGAAGCGATCGGGAGAAATGACGGCGAAAAGAGGAGTGAAGGCTGCCTTGGAATTAAGCTGGAAGGAGTTGGATGAGAGAGGGAGGTATTTGGGTTGTTTCTTGAGTATGTTTGCCTTAGCTCCTATACATTGGAGTTTGGTGGAACAGTGTTTGTCTGGAGGTGACAGTCAGGAGGAAGAATTTATAAGCGCTTGGGAGGATGTTAGGGAAGATAGTTTGTTAGATTTAAACTTGATTAAACAGACGGCGGAGGAAACTTATCAATTACATCAATTGGTACGTCGATATTTCCGAGAAAAGTTGGAGAAGATGGAAGAAGTAGAGGAGTTGAAATATCAGTTTTGTCGGGGTATGTTGGTGGAAGCAAAAAAAGTTCCTGAGACTCTAGTAAAGGCAGAGATAGAAGAATTAGCTTTCTCTATTCCTCACTTAGCTGAGACAGCAACTGAGATGCAACAGTGGATTGAGGATGAAGATTTAATCCTGCCGTTTATCAGCCTTGGCAGATTTTATGCAAGTCAGGGATTATATGAACAAGCAGAACCTTGGTATAAGCAATGCTTAGATGTTACTCGCAGTCGTTTGGGAATTGAGCATCCTGATGTTGCCATGAGTCTCAACGATCTGGGAAATCTCTACCGCTCCCAAGGGCGATCTACAGAAGCAGAACCCTTGTTAATGGAAGCATGGGAAATGACAAAGCAACTGCTAGGAGCAGAACATCCATATGTTGCCACCAGTATCAACAATCTGGCAAATCTCTACTTCCAGCAAAGAAGATATAAAGAAGCAGAACCTTTGTTTCTACAAGCGTTGGAGATGAGAAAGCAACTACTAGGCTCTTCACATCCTGATATTGCTACCAGTATCAGCGATTTGGCACGTCTCTACTTGTTCCAAGGAAGAGACAAAGAAGCAGAACCTTTGTTTCTACAAGCATTGGAAATGAGAAAGCAACTGCTAGGCTCTTCACATCCTGATATTGCTACCAGTATCAGCGATTTGGCACGTCTCTACCGCTCCCAAGGGCGATCTACAGAAGCAGAAGCGTTGTACAAACAAGCATTGGAGATGAGAAAGCAACTGCTAGGCTTTTCACATCCTGATATTGCTACCAGTATCAACGACTTGACAGAACTCTACTACTTACAACGTCAATATGAAGAAGCGTGGGCAATTAGAAGGCAGTTGCTAGGGTCTTCACATTTCTCAAGGGCGGCGCACAGAGACAGAACCCTTGTTTCTGGAAGCACTGGAGATGACAAAACAACAGACTCAGACTCTTCAGGAAAACTATCAATATTTTTTACAGCAAGTTCTCAGGAAAAACAGACAAGAGGATTTATTTGATGAAAGGAGTTTGCAAATAATATCAGACATGGAGAAATCATCTTTAGAGAATAGTTAAAATTAGGTAATTTCAAATCAATTTTCTCAGAGGGAAATAGGCGATCGCCAACTCTTACCTCCTGACTCCTGATTCAGAGGCGATCGCTCCCCATTCGCTAGACACTGATTATGCCACGGATATACGGATGATTTTTTTGTCAGTTTGGCGATCGCTCCCAACTGATAACTGATAACTGAAATTGGCGATCGCTCTTTCCAACTAGAGTTATGATATAATATAAAAGTAAAAATAGCAGAGTCAAACACAATGATAGCTAACCAAAATCAATTCTATGTTTCTCCAGAAGACTATTTAGCAGGAGAGCAACAAAGTCCGATTAAACATGAGTATAGACAAGGCCAAATTTATGCAATGGTAGGGGCAAAGAAACCCCACGTTATTATTGCTAGTAACTTAGTCACAGAACTGAATATTCATCTGCGTGATAATGACTGTCTTGTACTTCCTTTGGATATTAAAGTTCGACTAGAAGAAGCTAATTGTTATTATTATCCTGATGTAGCAGTGACTTGTGATGAACGAGATTTAAGTTCAACTGAAGACTTTATTCTTTATCCGTCTTTAATTATAGAAATTTTGTCTCCCAGCACAGCTAAATTTGATAGAGGAGGCAAATTTACCGATTATCAAACTGCTACAAGTTTACAAGAATATGTATTAGTTAGTCAGTCTGAGATGAGCATAGAATGTTTTCGGAAAAATGAAGAAGGAATTTGGGTTTCTCAAACTTATAGCAGGGGAGAAAAAGTTAATTTTGCTAGTCTAGATTTTAATTGTCAGATTGAATTAATCTATCAAAAAGTTCCTGGGATAGAATTCATTAATGGATAATTGATAATTAGGGTTTGCGGAAAAAGTCTGTTGGTAAAGGCAGGGAATAGAGAATAGGAAATAGGCGATCGCTCTCCCTTCCCACACCTCCCACACTCTACAACAACTCCACTGTTCCCCGATACCCATCTACCCTAACTTTTTGCCCATCCTGTAAACGAGTCATTGCTCCAGAAATATTCATTACTGCTGGAATGCCATACTCCCGCGCAATAATAGCTCCGTGAGATAACTGCCCCCCCACCTCAGCAATAATACCTTTTGCCTTCAACAACAAAGGTGCCCAACCAGCATCCGTATAAGGTACAACTATAATTAGATTTTCCGACTCAGCCAGATTTACCTCTAAACTCCGACAAATCTTGACATAACCTTCCACACAACCAACACTTCCTGGTATCCCTTGCAAAAAGGAAGTATTTTCTTCAGTAGAGATAGTTTCCTGACTTTCTTGTGGTAATACATTCCCATAAACTACAGAAGGAACTTGGCGATCGCCATCTTTTTCCAACTGTTCCTTCCTTTGACAGATAAGTTGTCTGAGAGTGTGGGGAGTTTCGGAAGAGGGGGAAGTCTGGGGAAAGGGAGAAGAGGGAGAAACTACCTTAAATTCTCTTCTGTTTTGTTCTTCAATTCCTACATTATTTGTTGGGTTTCCTTCGTCAACCCAACCTACAGAATCTTCTGTAGATAAAATCCATTGCCGAATTTCCTCAAATTCCAAATAAAAAATATCACCCTTTTCTTCAAAAATTTCTAAATTTTCTTGTCCGCCATCACTTTTGACTTTTGACTTTTGACTTTTGAATTTTATTTCTATTGCCAAAAATGTCTGTCGTAAATAAGCCAAAAGCTTTCCATAAACTTCAGCAATTTTCCCCTTAGTTCTCGCACGTTTTGCACATTGCGACAGTCGCCACCTCTGCCACAAATTTAAAGACTTTACCGAAAAATTATCTTTTTCTCTCTCACTTTTCCCTGCCATGGCAAATAATAAGTCACGGAAATTATCCGGCTTTTCTCCCCAAGTTGCCACAGAAATATCTGTACCAACCTCACTCAAATAACCATAACTTTCTAACCATTGCTGAAACTCCTTTTGTAATTCCAGATTTTGCTCAAACTCTGCCTCTATTTCCACATCATAATTAGTTGCCATTTTTAACTTAACCGCCAACTTTTGTAATTCTCGAATCGAAACAATTTCTGGAGCAGTATCAGTAGGCAACCATTCCTCAGAAACACGGAAGAGCGATCGCCTAATTGCCAAACCTATCGGACCCAAAATATTATAAAAAGTAATTGGTTTTAACCATTCTTGAATTATTTCCGCTTGTGCCAATAATTCTGATAAAGACTGAGAAGAATTATGTTTAAAATTCTTCTCTAAACTTTCTAGGGCTGGAACAAAAATTTGATAATAATCACGCTCAAATTCATGATCAACCGCCATTTCTTTTTGAATCAAACTCCATAAACCAGGCAAAGCAGACCATACTTTTCCTAAAGGCGGTTTTCCCATTTTTTGCCCTCGTAATAAAAACTCTAAACCCTGTTCTGGCAATCCCATCATTCTAAAAATTTCCCCTAACAAAGTAGCATTAAAATAAGCATGAGAACTGAGTAAAGTTGCCGTCTCAGTAAAATCTAATTTTGCTACCTTTTCTCCTAAAACAATAGTAAAAATTTCTCCCCAAACTCCACAAGTCAGAGGACGATTTATCGACCAAGTTAAAGGATGAATTGCTCCGGGAATTACTTCTGCTGCAATAGTTCGCGTCCAGATAGGTCTCAAATTAGTAATCGGGCGACTTTGCAAAATCCAAACTTTTTCCCCATCCCAACACCATTCAATATCTTGAGGCAAACCATGAAAAAATCCTTCAATAGCTTCTGCTTGATTTACTAATTCTTGAATAATTTCTGGAGGTAAAATATCCTGATTTTTTACTTGCTCTAAAGATTGATTTTTATCTTTTTCTTTTGGGTTGAATAGCCTGTCGTCTAAAGACTGTTTAACATTGGTTGAGGTTTGAGTCACCATCCACTTTTTCCCTCCTCCTTCTTCCCTCTTACTTCTTCCTTCTTCCTTCTGACTTTTTCCTTCTTCAACAATTTCTAAATGCACGGGGGTAAACTGCCCACCCACAACTTTTTCTGCACCTCCAGGCAGAGCTTCAACAATTATTTTTGCACCACCATCCAAAGGATTACGAGTAAACATTACCCCAGCGACTCGACTCATAATATAAGGCTGAATTAATACCGCCATTTCTGCATCAGGAATTTCTCTTTGTCGCCGATAACCAACAGCTTCCGGCAACCAATAAGATTGACGACAAATATTAATCGCCTCCAATAATTCCGTTTCATTTCTCACAGGAAAAATAGTTTCATATTGTCCGGCTGCCGAACTATTATCGCTATCTTCCCCCACTGCTGAAGAACGAACAATTAGGGGAAAACTCCAAGACATTTCATTTAATTTATCTAGAATTTTATCTACTGATAAAAAGGTAGTCGAACCCTGAGAATCAGGAATAGATTTTTTCACCTTACTCTCTACAACCAATTCCCTATTTCCATCTTTAATTGCAGGTAAAACAAAACCATCAGGAACATTAAAACTAGCTTTTTTCAGTAGAGCTAATCTAGCTGCTTTTTCCCCACAAATTTTAGGGTCAAGTTGATTATCAAGAGAAAATTTAGGTTGTTTTTGTAAAGCCATATCATCACTTTGGCGAAAATTTATTATTACTAAGAAAATGACTAATACTGCCATTGCCAACAATTCAGAAAAAGATGGTTCCTGGCGAAATAATAAAACCCATAAAAAACTACTGAGACATCCCAAACGAGCCGACCATTGGCGAATATTTTTATTTTTTCGAGGAAAGATTTGTTTACCTATTACTAATATTAAAGAACCAGTTATTCCCGAAGCCAATACCACAACAGGAGCATAAACCAAAACTCCCCAACTAGCATTAGTAACACCGCCACCTTGAGCAATGAAATATCTACCCGCCACTAAAAATATTAAGCCTACTAATTGCCAAGTAGGAATTTCTGGAAATAATAATTTTGCTGCTAAAACAGGAGCAATGCCTTTACTAATTTCTGCCAAAACTGCGACTATTGCCACAGGTTTCGGTGCGTGAACAAATGCGGCTGCCACACTAATGTTACCTGTACCAACTTTTCTTAAGTCGATATTTGCCAGATTTTTAACTATTAAATTGGTGAGAGGAAAAGCGCCAATAAAAAAGCAGAAAGTTAGAAATAATGCTGGAATTAATATTTGCATATCAACATATATCTTTTTGAAATAAATCCTAATGAACATTTCAAGATCAAAGGAATATGACCTGCTATTTAAGTTGTAATTACTATCAATAATTTACAATCATTAAGACTTGTAAACTAACTCAAACCAGGACGTTGAAATAGACTGTACTCGCCAAACATTTCCATTGTCGTTGCTGGCAATGCAATCTCTGTATATTTATTGTCTCCATTGAATACCATTTTATTTGCTGTAGCACTTCCTACAAATACTGTTGTTCCAGCAAAAACACCAGTTTTGAATATAGGACCATATTTTTTGAAGTTTTCACGACAGAAGCGATCAGGATTAGCGATGTAATTCAATGTGTCATACCATTTTGGTTTTCGTGGTGGAATGTTAGTCTCCCCTGGTGCTGTTTCTCCATCAGCTAGTAATAGTAAATCAGTTGTTTGTAAATTCATTGTTTATATGTAATACCAATTTAAAAAAAGATTGCTATATATCCTAAAAAAAAGGTAGTAAGTGTTAAGGATTGGGAAAAAATACTAAATTTTATTGTTTTTTCAATTTATCAAACAGATGTTAACCTTAACCCACTCTGGAAATAATAGTGGATTTTTGTTTCAAATTATCTAGGCCGTGAGATAATATTAATGGAACTCAAATAAAAATATAATAGGAAGATTTAATATGGTACAAGGCAATCTATGGATTCCGATAGCAGTTGTAATAGTAGGGTTTGTGGCTGCTGTGGGTATTGGTTCAATTGCTTGGTATAATTCTAAACGTCCTCCAGGTTGGGAAGATAGGGAACGTCCTGATTATATTCCTAAAGTTGATCAGGATGAAAATAGCTAGTCTTGCTAATGAATAATGGATAATTGATAATGAAAGAGTTTTTTTAATCTCTAATTTTCCTAACTCTCTAATGCTCTAATTATCCATTATCCATTCAATCAAGTATAGTTTTAACCAAAGGTAATTATCCATTTCCATTATTAATTAATGAAAGCTATTTTTAGGTCAATAAACTAAATTATAGGGACATTGCGCCAACATCCCTACAAAAAAAATATATTTTTACATCAATTTAATCCTATTTCTTCTTAACTCCACTGGGGAATTGATCGATTTTAGCTATACCGTAGAATGTAATGTTATCTTTTCCAATTCGTAGCCGATCTACTCGGAGTTGAGTATTTTCTAATGCAAATTTATCTAAGTCTAGTAAATTATTGACATGATCTATAAGAGATTTACCTAGGTCTATAGATTCTTGATTACCATTATATTTGACATTTACAAATCTGATTTTACGTCGCTCCTCCACTTCTACCTCAGCAGTAAAATCAACATCTATGAGTTGATTTGAACTTCCTACTCCGATTTGAGTGTTTAGTCTTAAGGCTCTATCTTCAGTAATAGTCATTTGAGTATTGTGAAAATGTAGGGGTTGCCCCTGATATTTAAGCCTTTGGAGTTTCTCTACCACAAATGGGGTATTAAAAGAGGTGGTCAAATCTGACTCACTTAATACTGTCCTCATAGTGGCCTGGATAGGCTGCCTGAGTTTTACTTTACCTGTAAAAATTGCACTGAAGTCTATCGATATAGCTTGCAGGTAAAGTTCCATGACTTCGATGCGAAGGCCATTATACATCTGCATTCCTTTGCCTATGAAATCAAACCCATCGAGACTACCCTGTAAGAGTTTGGCCACTGGCTCGGCGCGGACATTGGCTTCGACTTGATCAGAGCTTCTAAACAGAGCTGCAATTGCTGCTCCTGCTACCTTGCTAACTAGGCGATCCCCACTTTGATTTTGCATTGGTGTACTCGTAAACAATGCCGTCACCATAATTTTTCAATATGTACCTTCACGGATATTATAACCTTTTTATGAAGAATTGTAAATTTAATTTTTACTTGTGTGAATTTACTTGTACTTATGTAAATAATAAGCTGTACTATACCTTAGCTTTTTTAATAAGAAAACAAAGTAAATGAGCTAGTCTCAATAGGTATGCCTTATAGGATTTATCTATTAGACATCTGTAAAAAAGAGGGAACAGGGAACAGGAAGAAATAATAGATAATTTCCCATGGGAGAATTGATTTTATTTTTAATTTTCACCAGATGTCTATTGATTAATGCTTTGAGCGTGAAAACTACTTTATACTTTAATATTTTTGTACCTAGAGGATATACAGAAAAGCTACTTTCTTGAAACTTGCAATATGGTATAGTTATCCGTACAAAAGGTAGGGTAGACAAGAAAATCAAACTTTTGACTTTTGACTTTTGACTTTTGATTTTTAACTTGACTTAATCAAGAGGTGTCCCTTGGACACAAGCATCAGTTAATAAAGTCCCAGTTAAGTCAGCTTGTTCTACTAAAGCACAGAGCAAATTGGCTCTTTGTAAGTTTGTGCCTCGGAGTATCGCCCCACTTAGATTAGCCTCTTCTAAATCTGCCTGGGATAAGTCTGCACCAGAAAGATTAGCACTACTAAACTCTGCTTTAAACAAATTTGCTCTGATCAAATTCACTCCTCGCAAGTCAGCTCCACGAAAATCAAGACCACTGAGGTCTAAATCATTAAAGATAGCTCCATTTAAGAATGCTCCTGCAAAGCTAGCTTCTTTAAGTTGAGCATCAATAAAAATAGCACCTCGTAAGTCTGCATTACGGAAGTCTGCTCCTCTCAAGTCAGCACCAGTAAAATCTACACCCCGAAGATTAGCTCTCAGTTTTGCTCTTTGTAGATTTGCACCAGTAAAATTAACTCCAACTAAGTGAGCTTGCCCGAAGTCTACTTCTGGGAGTTGAGTTCCTGCTAAATCTGCACCAGGGAGGTGAGCATTTGCTAAATCTTTAATTTTACCTGCTCGAATTAATGAAATGTCAGGAGATTTTAATTCATTCATCTTTATCAATTTTAGATGTTAAGTTTTGGCTTTTTGTTGAAATCTTCCGTTTTACAAGGGATAGAATTTAAACCAGTTACTAGAGTATTTTAAGCTTGATGTGTCACTATGACCTAACTAATGGATAATTAATAATTGATAATTGATAATTGATAATTAGGGTTTGCTCTTTTAATCTAAAAGTCTTTACAAATAAAAAGTGCCTCTTTCGGTATCAAAAAGTGGGCAGCTCTTACAGCAGTTTTCATTTAAGTAGACCAAAGTAGGGTTGATTCCCGTTTTACATTCTGCAAAGCTTTCCGTAGGATTTTGGTTGTGAATATGTGCTTCATCAATCTGAAAAGCGCTGTAAGGTAGCTCTGGTTGAAAAATTTAGCATTTTTGGCTAACTAGGGGCCGAAAAATCACTGTTATATCATGTGCGTTGATATCGTTTGTGTAAAGGCAATGTTGGATATCTAGAGGAAATTTAAGTTTTTTTTCTTGCTCTTAAGTCTTCCTCCCTGTTCCCTACTTTTGCTATAAAATACCGATGCTACCGGACATAATATTACTATTTTTCTAACTAGATTCAGCAGGTCAATAGCCGACCCTTTAAAGGGGATAAAAAAAGAAAATTCAATATTTCAAACCTCCCTATAATCTAGAGGTAATGATAACTAAAATGACCACTTCCTTTGTAACTCCCCTAACTCCTAACTACTCCCTCCGACCTCCGATCTATCTCAGCCACTCATACTTTTTCAGCAAGCCCTAATTAATAATGAAAACTATCTCTAATTACTGTCTAGTAATTATCAATTATTATTAATGTACTGATGTTTTTGCGCTAATTGCTTCTTCTAACCAGACATTAGGTAATTGACTTGGCTTTTGAGGTAATTCCATCAAACCCATTTCTGTTAATCGAATGACATTGCTGAGAGTTTCTACTAAAGCAGGGTCAAAATAAGTGCCACTGCGATCGCTACACTTTTGTAGCGCTTCTCCCAAACTGAGAGCAGCACGTTTACCTCGTGGTTGTGTTAGCTCTTGGAAGTAAGAGACTAAACCAATAATACGAGATTCTATAGATATTTCTTCTGCTCTGAGACCATCTGGTTTACCACTACCATCCCAGCATTCCAAGTGATGAGCAATAATTTTGCTCACAGGTGCTAATTCTGGCATTGCTGCTAATAACTGAGCTGCAAGCAGATTCTGTTGCTGCCAAAAATTTAAACTTTTATCATCTAATTCATCAGGTGTTTTAGTAAATACTTCTTTTGGTGCAGAAACTAATCCGACTCGAAACAATAATCCTGCCAACCGCAAACGTCGTAATTTGAGAGTTGATAAATCTAACATTTGCCCTAAAGTTTCAGATAAAGCTGCTACTTGTAGAGATGCAATGGGGTTTGTTTCATCTTGCTCGTCTACTTTCTGTGCCATCCGTAAAAATGCCTGCAATTTGTTAGCATTGAGGTTGCGACTGACTCGTAATGCTTGACCTTCTAATTCCCACAGTTCTCTTGTTTGTCTATTTATGGCAATCATTTGTTCCTGAGTTGTTTGCAGGTAAGAAACTATTCTAGAAACTACATCACTCATGTCTGTAGGTGGCATACCTTTAGTCTTGAGAATTGCCTGATGTTGTTTTTGAATTGTATCTGCTAGTTCAGGATTATAAGGGCGACATCTTTCTGTAAGTATTTCTGCTGCTTTTGCCACTAAGTTACGGTCGAACGTCCATAAACCATAGAATTTTCTTTCTATATCTATAGTTGGTTTGCCGTGGGGTAAATATTCATCTTCAGATAGTTCATGGCAAAGTACCATAGCTGTATAAGTTGGAGCTAGTATAATTAAATTCCATTCATTAACCAGACTATCAGTTATTTCAAGATTAACTAAAGAAACATTTTCTAACTTACTTGTAGGATGTTTGGATAATCCACTATCTGGTACTGCAGCAATCATAACATGAGAGCTACATTGAGCTATTTCTTCATAACGATCTGCTTCTTGCAGATACCATTTTCCTTGTTGAAATGTTACTAAAACTAATGGTTTTCCTTCCGGTTCTATACTGCAAGTTTGCAATATATGGTCTTCTAAAGCATGACATAAAGCTACTAATGTATTTTTGAAATAGACTCCGTAACTAGAAGGGAGTTTTCCCTCTGGACTAGCTTCTTTTAGTTGATTTAAAGTTGATTCTGGATTCATTTTAAATGATAACTATTTTATATATTTGCATTTTATCTAAGGTGATAATTCAGTATTTAGCCGTTAGCCATCAGAAAATTATGAATAATTTTTTACTTAAGATTAAAGGAGGGTACTTTGGTAGTAACTTTTAATTCTCTCTCAATTTATCAATTGCTTTTACCGAAAAATTAAATTAAGGTATAAAGCATTTCAATTCAGAGAAATAAAGAAAAAAAATTCTTTTACCCCATCCTCTTCTTTACAATGAAGAGGTAATTATTAATTGTTAATTATTGAACCCCCCTTTAATCAATAGCTAATAGCTGATCGTTGAATGCTTACTTATCTTTATGGTTAACCTTAGTATTAAAGTTATAACATACCTCTTATTTATACATATTTTTATTATTTTGTCAAGTATTCTCAAGTATTTATGTGGTAAAAAAAGTGGTAAAATATATCCGAATATAATTTAGGTATAGAACTATGACAGTTTATCAAGATAGAGAAGCATTTATTCCTTATTCCCGCCGAGATATAATAGAACTTTGTATTAAAGATGGTAAATTACCTGAATATTCTCTACAAAAATTCAGAGATTTTTGTTCTATTTTACTGGCATATTATCATTTTAAATTACATAAAACACTGGAAGTATTAAAGGAAAATTATGCGCCTTTTAATCCAGATGCTAATACTAAATATATTGCTGATTATTCTGACTCAGAACTAGCAACAATGAAAACCAAAGTAGTTCAGAGTTTTGCAGAAATTCTAGAACAAGGTAATTATTATCCCATATATCAGGCAAGTTTAGAACGTGCTTTTGAGGAAATGTCACTAATCGAATTGAAAACATTTATTGATTTCAATGATTTTGAAGAAATGGTATGTTACTGTCGGGGAGATATTTATCAGAAATATAGTTTGAAGAGGTTTTTCCGAAAAATTGAAAAGGAAATTGATATTTTTGAAAGAGTAGCTGTATTAATTAAGTGCAAGGATAAAGACAAGAATAATACTTCTGATAATTCTCTAGAAGAGTCTAATTTAAGTGCTAGTAAAATCTATATTTCTCTCTACAGAAATATCCCGAAAAATGATATAGCATTTCTATTTCCTAATGTCAAAATTAGTATGACTTTGAAAGACCGTTTGATGTTAATAGTTCCTGCTATTGGTGCAGCAGTACCTATTGTATTGAGAATTGTACCCCAATTCTTATTAATTATTGGGGTAATTGTATTTTTGGTTCTCGGTCCTGATTCTGTGGAACAATTAAAGTTGAGAGCTAATCCGCAAGATGTGAAAAATATGACAGGAATTTTATTGGGTTCATTATCTTTGTTGGTAACTTTAGGAGGGTTTTGTTTTAAGCAATATAGTCAATACAAAACTAAACATATTAAGTTTCAAAAACAGGTTACAGAAACTTTATTTTTCAAAAATCTTGCTAATAATGCTGGTGTATTTCAAACTTTAACTGATGAGGCTGAAGAAGAGGAATGTAAGGAAATTATTTTGGTTTATTATCATTTATTAACGAGCAATACGTCGCTAAATCCAGAACAATTAGATGACAAAATTGAAGTTTGGATGGAAGAAAATTTTGATACTAAAATTGATTTTGATATTAATGGACCTTTGAATAATCTGACAAAAATTAAGGGCAAAATTGTTAGAGATGGTGAAAATGAGGATGAAGTTTCAGAGATACCATTATTAACTTATGATGAAAATGGTTGTTGTCAAGTTTTACCTCTAGATGATGCCAAACAATTAATAGATTATATTTGGGATAATGTGTTTAGTTATGCTTAAGTAGGAGAGTAGGGGAGTAAGGGAGTAGGGGAGTAGGGAGTATAAAAACAACTATAACTCACTAACTTGAGAAATTTGAGAAACGTTATAATGGTTAGGTATTCAACAGTCTCTCAAAATTATATAGAGGTAATTTATGGAAGCTGGTTTAGTAGGTTTAGCCGGTTGGGGATTATCAAAAATTGCTGACTCTTTGTGGGATACTGCCTGGGAAAAAGGAGGAAAAAGTCTCACTCAATCTCTGAAGAAAACAGATTTAGAAAAAGCTTTAAAATCCGGTAAAAAATCTATTGAAGCATGGGAAAAACAACTCCCTCCTCAACAACTTTTATTTTATTCGGCTAAAAGGGATGGATGGAACGGAGCTAACAATTTTTTGAGCCAATATTTTGCACATTCTGCCGTTTTGACAGAATTACAAAAACCATTAACTAATCAAGGTAAGCCAGATATTGATATTTTAATTACTATCTTTCAACAGGAAGCTGAAGCTAAAAATATTCAATTAAATCAAGAAAGTATACAGCGGTGGATAGAAACTTTTGTTAATGCTTATTTTCAACAAACTGATACTTATATTAAATTTCAGGTTGCTCAACAAAATTATTTTGAACAGTTAGCTAATTGGTTTGATGATGTGAAATTTGCCGGAATTTCTGTGCCTGGGCAAGAGGTAGAAAAGTCAGACAAAGGAAGAGGCAGAAAGATTTGTGGATTTGATTCGGGAACGCACTGGTTTATTGAACGAGCAGGGGCAAGACTGTTATGCTTTTGTGCATAAGACTTTTCAAGAATATTTGTGTGCTGAGGAAATTGATTATCAGTTAGAGAATGAGTTTGATTTTGGAATTATTTTAAATGCCATTCGAGAACATTTGCATGATGCTCATTGGCGAGAGGTTTTATTATTGTTGATAGCGCAACAAAAGCCGAAAAATGCAGCAAAGGCTATTCGAGCAGTTTTGAATAATGGTAATGAGTATGAGGAGTGGTTACATCGGGATTTGTTTTTTGCTGGAAATTGTTTGGCGGAAGATCCGAAGGGTTTGCGGGGTGCTGATGGTGAGTTAGTGCAGGAGATTTTGGAGAAGTTGGTTGAGTTGGAAATAGGTAATGATAAGCAGGTTGGTTGGGTAATTCATCAGCAAGTTCAAGAAATTTTGTGTAATTTGCATGAAACTAATTTTGAGGCGCAAGCTTTGGAAATGTTGAAAGAGAAAGCAAATTTAATTAATGAGTGGCGGTTGTGGAAATATCAAGCAGAGTTAGGAGATAAAAATAAGGAAATAGAAGGATTACTTGAAAAACTAAAGAATGATGATTATTTTATGCGCTGGAATGCAGTTATAGCTTTGGGAGAATTAGGCAAAAATTCTGAAACTATAGTTAATACTTTACTAGCCCTGCTCCAAGATGAAAATCCTTTTGTACGAAGGAGTGCAGCTACAGCGTTGAAAAAGTTAGGCGAAAATTCTGAAACTGTACTCAATGCTCTACTAGCAAAGTTTCAAGATGATAATTTTGATGTGCAAAAAGGAACAGCAATAGCTTTAGGAAAATTGGGAAATGGTTTAGAAACTATAGTTAATTCTCTGCTGGAAATGCTTAAGGATAAGGATTCTACTATTCGTATGAGTGCAGCTACAGCCCTAGCTTATTTTGACAAAAACTCAGAAACTATAGTTGAAGATCTATTAGCAAAGCTCCAGGATGAAGATTCTTTAGTGCGTGGAAGAGCGGCTTTTGCTCTGGGTAAATTAGGCAAAAACTCAGAAACTGTAGTTGAAGCTTTGCTAATAAAGCTTCAGGATGAGGATTCTTTAGTGCGTGGGTGGGCAGCTACAGCCTTGGGTAAATTAGGCAAAAACTCAGAAACAATAGTCAGTAACCTAATAGCAATGCTTCTGGATGAAGACTATAGTTTATGTAGGTGGATAACTTTAGCATTAGGTGAATTGGGCAACTGTTCAGAAACAGTAGTCAGTAAGCTAATAACACTGCTTCTGGATGAGAATTATTCAGCACGCGATCGAGCTGCTAAATACTTGGGCAAATTCGGTAAAAAATCCAACAATATCCTCCCCACTATTGTTCAATGGATTCAAGAACATCAAGATTCAGAATATCTCGGCAGTGGTATTGATGCGCTGTGGTATTTAGTTGTAGGTGAGGAGAATTAAGACGATTATAATCAAGTTCGTAGTAGGGCTTTAGCCCCAGTTAGATTTATCGGGCTGAAGCCCTACTACAAACAAAGTTTCCTAATCAAGATTCAGAATATGTCGGCAGAGGTATTGATGCGCTGTGGTATTTGGTTGTAGGTGAGGAGAGTTAAGACAATGAGGAAGTACGTCAAAATTAAATAATTAGACAATGGGAGTATCCTGCTCCCCTTATCAGTCAAAAATTCATTAATTGATTTTTGAAACAACTGTTGCGCAATAGTTGCCCTAAAAATCAACTAAATCTTGCCGAAACGGGAGAGCGCGAGTTATCCAGTAGGGGAGGCCGTTCGCCCCTACCAATTGTAGAGCGATTGCCTATTCCCTATCCAATTCTGCCAACCAATTAGACAAATCTTCCAAACTATTAAAACTTAAAATTGCTCCTCCTAAATCTCCTAACTTTTCCATAGATAATTGTTGAATATTTTCTCGAATTATTTCAGTTATTTCTCCTGAAAACCTTCTCTCAAGTTGACCTAATATTAATCTCTGCATTGACAACCTAACAATTTCTATTCCCTCTTGCCGTCCCTTTTCTCGCGCTTCCTGTGCTAAGAGAACTTCACCTCTACGGTCTTCTAAAAATACTTCTTGCTTGTGTAATACTTCTAATTCTTTATTCGACAAATTTGCTTGATTAGCAAAATTTAAAGCTTTTTCTATCTCTTTAATTTCCGCTAAGGTCATAGGAATTACTTCTAAACTTGGAGCTTCCTTCATAAAATAAATCCATTTATCAGATATGTTTTCCAAATCCTCTAATTTTTTCGGAAACTTCGGTAATTCTACAAACATCATTATCAGTTCTTGGTCTTTATAGTCGAATAATTTATCTTTCTCCTTAAAAATAAATTGATTAATATAATCTGCTGTTTCATCAAACATTTTAAAATCTGTAATTGTCAAAGAAATTACTCGTCTAAGCTTTCGATATCCGTCCCCTATATTCAATTGATTTCCATAAGCTTTAGAAAGATTATAAATTACCAGCTTTTGAAATGTAGGCACATTTAAAACCTGCATATCAATAATCACAATTGAGCCATCATTTAAAACCGCTTTAACATCTAGATAACTCTCCCTTAAACTAATTATATCTCCAGGATTATAGGGGTCAATTATTTCCAAGTCTTGAATAATAGACTTACCATAATATATCAAGGCATTTAAGAAACTAATCAAAATATCTTTACTCTCAGTTGAGCCAAAGATTTTTTTGAAGGCAAAATCTGTTTTAGGACTAATAAATCTCATGATTTTACTCTGTTTATTAACTAAAGCTATTTGAGGAAAAATTTATAATATAGCAATTCTCATCAGGAGTAAGATACAAAACTCGTTTGTTTTAGAGAGTAGGGAGTAGGGAGTAGGGAGTAGTAATTCTGGAAAAAGGGAAGAGAAAAGAAGAAAAACAACTCTACCTCAGTAACTTGAGAAACACTATATAAAATTATATATATAACAGTCGTCATTACTAGCGCGGACATTCTTGCTCCTCTCAAATTTAGTCTGTGCTGCGAATTTAACTTCTGATTTCTGACTTCTGACTTCTGACTTCAGCTATAACTCCTTACTTTTCCGTTGCACTAATATTGCAGCATCAACTGCCGATCCCCCAGAAACATCAACTTTATAAATAGTACCACTCCTTTTCTCCAAATCATAATTATAGGTTTTATCGTAATAATGGAGAATTAAATCTGAAGCTGCTACTAAATTTCCTTCCCTGAGAAAATTAATCGTTTCTTTTGCTCGGACACCTCCCAACCTTTTGCGAATACGTTCGGTAGCATTAATCAAATCATTAATATCCGCTTCTCCATATATTTCTACCAAAAAGGCAACTCTTTCCTGACGACTGCGACTTATTTCTATCACTGTCGCCTTTTCCATTTGTGCAAAAATCTCCTGGGGAATACGACACATACCAATGAGTTTACTCTCAGCCTCGATCCATAGAGGTTTACTCCGGTCAAACTTTGCCCATTCCATCGCTACAAGATTCCAAAATTGCTCATTTGTAGGTTGAGCTGACAAACCCAAAGCACCAAAACTACTACCTCTATGGTTAGCAAGACCTTCCAAATCTAACACTTGTTCCCCAATATTTCTCAAAGCACACAATATCTCTGTTTTGCCACTCCCAGTCATTCCACCCAAAACAATAATTTTCTGGGGAAGTGAAAATAGAGAAAGCGCCCAACGCCGAAACCCCTTATACCCGCCGATGAGCAGAGCCACATTAAATCCAGCAGTTTCCAGTAACCAACCAACCGAAGCACTACGCATTCCACCGCGCCAACAGTGAATTTTAACTTGACGATCTGGAGCTAAAATTTTGGCATGGGCAACAAAACTAGCTAACTTCGGACCAGCGATCGCTAACCCTAGCTCTACAGCTTCATCTTTGCCTTTTTGTTTATAACAAGTTCCAACTAGGGCACGTTCTTCATTATTAAATAGAGGAAAACTAACAGCACCAGGAATATGACCTTGAGTATATTCGCCGGGACTACGAACATCGAGAATAATTCCCGGTACTTGGAAAAATGCGTCTGGTTTGAGAGATTTTGGCATATTTAGGAAGGAACAAGTTTGAAGGAAGAAGGAAGAAGTATAAATTATTCAGGACTTACGCAGGTGAATCCAGAAACCGGGTTTCTTTGTGTAATAAGTCCTGATTGGTATAAAATTCTATCATAATTTATTCAAGGAAGGGTATTATGACTGCAGGCCAAGAATTACGTCAAATATTGGAACAACCAGGAACTTTGGTTCTGCCTGGGGTTTATGATTGTATAGGAGCAAAAATTGTAGAACAGATAGGATTTTCGGCTGTGTTTACCAGTGGGTTGGGCATTTCTGGTTCTACTCTTGGTGGCCCTGATTATGGTTTTCTCACTGCTACAGAAATGCTCTACACTGTCAGGCGTATTACTGAGTCAGTAAATATTCCTTTAGTAGCTGATATTGATACTGGATACGGCAACCCGTTAAATGTGATTAGAACTGTGACGGATATTGTGAATATGGGAGTTGCCGGAATTATTTTGGAAGACCAAGAATGGCCGAAAAAATGCGGTCATTTTGAGGGTAAGCGGGTTATTCCCATGGCGGAACACATTGAGAAAATTAAAGCGGCGGTTCATGCTAGGGGTGATAGTGGTTTAGTGATTATTGCTCGAACGGATGCTCGTGCGCCGTATGGTTTGGATGAAGCTATTAAGCGGGGACGTGCTTGTGCTGAAGCTGGTGTAGATGTGGTTTTTATTGAGGCACCTCAGTCAGTGGAAGATTTGCAGGCGATCGCTACAGCTTTTGAGGATGTCTATTTGTTTGCAAATATGATTGAGGGTGGAAAAACTCCAGTTTTATCAGGTAATGAGTTGGCAGAAATGGGTTTTAAAATTGTGGTTTATCCTCTGTCTGGATTATTTTCTGCAACTAAAGCAATGATAAATTGTTATACTCAATTATTTGAAAATAAAACTACAGCAGGGTTGACAGATATTGTTTCTTTTCAAGATTTTGAAGAGATTATTGAAGTGCCTAAATATCGAGAATTGGAGAGGAAGTTTTCAGTTGATTAAATTAGGTTTTGCTGACAAAATTCTTTTTAAGGAGTAGGGAAGTTGCATGGAACTTCCTTACAGGATTATTATTTTTTTTAATGTAGTTCATCGATCTGAAACTTGATATTCTTCCTTATTACTAGCAATAATAATATGGGGTTTCTTTTTCCCTACCATTGCATAAATTTTGCCCCGTCTATACTCATGTTTAATCGGACTGCCTCGCTCTCCTGCTAAATATTCTTCTGGAGAAATATAGAATTGATTTTGGTTAGCTATCATTGGGTATTACTCTAGTAAAAATTGCTCATTACTTAGGAAGAATTAAAGAAAGTCAAAGTTTCTAATAACCTGAGAGATAGACGCACAAAAAAGAGAAGAAAAACTGTGACAAAATAGACAATGAAAGGGGTGTAGTGCGTTCGCGGGGCGAACGTACAACACCCCCCACC
>JBCDJM010000061.1:0-29445 GCA_038747755.1 Cyanobacteria bacterium P01_H01_bin.35
CCTGGGAGATTGGAGTCACACGGTATCCGCGTGGGAAGGAATTAAACCTCCATGATTATCAGAGTTATCCCGGTAAGGGGACTGGCTGAACGTAAATAGAGTTTACTTAGGCCAAACGAATCGCACTTAATTATTAATTGTATTGTGGTATATTCAAAGACTGTTGCTTATAAAAATGTATAACTAAAATGTCTACAAAACCTACCATTGCATTTAGTCACCTGGGATGCGAAAAAAACCGCATTGATACTGAACATATCATCGGTTTACTGGCAAAAGCAGGTTATCATGTAGATGCTAACGAAGAATTAGCAGATTATGTAATTGTTAACACCTGTAGTTTTATTCAAGCAGCTAGAGAAGAGTCTGTCCGTACTTTAGTAGAATTAGCCGAAGCTAATAAAAAAATAGTCATTGCAGGTTGCATGGCGCAACATTTTCAACAAGAATTACTCGCTGAGTTGCCAGAAGCAGTAGCATTGGTGGGGACTGGTGATTATCATAAAATAGTAGATGTGATGCAACGAGTCGAAAAAGGCGATCGCGTCCAAGAAGTTACTGCCGAACCTACTTACATCGCTGACGAAACTACCCCCCGTTACCGCACAACATCCGAAGGCGTTGCTTATGTACGAATAGCTGAAGGATGTAACTACCGTTGCGCCTTCTGTATCATTCCTCATCTCCGGGGAAATCAGCGATCGCGCACCATAGAATCTATTGTCGCCGAAGCTCAACAACTGGCAAACCAGGGCGTTCAAGAAATCATCCTCATTTCCCAAATAACGACGAACTATGGAGTCGATATTTACGGCCAACCAAAACTGGCCGAACTGCTCCGCGCCTTGGGACAAACTGATATACCCTGGATTAGAATGCACTACGCTTATCCCACTGGTTTGACACCCAAAGTCATAACCGCCATCCAAGAAACTGCCAACGTTTTACCCTATCTCGACTTGCCCCTACAACATTCTCATCCCCAAATTCTCAGGGCCATGAATAGACCTTGGCAAGGTCAGGTCAATGATGATATAATCCAAAAAATTAAAGCAACTATGCCCAACGCCGTGTTGCGGACAACTTTTATAGTCGGCTTCCCTGGTGAAACGGAAGAGCATCATGCACATTTAGTTAAATTTGTCAAGCGTCACGAATTCGATCATGTTGGAGTTTTTACTTTCTCTCCAGAAGAGGGAACCCCTGCTTATAATTTGCCCAATCAGTTGCCTCAAGCAGTGATGGATGCTCGCCGGGAAGAAATTATGGAAGTCCAGCAGTCCATATCTTGGCAACAGAATCAAAAATCAGTGGGGAAAGTAGTTGATGTGCTAATTGAACAAGAAAATCCTCAAACAGGAGAGTTAATTGGTAGATCGGCCAGGTTTTCTCCAGAAGTGGATGGACTGGTTTATGCTCAAGGAGAGGCCAGATTAGGGTCTATTGTTCCAGTAAAAATTACAGATGCAGATATTTACGATTTATATGGTTATGTAGATTAGATTTTTTGGGTAATCGGCAATAATTCTGGAGTGGGGTAAAACTTTCAGGACTTACGCACCTAAACAAGAAACAGGGTTTATTGCCCTAATTGTTGTTGATCTAATCCCCCTTACAAAAACAACTTCTAATTTCTGCAAGGGCGTTTTCCTCCAGAATGCTACACAAACATCTCACGCAGCGTTAACGTTTGCGCAGCATTCCGGAACGGAAAGTTGTGCGCTAGCTAAATGGCCATTCTCCCTGACTGACTTCTGCCTTTGTCAAGGACTCTTGATACAACAAATGATGCAGTAAAAAATTATCATTATCATAAAATCTAGTATCTAAAAAAAAAGCTAAGTTGAGAAAAATGTGTAAAAAATCCACTAAATGTTAAGTGATTTGTTATTATGTAAATGATTATGAAGTTTAATGGGGGCCACTGAGAGTAAGAAACTGTAGATTATCTAAAAACTGCCTGTTGAGACTAATGCTGAAGTGCGATGATGCGGTTAAGCAAATAGATAAAGGAAATTTCCCTTAAGTTTATTCAATGGGCAACTTAAAGATGAACAACAGATTATTACTTTTAAACACAGGCTCCAACCTGCCTTAATGTACCCAACTAGGGAGAAAAGGAACAGGGCATTTGGCCTTTATCAAAATCTCGGCAGAAGACCAGAGTTTTTCTGTAAGAGAAGTTTCTCTGGGAATGCCGAGTCATGTTGCCTACTTACAAAATAGATTTAACAAATTGTCAAAACAATTTGGCCGCTCGGCTAGCGGTGACAAGGAAAGCCTTCAGATTGGCGATGTACTGTGGAGCGACCTTCATTAATGGATAATTGATAATTAGCTCTGGTTAAAAACGTTCTTGATTGAATATAAAGGAAAGATGCTAGCATTTTCTTCCCATATCCGGGGAAGCTTTTAACCTGAATTAATTCATTATTAATTATTCGGCAATACCAGAAGAGTGTAGTGGTAATTCTTAAATTATCCCTAACTTGGAAAAGCAGGTCTTAAGAAACAGAAACTATTGCCGTCAGGTTTGCAAATCCCGCGCTCTTGGCTTAGAGTATCGTCGGGAATATCTCAATCTATCGTTATCTCTTCAGGTTAAGTTTTAACCTTTGAGAAAACACAGACATTACTTAACTTTTAGCAGTAAACTCCAGTGCTATCAGTTGAGTGTAAATTGTGAGTGGCGAAGGCATACTGCCCTACCAATAAGCTAGCTATAACAACAGTAAATAAGCTGGAAATATGTAGCTAGTGAGGGCTTATGAGCAGCTATGGTTGACCATAAATCCGCCTCCAAGTTGGGTGAAAAAGGAACCAAATGTAAACTATTTACATAGGAGAATTAATGGATTTATCGTTCGCAAGTTTAGGAATTTCAGAGGCGCGTGCAAATCATCTGGAAACAATTGGTTTTACTGCACCTACTCCGATTCAAGCTGAAGCAATACCACATTTGCTGTCAGGAACGGATATTGTAGGTCAAGCTCAAACAGGAACAGGTAAAACAGCAGCCTTTTCTTTACCCATATTGGAGCGGATCGATCTAAATACAAACGCAGTTCAAGCGTTAATTTTAACTCCCACTCGTGAGTTAGCACTGCAAGTTACAGAAGCGATTCGTCAATTTACTGGTGTGGATAGCAAAATTCCAAGTAAACGGCGATTATTTGTTTTAACAGTTTATGGTGGTCAGTCTATTGAACGCCAAATTCAGCGTTTGCAAAAGGGTGTTCATATTGTAGTGGGAACACCAGGGCGAGTTATAGATATGCTGAATCGGAATAGTTTGAAACTAGATCATTTGAAAGTAATGGTTTTAGACGAAGCCGATGAAATGTTGAGCATGGGTTTTATTCAGGATGTGGAAAAAATTCTGGACGCTGCACCTATTGAACGTCAAACAGCTTTCTTTTCCGCTACTATGGATTATTCAATCCGGAAACTGGTGAATAAATATTTGCGATCGCCAGTAACAGTTAAAGTAGCCCAACAAAAAACTACTCCGAAGCGCATTACTCAAACCGCGTACATAGTGCCTCGTGGTTGGTCTAAAGGAAAAGCTCTACAGCCAATTCTAGAACTAGAAGACCCAGAAGCAGCTTTGATATTTGTCCGCACAAGGCAAGCTGCTGCGGAACTGACAAATCAATTGCAAACAGCAGGTCATAGTGTTGATGAGTATCACGGTAACTTAAACCAATCCCAACGGGAACGGTTGTTAACTCGCTTCCGCAATCAACAAGTACGTTGGGTTGTGGCAACTGATATTGCAGCTCGTGGTTTAGACGTGGATCATTTAACTCATGTGATTAACTACGATTTGCCTGATAGTGTAGATAGTTATGTTCATCGCATTGGTCGTACTGGTCGTGCCGGTCGCGAAGGAACAGCAATTTCCTTGATTCACCCTGCGGATAAGCGGAAGTTGCGGTTGATAGAACGTCATTTACGTCAACGTTTGGACACTCGTTCAATTCCTAAGCGCTCTCAAATTGAAGCTCGACAGCTACAGAAATTACAAGATAAGGTGCGAGATGCTCTGAGTGGTGAGCGGATGGCTTCTTTCTTGCCGTTGATTGCTCAGTTGGGTGAAGAGTATGAACCTCATGCAGTTGCTGCTGCTGCTTTACAGATAGCTTATGATGAAACTCGTCCAGCTTGGATGGGACCTGATTATGCTCAGGAGGAAGAACACTCTGATTACTACACACCAAAGCCAAAATTGAAAAAGCAGCCACCTAAGAAGTCTAAGAATCAAAGTTATTCTGATAAAAATCAGAATGTAAAAGATGAGACTTATGCAGAAGAGGCATCTGTTTCACAGAATAATTAGGAGAATTAGGGAGTAGGGAATAGGGAGTCAGGAGGAATAGGAATTTTAGAGACGTGAGCGATCGCGTCTCTAATTTTTTTGAATAGGGAGTAGGGAATAGGGAGTAGGGAGCAGGGAGTAGGATAGGGAACAAGATCAAATATCCTTGCTTTGGAGAACTTTATTCTCCTATCAGTATTGGTAAAAACTGCAATTAGTAAGGGTTTGGAGAGCAAACCCCTACGGGGCGTGAATTGTATCGATACTACCGGAGATCATAGAAGCAAAAAATATTTACCCTATCAGTTGTACCACTTCATCAGATATCTATTAACTTTGCTGTCTCAACATATCTCGTATTTCCATTAAAATTTTGCCTAATTTATTTTCTCCAGTGCCGTCTTTTCTCTGACCCCAATACAAATCTACGGGAGATTTATAAACTATTTTCTCATCCCCAGTAGACAGTAATATTTCCTGAATTTCAGAATTAGCAGCAAATTTGTGGAATACTCCTGTTCGCATAATTTCATATTTCACCTCTTCCCAGTCTGAACGTAATGGTTTGTCGCGATCGTTGCCTAGATTTGCTGCTTCTCCAGGCGTTGCTGCCAGACGAATTTCCTCAACATTAGGGGTATCAGGAAATTTTTGGGCTTGAAAATAATGTTCGCTGGTTGCCCACCAATCACCGTCTAATTCAAAACCGTGTGCAGAACAATTAGAGAAACAGCCGTATCTGCTGAGGGTGCTATAAAATGAAATTGTCATAATTTCTATAAATATTAATATAAATTGTAACAAATTATTTAAGGGTGCTACATTTTTTATGGTTTACGATATAAATTATTGGATAGATATTCTGTGAATATTTATACAAATTTTTCTATATTAACTACAAATAATATCAAATCCGCCTGCAATGCAAGTGTTATAAGAAACCGGGTTTATGGGAGACAAATGTTCAGTATAGTAGAAAACTTCAGATAAACCCGGTTTCTCTGCTTGAGGATTTAATATAATTGGCGATCGCTTGACTAAAAAATAAGGTGAAATTATGGATTTTGTTTCTATTGCAAAAATAGCAGGACCAATTGCCGGATCTTTGGCGAATATTGCTCTTAAAAAAGGAGGTGAATTTATTAATCAAACAGACATACAAAAAGCCATTGAAGCTGGAATTAAAGCTGTGGAAAAAGAGGAAGAAAAATTACCTCAAAATGAGCGTTTATTTTACTCAGCTAAAAAAGATGGTTTGTCTGGAACTGATAATTTTTTAAATCATTATTTTGGTGATTCTGGTGTTTTAGAAGAACTGGAAAAGCCTTTAACTAATCGAGGCAAGCCAGATATTGAAATTTTAACTGAAATATTTAAAAAAGCAGCAGAAACTAAAAAGATTAAGTTAACTGGATCGAGTCTACAAAATTGGATAGAAACTTTTGTTAATGCTTATTTTCAAAACACCACAAATTATATTAAATTTCAAGTTACTAAAAAAAGTTATTTTAGGCAGTTAAATATCTGGTTTGATAATGTAATTTTTGCTGGTATTGATGTAGCAACGCAAGAAGAGGAAAGAAAAAAGTTAGTTGATATTTTTGTAATGCCAGATGTGCAGGAAGAAGCTTCTAAACAAGATTTTTTCTTAGAGGAAAATCCAGAAAAACTAGAAAACAGACTTTTAGTAAATACTTCTGGTCGTAAATTTTTAGCTTCTGAGTTGTTGAGTGAAAATAAGTTTCAAAATAAACCTCAAAAATTTGTTATCTTGGGTAGGCCGGGTTCTGGAAAAACAACTTTAATGAGTTATTTTGCTCTCATGTTGGCACAGAAACAGTCTCAAGTTTTGGGTTTAGATCCTGATACTGACTGGTTGCCTATTTTAATCAGAATACGAGATTTTGTGAAAGATTTAGATACAAGTATTATCGAACATATTCGTGTATTTGCTGAAAAGAATATGTCACTCCAAGATTTGCCGACAGGATTTTTTGAGCATTGGTTGGAAGATGGTAGAGCTTTAATATTACTGGATGGTTTGGATGAGGTTGCCGAAGAAGGTAAACGTTATGATGTTGTCAGACGCATAGAGACTTTTTTAGGGAAATTTGATAAAAATAGAGCAATTATTACATCTCGCCCTGTGGGTTATCGGCGCGATTTTTTCAATACAGCAGAATTTCCCCACTATCAAATGCAGCCTTTTGATGATGAGCAAATTTCCCTTTTTCTTGATAACTGGTACAACAGTCGGTTTGCAGATCGACAGCAAGCGCAAAGGTGGAAGGAAAGTTTACAAAAGGCGTTGGGTGAGAACGATCGGATTAAGTTATTGGCAAGGAATCCGTTGTTATTGACGATTATTGCTTTGATTCATCGGTATCAGGCGGTTTTGCCAAAGCAAAGAAATAAACTTTATGAAAAGGCAGTAGACACATTGTTGGTTTCTTGGGATGAAATCAAGGAATTGAGCAGTCATCAGCGACTGAAGCATTTGGATATGGACAATCTGAAACGGTTGATGGAATTGTTGGCATATTGGGTACACACTAAGGGAACAATTGGCAAAAATGAAGAGGGTGGCACCGTGATAGATAAGGATGAGTTGATTGACAAGTTGAATCAGGAGATTCGGGAATTAAAGGATTTAAAGTTGTATCAAGCACAGGAAGAAACAGAAAGATTTCTGGAGTTGATTCAGGGGCGAACTGGTTTATTGAATGAGCAGGGGCAAGATTATTATGCTTTTGTGCATAAGACGTTTCAAGAATATTTGTGCGCTCAAGAGATTCAATATCAGGCAAAAAATGAATATGATTTAGGAGTTATTTTGAATTGTATTCGGGAAAATTTGCACGATGCTCACTGGCGCGAAGTCTTACTATTGCTGATAGTGGAACAAAATCCCAAAGCTGCTGCAAAGGCTATTCGGGTAATTTTGCAGAACGGTAGCGAGTACGAGGAATGGTTGCATCGGGATTTGTTATTTGCTGGTTATTGTTTGGCAGAAAATCCGAAGGGGATGCGGAAAGCTGATGGTAAGTTGGTGCAGGAAATTTTAGAGGCATTGGTTGAGTTGGAGGTGAGTAAAAAGGAACTGGTTGGCTATTGGGTGCGCAGTCAGGTTTTTCAAATTTTTTGTAGTTTGGGTGAAACTGACTTTGAAAAGCAAGCGTTAGAAATGTTGAAAGAGCGATCGGATTTAATTGATGAGGAGCGACTGTGGGGATATCAAGTTAGGTTAGGGGAAAAAGATCGCGTAATTCCATTGTTTTTGGAAAAGCTTTGGGAAACAAAGGACGATGAAGTCATTCTTTTCTTGCAATTCAATTTGACCACATTGGATCAAATTTCGGAGGATGCAGTTAATGCTTTATTACCCTTGCTTCGGGATTATATTTCTGATGTACGTTGGAGGGCAGCTTTAGCTTTAAGCTATATAGGAAAGAGTTCGGAGGATGTAGTTAATGCTCTATTACCCTTGCTTCAGGATGAAAATTCTCATGTGCGTTGGAGCGCAGTCTATGCTTTTGGCTTTGGCAATATAGAAAAGAGTTCGGAAGATGTAGTTAATGCTCTATTACCTCTGCTTCGGGATGAGGATTCTGGTGTGTGTAGTTGGGCAGCCCGTACTTTGGGCAATATAGGAAAAAGTTCGGAGGATGTAGTTAATGCTCTATTACCCCTGCTTCGGGATGAATATTCTTATGTGCGTGGCTGGGCAGCCCTTGCTTTGCGCGAATCAGGCAACAGTTCGGAGAGTGTAGTTAATGCTCTATTACCCTTGCTTCGAGATGAGAATTTTTATGTGCGTGGATGGACAGCCTATGCTTTGGGCAATATAGGAAAAAGTTCGGAGGATGTAATTAATGCTCTATTACCCCTGCTTCGGGATGAGGATTCTTATGTGCGTAGGTGGGCAGCCTATGCTTTGGGCAATATAGGAAAAAGTCCGGAGAATGTAGTGAATGCTCTATTACCCCTGCTTAGGGATAAGAATTCTGATGTGCGTGGTAGGACAGCGTTAGCTTTGGGCAATTTAGGCAATAGTTCGGAGAATGTAGTGAATGCTCTATTACCCCTATTTGGGGATGACAATTCTCATGTACGTCAGATGGCAGCGTTAGCTTTGGTCAATTTAGGCAATAGTTCGGAGGATGTAGTTAATACTCTATTACGCCTGCTTGGGGATGAGAATTCTCATGTACGTCAGATGGCAGCGTTAGCTTTGGTCAATTTAGGCAATAGTTCGGAGTATTTAGTTAATACTCTATTTCCACTTCTTGGGAATGAGAATTCTTATATGCGTCACTGGGCAGCCGATGCTTTGGGCAAATTAGGCAAAAAATCTGATAAAATCCTTCCCCAAGTCAGTCAATGGATTCAACAAAATCAGCATTCAGAATATTTAGGCGCAAGTATTGATTTACTGTGGGATTTGGTTGTAGGGAAGTAGAGGAGTGCGAGGAGTAGTCCAGTAGCAGCGTGACATACCTAAAATGTTGCAATAGTAGGGGCGAGTTCCGCGTTAAGTTAATGGTGTTACAAATTATTCAGATGAACCCGCCCCCGCCCCAATAATCTAATGCACTTAAACAACACTAAAAGTTTGAAAAAGTTGTTTCATTTCAACTTTAAGTGCGGTAATTGCATCTTCCAAAGAATCACAATCATCTGTATCAAGTAAATGAGCATCACCAAAATCAGCACTTGACCACAAATAGAGCTGTATAAATTAACAGAGTTTGCTGTTGTTTAAATTAAGATTTTATTTTAGAATAAAACATATATTCTATTTAGAAAAATGAACCAAAAACTAACGTTAAATATTGAAGAAGATCAACTTGATTTTCTTCTCCATCATAAAAACTATGGCTTTAAAGATGAAGCAGAAATGATTAAGGTTGCCTTGCAAAAGTTACAGTCAGAATTAGAAGCTCAAGATTTAGAAGAGTCAGCACAATTATATGCAGAAATATACGAAGAAGATGCCGAATTACAAGAATTAACTGAACCTTCGAGGCTATAATTAGAAGATATCACTTTTAGATACAAAGCTATGTCAAACAAAACATTTGACCTGAAACAACTACCGATAGGTATTACTGAATTACTCTATTCGATGCAAAATGAGCAAGAAATAGTCATTACTAATGATAATATTCCGGTTGCTAGATTGACTCTACTTAATCCAGTTGCTGAAACTAGATTGCCATTAGAAAAAATACCTCAACCTGGATTAAATTTAGGTGCTATGGTAATGAGTGATGATTTTGATCGACCTTTACCAGATGAATTTTGGTTGCAAAATCCATAAAATTACTGTTAGATACACATACTTTTATTTGGTGGGATAGTGAACCATCAAAACTTTCTAAACGTGCATTAGAGTTATTAACAGATAAGAATAATTTGAGGTTATTGAGTGTGGTTAGTCTCTGGGAAATTTCAATTAAACACCAGTTAGGGAAACTAACATTAAATAAAACTTTGGGAGAAATTGTTGCTATTCAAAAAAATAATTTTATCGATATATTAGCAATTACTGTTGCTCATGTTTTAGCTTTAGATAGTTTGTCTGTTTATCACAAAGATCCTTTTGATCGTTTACTCATTGCTCAAGCTAATGTAGAAAATGCAGTGCTGATTAGTTGTGATTCTGTTTTTGCTAATTATTCAGTTCAGGTAGAGTGGTAGTAGATTTTATTCTACTTTTCCCTTTCGTCAGGGGCAGAAAGAGAGCAGGAGTCAAAATTTTCTTCTGCCTTCTGCTTTTCCTGATAATATGCAATATATTAAGTGCTATATATAAAATCCAACTATGCAAACTACTGACTTTCTCTCTCAGCTAAATTTATCCCAACGCCAAGCAGTACAACATTTCTGCGGACCGATGTTGGTTGTGGCGGGTGCTGGATCGGGCAAAACTAGGGCGTTGACTTATCGTGTGGCCCATCTGATTCGTCATCATCGGGTACATCCAGAAAATATTCTGGCGGTGACGTTTACGAATAAAGCTGCACGAGAAATGAAAGACCGCATTGAGAGATTGTTTGCTCAACAACAGGCGCAAGCTAAATATGGTAAACCATTTTCAGCATTGACACTGGAAGAACAGACAAGGTTGCGATCGCAGGTCTACAAAAATATTACGAAGCATTTATGGATGGGAACTTTTCATAGTCTTTGCGCTCGTATTCTGCGGTTTGATATTAACAAATATCAGGATGAAAAAAAACGTCGTTGGGATAAAAATTTTTCTATTTTTGATGAAAGTGATGCTCAAAGTTTAATTAAGCAAATTGTTACTAAACAGCTAAATTTAGATGATAAAAAATTTGAACCACGTTCTATGAGATATGCTATTAGTAATGCTAAAAACCAAGGAATGTCACCTCAAGAATTTCAAAAAGCACAGCCAGATTATCGGGGGCGGGTAATTGCTGAAGTCTATGGAATTTATCAAGATAATTTAGCTGCGAATAATGCTCTTGATTTTGACGATCTAATCAGAATACCTGTAGAATTATTTCGGCAAAATGAGCAAGTATTGGCTTATTGGCATCAAAGTTTTAATCATATTTTAGTGGATGAATATCAAGATACTAATCGGACTCAATATAATTTTATTAGATATTTAGCCACTAATGGTGAAGACCCTAGATATTTTAATAACTGGAAAAATCGTTCTGTTTTTGTGGTGGGAGATGTAGACCAATCTATTTATTCTTTCCGCATGGCAGATTATACAATTTTGCTGGATTTTCAGAATGATTTTGGTGATGGTTTGTCTGATGAAGATACCCGCACAATGATTAAGTTGGAGGAAAATTATCGGTCGCGGGAAAATATTCTGGAAGTGGCGAATAAATTGATTGAAAATAATACTCAACGTATCGATAAAATTCTCAAACCAACCAGGGGTTTAGGGGAAGAAATTTATTGTTATGAGGCAGAAAGTGAGCGAGAAGAAGCCGAGTTTATTTGTAGTAAAATTGAGGAAATTACAGACCAAAACCCAGAATTAGATTTAGGTAGTTTTGCTGTGCTTTATCGGACTAATTCTCAGTCACGACCTATTGAAGAAAAGTTGATTCATTATGATATTAAATATGTGATAATTGGTGGTTTGAGATTTTATGACCGGAAAGAAATTAAGGATGCTTTGGCTTATTTGCGGGCAATTGCAAATCCTGCTGATACTGTTAGTTTAATGCGAATTATTAATACTCCCAGAAGAGGTATTGGTAAGACAACAATTGATAGTTTATTAAATGCTAGTTCCCAGATGGCAATACCTTTGTGGGAAATTATTAACGACCCAACTTCAGTTAATGCTTTGGCAGGTCGTTCATCAAAAGCTGTGAATAAATTTGCTGAGATAATTCAACATTGGCAAGATGAGGTAGAAAATTTGACTGCTATGGAAATTGTTGAGGGAATTTTGGAGGATTCTGGTTATATTCAAGACTTGAAAAAACAGGGTACGGAAGATGCGGATAATAGACTAGCAAATTTAGGAGAATTATGTAGTGCTGTTGCTCAGTTTCAAGAGGATAATGAAGATACAAGTTTAGGGGGATTTTTGGCAAATGCTTCTTTGGCTTCTGATTTAGATAACCTCCAAGATGGGCAAGAAGCTGTGTCGTTAATGACGTTACATTCGGCTAAAGGTTTAGAATTTTCAGTAGTATTTATGGTGGGTCTAGAACAGGGTTTGTTACCTCATTTTCGGAGTATAGATGACCCTTTATCTTTAGAAGAAGAAAGGCGGCTTTGTTATGTAGGAATTACTAGGGCGCAAGAACAATTATTTCTTTCTTATGCCACTGAAAGACGACAACTTTGGGGAGCGCGAGATGCCACAGTTCCATCTCAATTTTTGGGAGAATTACCGGGAGATTTAGTTAATACTAATGCTGTTAAAAAGGTAATTTATCGGTCAAAACGTCAGAGTCAAAAGACTAAAAATACTGTTGTGAAAAAAGCGGTAAATAATCAAACAGAAGGTTGGCAAGTAGGAGATAAAATTATGCACGAAAATTTTGGTGTGGGGTTAGTAACAAATATTTTTGGTGAAGGAAGGAAAATGACTTTAGGTATCAAATTTGGTAAGAGTAAAAAAATTATTGACCCGAAAACAGCACCGATGGAAAAGTTGAATTAAATAAATGTGGGGGCAAAGTCCGTTTTGATTAATCCAACTTGCCTATCTTCCAGACTCTAAATACATTTATCGCTTTTACTATTCTTCCTCAAAGATTGGTGGCCAAAGCTCGGAAATTGATATTTCCCAACCGGGGAATAGTTCTGGAATGGTCAAGATGTCATCGCCAGCAAGTTCAACGGTATCTCCTGTAGGGCGATAAATTTCTACTGTTTCTTCGTCGGGGTCGATTAAAATTCCTACTTGCACTCCCAGTTCGATGTATTTCCTAACTTTCTCTTGCAGTTTAGGGATACGGTCACTTTGGGATTTGATTTCTACTGCTAAGTCTGGAACCATTTCTGCAAAGTAGCGGATGCTTCGGGGTAAGCGTTCTGCTTTGACGAAAGAGACATCTGGTGCTTTGAGGTTGCTATCGGGTAGAATAAAACCTCCTGCGGAGTCGAATACCCGTCCCAGGCGACGGGGGTAAACCCAGTTTCCTAGCAAACGACTAAACAGAATGCCTACTTCGCTCGATACAATGTCTGATGGTCCCATGACTGATATTTTTCCACTTTCTAGTTCAAATTGATAGTCAAAACCCGCTTCTTTAGTTAGGGTTTGCAGTATTTCTAGGTCTTTGACTGTTACGTTGGACATATTTCTCCTATCATATATAGGTTTGTGGCTATTCTAGCATATTTGGGGGTAATGGGTTTCGATGGTGGCATTAGCGATCGCGCAGTCTTATGGATAAATATGATGTAGGGGTGATTTCCTAACTAAATTACAGCGGTTTTCATTTGAATAGACCACAGTAGGGACGTTGCATAACAAAAATGCGTTATCCTTCGGACTGCTGCGCAAACATGTCGCAAACGCGAAACTTCCCTACTGGGTTATCATTTTTTTAGTGTGGTTCATTGACCTGAAAAGCACTGTAAAATCAGTTTTGTTATAATTTTTTATTGTTAATATAATTCTATTCCTAATGGTTTCATCCAAATTACTAGAACTGGAAAATGCAATTAATAACTTATCCATGGAGGAGAAAATATGGTTATTAGAAAAAATCGTTGTTCAAATGCGAAAATTAACAGAAGCTTCTAATTTTCAACAACAACTAAATTTAGAATCGGGCAATCTAAATGCCAATTATGAGGACGACCCTTTGATTGGTTTGTTTGCTGGTTCCCCAGATTTAGCTACTAATTCTGAGGAGATTTTACAAGCAGAAATTACGGATAAATTGGGATGAACTTACAAAGAAATGTCTAGGTAGGAGCGATCGCCTCTGGAATAAGTATTTTTTCTGCTGTTAACTGCTATAATATTAATTAGTTATTTTATCAACTCACAAATGCACGTCATTAGCTATCGACGTTTAAGGGAATATGCTGGCAAACATAACGATTGTAATGAACCTTTGGATAACTGGTATAAAGTTGCTAGATTTCCAGCATCTAGCTATAAGATAGAGGTACTGATAACTGATAACTGATAACTGATAACTGAAATGACCCCTACTTTTAGCTCGCAAAAATATAGCGATTTATTGGTAAAATACCAGCCGAAACTAATTAAAACAGAGGATGAAAATGAACTATCGCTCGCAGTTGTAGAGGAGTTGATGCACGTTCAAAATCGCACTCCAGAAGAGGATGCTATTTATGAATTATTGATTGTCTTAGTTGAGAAATTCGAGGAAGATTTTTATCGTCCCGATGCCGCATCTACTCCTCATTCAATGTTACTATTTTTAATGGAACAACAAAATGTAAAACCTGAAGATTTGGTGGGAGTTGTTGGTTCGGAGGATATGGTGTTTGAGTTGGTTAATGGTAGGGCTGAGATTGGCAACGAATTGGCTGAAGTTTTGGGGGATGTTTTTAAGGTTGATTCTAGTTTATTTGAGCGATAATTAATAGGGCGATCGCTCCTACGATCAAAAAAAATAATGAATAAATATGTAGGGGTGAGTCGCGTTTGCGGAGGATTCCGGAAGGGAAAGTTATGCACCAGTAAAACGCGTTTGCGACAGCATTCGTAACGAAATCGCCCCTACACAAATCGCCCCTATAAGTAAATTAATTACCCTCAAAGTAGGGTGCATTAGTGGGGTAATTTAATTATGGCGTAGTCAAGTTAATTTTGTTCCTGCGTAACGCACCGTTGGCAGAGTTAATTTTTGTTGAAGAAGGTGCGTTACGGCGGAGTTTTGAGGTTAAGTGATTATTTTTGTAGATGGTATTCGCCTAACGCACCCTACGACTACTGAAAATTTGGGCTTTTTCTCCTCTCTCAAATCTTAAGTAATATTTCGCCAACAGTATCCGAAGCTTGTCACTACGCCTAGCCAGAAGGACTAGCAGGATCAGAACTTTGATCTTGTTCAATTTCTTTGATTTTTTGATGATTTGCTTCTTCATTTTCTCGAATCCATTCATAGTCTGAATCCGAATATTTTACTTTTATGTAAATAGCTTGATCCCAATTGCAAGCTGTTTTGATTTGTTTGTTAATGAATTTAGCATCTTTGAGGTAAGCATGAGTGAGGTCAGCACCTTTGAGGTTAGCACCTCTGAGGTCAGCACCTCTGAGTTTAGCAACACTGAGGTTAGCACCACTGAGAGCAGCACCTCTGAGTTTAGCAATACTGAGGTTGGCAACACTGAGGTTAGCACCACTGAGGTTAGCACCACCGAGTTTAGCATCACGGAGTATAGCACGAGTGAGGTCAGCACCACTGAGGTTAGCACCGCTGAGGTTAGCACGAGTGAGGTGAGCATCACGGAGTATAGCACCACTGAGGTTAGCATTACTGAGGTTAGCATCTCTGAGGTCGAGACCACTGAGGTCAAGACCACTGAAGTCAGCACCAAAGAGGTTAGCATTTCTGAGGCTAGCACTCTCAGTACTACTGAGGTCAGTATGACTGAGGTCAGCACCACTGAGATCAGTACGAATGAGTTTAGTATCACTGAAGTTAGCACCACTGAAGTCAGTATGAATGAGGTAAGTACCACTGAAGTTAGCATAACTGAGGTTAGCACCACTGAGGTTAGTACGAATGAGTTTAGCATCACTGAGTTTAGCACCACTAAGGTCAGCACGAGTGAGTTTAGCACCACTAAGGTCAGCACTACTGAGGTCAGCACGAGTGAGTTTAGCACCACTGAGGTCAGAACCTCTGAGGTCGAGACCACTGAGGTCAGCATGACTGAGGTCAGCACCATAGAAGTTAGCACCATAACCAAAGAGGTAAGCACGTTTGAGGTCAGCATAACTGAGGTCAGCACCACTGAAATCAGCACTACCGAGTAGAGCCTGACTGAGGTCAGCACTACCGAGTAGAGCCTGACTGAGGTCAGCATTATTGAGGTTAGCATCAAAGAGTTTAGCACCTCTGAGGTCAGCACCTCTGAAGTCGAAACCACTGAGGTCAGTATAACTCAGATTAGCACCACTGAAGTTAGCATCACCGAGTTGAGCACCACTGAGGTTAGCACCACTGAGGTAAGCATAACTGAGGTCAGTACCACTGAGGTTAGCACCACTGAGGTCAGCACGAATGAGGTCAGCACGAAAGAAGTTAGCACCTCTAAGGTCAGCACCACTGAGGTCAGCACTATGGAAGTTAGCACCTTTAAGGTCAGCACCACTGAGGTTAGCACCACTGAGGTAAGCACGAATGAGGTCAGCACCTCTGAGGTAAGCTTTTATTAAATAACTATTCTTGAGATTTAATGTTTTATTCTGATCTTTTTGCACATCTCTCCTGCTAATAACTGTTATTGCTATTTGTATATCTATAGGAATTTCTTCAGCATTACTTGAAGATTGTTGAAGACTATATTTACGAATATATGAAGTTAAAATTTCCATGATACTCCAATAGTCTTCTTCAGAATCCTTCGCAATTCTTTCCAAAGCCAAAATAGACTCAATGCGAACTGATATATCTTCTTTATCAAGCAGTTCTATTGTTTTTGAGAAGCGGAGTATGGTATTGCCATCATTGTTCCTGATAACGAGGTAATCCTTTGTCCAATCAGGACGAGGGGGAAGATTTTCGTTCCCTATCTCTTGCTTCCACTCTGAATCAGATTTCCGCATAAGGCTCGAAACCTCAAATTCGTAGTGACTCATAACCGGACCTGCAAAAACCATGCGGTCGTCACCGTTATCTACTGCAATCATCAGCAGATCTACATTCCCTACAGCTTCATGGAGAACAATATCTGGGTATATTTGTGTATGCACATCGGCAACTAAAGCATCCCATTTGTTAGAGTCTTTTTTATCGCTGTAGAAAAGCTGAGGATACCAGCCGTTGTACCTAGGACCTCCCGATCCACCCCCGATTTCGACAATATCTTTAAGAAATCCAGTTTCGGATTCTGTAAGTGCTGTCTGCGCAAGTTCTTTTGACGCAATCTCTTTGAGAATGCCCAACTTTTGGGCAAAATTTTCCAGAAAATTAACCTGTTTGGTCTGAATTGTTTGAGATTGTAGAGGCGTTTTTGTAAGCTGTTCGGCTGTCAACCTCACCATTTGCTCAAAACGTTCCCAGAATTCTGGTCTGGGCTCAACAAAACCAGCCGGATATTCACATATAGATCCAAAACCATAGCTTTGTTTGGCATAAAGAATAGTATCATGGCGCAACTGTGTCCATGAAGCTAACTGAGTGTTGAGAGTTTTCATCCCCCAAGTCCGAGTTCGCATTGCTTCAGGATATTTGGAGTCGGAAATTGGTTTTGACAATTCACACAAGGTTCCTAACCAATTCATGTAAATATTATCTTTCCAAACCGATGGCTCTTGTTGTTCAATTACATTTTTGGCTGCTGCTAAGTTCTTTTGGTAATTAAGTGCAACTTTTGGCTGTCCTTTCTTAAGATTACTAATACGTTCAACAAGATTGGGAACAATCTGATTATTATCTAATACAGCAAAAGCTACATCTAAACCTGTTGGGATATAAGGCTTAATAGGACTACCATCGAATATTTTTGACATATCAGCTACTTGAGACATTACCCAACTATCTAAAATAAACTTTTGACCCAATACTGTGAATTCTCTGGGTAATTGTGGTTTTTCTTCCGGTTCGAGTAATTGATAGTGACTTCGGATATTTTGAAGACCCAAATTTCCCTCCAAAATTTGATTTTGTAGTTGCTCTAAACTTGATAAATTATTAATATCTGCTGGAGAGTTAATCTGTGCTTGTATCAAAAGTTGCTCCAATTGAGCAAAGGTCATTGAATCTGTCCAACCCACAAAGGTTTGGAGAGTTTCATCAAATTGCTGCCATAACTGGAATTTGCCTGATTTTTTGAGAAGATCGTGGAAAATAATCGCTGCACCCAGTTCTCGCGGGGAAGCATCTTGGGGTTTACCAGCAATACGGAGGTCAATTCTGCCACACCACATCATTGCTTGGAAATACTTTCGCAGTCTTTCAGAATGTTCATAATGACCTCTTGGTTTAAATTGAGAAAAATCTACTTCGCGTTTTCGTCCAAATAGATTGAATGTCTGAAATTGTTGGGCTTTAACAAAATTGAGAGTTTGATCGACACGCCGATCCTGATTTAAGTAAGTTTTGATATGTTCCTCAGGTAGATCGGAACGTTGTTTAGTTGGATTGGGTTTAAGTAGACAACGAGCTACTGCTAAGAAATAATCAACATCTTTTAAACTTGATTCTAGATCTCCATTTCCATATTCTCTCGCAGCTACAGGGAGCTTTTCTGCCATACCATCAAGAATTTCTTTTAAAGAAGGAGCTAAAACCCATTCTTCAAGTTCTTTGAGCATAGCATCATAAGACATATGCCAAGCATGAAGAATAGAGTCAGCTGAAACAAATACTGGTAAATCATTACTATAGATGCGATAGAACATCTCAGCAAAACTCCAGGCATTCATGCGCTCGCTAACTACAAAACCATTTTTCTTGAAGACAGCTAGTTCTTGTGGATCGAGGCGAAAGTCATAATCACGATAGTTTTGTTTTTCTGCATTTTTGTTATTTTCTTCTGGATCTATATTGAACAAGTTCCAGTATTTAGCTGTAGTTGGGTCCCAACTGATTCCTTGAAGATAATTAGTATTGGCATCGTAACGTTGGGCAAATTCCTCGGTTGACATCTGTCCCAATTTATCCCATTCTTCTTCAAAGACAGCATTGTAACCAAAAATATCACTGTCCGTTTGAGCAAGAGACCTATTTGTCATTTCCATTTTTCTGTTTCTGTTAAATTACTCGTGGTACTCTTAGTTTTTAAGTAGTCTCTTATCATAACAAAATATCCAGGTAATAGCTAGGGGATATCTAGGTTATAATCAAGGTAATTTCTTAATATTATTAATTATTGAAAAATGATTCGTATTCGATTTAAGAGAATTAGAAGAAGCTTTTAGAAATAAATGGATTCTTAGTAATAGTCAAGTGTTGGCATTGTTGGAGTTGGAAAAATTACCGAAATAATTAATAATTAAACAATTGAATAATTAGATAATTCATAATTTTTTGACAATATAGCTTCCAGTTTCAAAGCAGAATCATTAGGCTCTGGATCAGGATATTTTTATTCTAATTCTTTCACTTTTCATGCAATTTCCCTATCAATCTCCTTTTCTAACAGAGAAGCTAGAAGATTTCCACCTATCATCCAGAGTACCACCAACCTAATCACACCAAACACCAACCAACGAAAAAATGTGAGTTTAGATTTAAACATAAGGACAACAGAAAATTCAAAAGTTCAAGAAAGCTAATTCTAGACAGTCATTATTTGATGCTAAATAAAATCCTATTTATACTTATTTATACTTAAAATTTAACACAAAAATATTCTATAGCAGTTATTTAATCTATGAAGTACAGTTTTAGATCCCCTCTCGCCTTGAAAAGCGGGAACCTTCAGAGTCCTCCTTTTTAAGGGGCATTTAGGGGGATCGTAAAACAAAGCATTAAAATTTTCTCAATATGACCAAACAAATCAATCAAAAACTAATAATTTTTCTCGCATTTCTACTATTATCATTCTTCCTAAGATTCTGGACTTTATTTGTATCTGTATTAGACAAAGACGAAAGTATCTATATTTTAGCAGCAGATAGTCTATTAAATAGCAACCTCCCTTATATAGAAATTTGGGATAACAAACCTCCAGGCATTTTTATCTTGTTTTCCCTAACAATGCTAATTTTAGGAAATTCTATAGTATCTATCAGAATTTTATCTATTATTGCTACAACTTTTACCAGTTATTTTTTATATAGAATTGGTGCAGCTATCGACGCAAAATATGGAGAGAAAATTGGATTATTGGCAGGAAGTTTATATGCTATTTTTTCTCTACATAATGATGGTGCAGCCGCCAATGCAGAAATTTTATTTGCTCCTTTCGTTACGGGGGCATTTGTGTTATTGTTTCAGGATAGGAAATTCTCAAATATTAAAGTATTTCTGATAGGTCTAATTTTAGGGATTGGGATGCAAATAAAATATTTGGTAATTATGGATGTTTTGGGATTAGTTTTATTGGGGAGTTGGTTTAGGAAGGAAGAATTCAGGAGTCAGGAGTCAGGAGTCAGGAGTCAGGAGGAAGAAAGAAAGAGGAAAAAAGATGCAAAACCTGTAAATAATTTTCAGGGATTAATAAAAGAAATATTTTCATATTCCTTGTTAAGATTTTATCTAATTTTAGGTGCAGGCTTAATTTTACCCGCAGTTATTATCGTTGCTATTTATCAATTTTCTGGATATTTTGACGAATATATTTATGCGACTCTCATAGCTAATAGTAAGTATGTGGGGATGTTTAATTTTTCCTGGTCTGACCTTTTAAGTAGACTCAGAAAACAGATATTAGGAAATATTTTATTGTGGTTATGTTTGTTCTGGAGTCCGATTTATTTATTTGTCTTGGCTAGAGGTAAGTTGAAACAGGAACGAAATTTTATCTATTTATTTCTGTGGTTTTGCTGTGCTTTTTTGGCAGTTTTGTTATCTAAGCGATTTTATAATCATTACTTTTTACAGTTATTACCTCCTTTATGTTTAATTAGTGGATATGTGATTATTAAGTCTGCTTATTTGCCTGAAAAAAAATTAATAGAGGAACATAGTTATGAGGAAGCAAGGGAACTGAAAAAAACAAGTGGTAAAAGTCAAATCCCTACTTTGAGAATTTCCCAAAAATTCCATGAAATTATCCGCACATCTCTGTCAAAAATTTCTGTATTGCCTTCCTTTCCCAATATCATTCTATTCTTAATTTTAATATATCCTTTTGCTCAAGCTGGCTATAATAAGTTAACTAAAAATTGGGAATTTATCTATTATGGGTATATCCAAAAAATAGATACATGGGATGACCGTGAAGCTTTTATTGCTAAATATTTGAGACAGAGAATTAAATCGACAGATTATATATATGTAGTTAATTATGAACCAATAATTTATTACTTGGTGCCGACAAAAATTCCGACAAAATATGCTTTTCCTAGTCATTTAACAGCCATGTCTCAGATTTTGCCTATTAATCCTCTACAAGAATTAGATAAAATTATGGCGAAAAATCCCAGTTATATTTTACTGGCAGAAAAAGATAATATTAGTCCTGAATATAGAAATGTTCTGAATCAATATTTAGAAGCAAATTATTTTCTAGAAACCACAATTCAAAATGTGAGGTTATATCGACATTATGGCAATAGGAGCAGGAGAGTAGGGGAGTGAGGGAGTGGGGGAGTAGGGGAGAATTCAAAATCAGAATAATTAACAAAAAGGTGATTCAATCTGTATTAATTACTTAATAACTGAAGTGTTATCCAAAGATAGGGTTATTTTTGGGAGTTGGTATAATTCCGCAAACAGGAAAGAAAAGAAGAAAAATAACTTTAGCTAAGTAACTTGATAAAAGCCGTAGATAATTTAATTATCATTTAATCAACAATTTCTTGATGAGTATATATTTGCCCAATGTACAATAATGCAATTTGTCAAGTAATAAGAAAAGTTAAAAATTCTAGTCAAAATACCAGTGATTATGCTAAATAAAAAATAACTAACTAAATATTGTGGTGAAAAAATATTATGTTACACTCAGTCACTTAAATAATTACCTGAAATTATTATTAACTAAAGTTTTCAGTTAACTTTTGTGAAACGGTATTATGACTACAGATCCAGAAAAATATATTCTTGCTCTCGACTTGGGTACAACAGGCAACCGAGCAATATTATTCAACTCTCAAGGTGCTAGTGTTGGTCAGGCTTACAAAGAACTTACCCAATATTATCCATATCCGGGTTGGTTAGAACATGATGCTGAAGAAATCTGGGAAGACACTTATGCAATGATAGAACAAGTTTTCCGAGATACTGGTATTTCCGCCTCAAAGGTAGAAGCGATCGGTTTAACAGTACAACGAGAAACCTGTCTCCTTTGGGATAAAACCACAGGTAAACCTCTCCACAAAGCTATAGTTTGGCAAGATCGTCGCACTGCATCCTTATGTCAAGAATTAGCAGAAAAAGGTGAAGCACAAAAAATTCATCAGCGCACTGGATTAATTTTAGATGCTTATTTCTCTGCTACTAAACTATCTTGGCTGTTAGACTGGGTAAAGGGAGAAAAACCCAATATTGACCTCAAAAATATCTTAGCAGGTACTATCGATACTTGGATTTTGTGGAAACTAACTGGTGGAAAAGTTCACGCCACCGATCATAGTAACGCCAGTCGTACAATGTTAATGAATATCGAATCTCTAGACTGGGATCAGGAATTATTAGACATATTTCAAATACCTAAAGAAATTATGCCAGAAATTAAACCCAGTTTTGGCATATTCGGCAATACAAAACCAGATTTGTTCGGCGCGTCAATTCCCATCGCTACAGTTTTAGGAGACCAACAGGCCGCTTTATTTGCTCACGGTTGCAATTTACCAGGAATGTCAAAATGCACCTACGGTACAGGTAGCTTTTTAATTGCAAATACTGGAGATAGTCTGACTAAATCTCAAAATCAACTTTTATCAACTATAGCTTGGAGTCAGGAAGTTAATGGCAAACTTCAAGCAACCTACGCTCTAGAAGGAGCAATGTTTACCACAGGAGCTTGTCTTCAGTGGTTGCGCGACGGGATGAAACTTATTGACTCCGCAGCAGAAACCGAACATTTGGCGCTACAAGTAAAAGATACTAATGGTGTTTATTTTGTACCTGCTTTAAGTGGCCTTGGCGCACCCCACTGGGATATGAATGCTCGCGGTGCTTTTCTCGGAATTACTGGAGGTGTACAGCGAGAAAATATGGTCAGGGCAGTTTTGGAAGCGATCGCTTTTCAAGTTAAAGAGGTTGTGGATGCTATGAATAAGGATAGCGAGTTTTCCGTAGCAAAGCTTAAGGTTGATGGTGGAGTTTCTCAAAATAATTTTTTGATGCAATTTCAGGCAGACTTATTGGGTATTCCAGTTGAGCGCCCTGCTTTTATTGATGCTACAGCTCAAGGTGCTGCTTTTGCTGCTGGTTTGACAATAGGTTTGTGGGATAATTATCAGAAATTGGTGAGTAATAGTCAAGTGGATCGGGTATTTAATCCTAGTGAAAATGTTGAATTAGCTCAGGAGAGTTTTGTCGTTTGGCAAAAAGCTGTTAGTAGGGCAAAGAATTGGATTGAATAATTGTTTACTTTCTGACTTGCATGGAGCGCTACACTCGTTCCTTAACCAGCTAAAATATGTATAAATTATCCCAATATAATTTTGTAATTTTATTGATTTATAAAGGAGAATAGTCCTATGAGTCCTAAAAATTCCATCACAGGAATTGTAGCAGTTGGAGGAGGGGGTAGTTCATCTGCAACTCTTGCTCCTGAAAAGTCTGGTCAAGTTGTTAATAAGCCATATCCCAACTACAAAGTCATTGTTCTGAATGACGATGTAAATACATTTAAGCACGTCGCTGAATGTCTACAAAAATATATTCCGGGGATGACAAGCGATCTTGCTTGGGAACTAACTCACCAGGTTCATAACGAAGGTCAAGCGATCGTCTGGGTTGGACCTCTAGAACAAGCAGAATTGTACCATCAGCAATTGAGTCGTGCTGGCTTAACAATGGCCCCCTTGGAAAAAGCTTGAACATTTTCATTAATTGATAATGAACAATGGATAATTATGGTCAAAAATAATTATCCATTATTAGGAGAGGCTTTAAACCGGATAGATTAATTATCAATTATCCCTGATTAGGAAAAGCTTTAAAAATAAACAGAAAGTTTCCTCAATAAAAGTCTTAAAAATCACAGAGGAATGACGAATCCATAAATAAATCTCATCAATACATCCTGGAAAGATTCATGGTCTGATTGATGCCAATATGCCTCAACTAAATCCTCTTCAACTTTTGCTTTAGGTTTGCTCTTTGCTCTTTTTTTTATATGCTTCTTTTTCGGTTCTAGCTGCTTAGACTTTTTTGGCTTAGTCTGGATCAGAGTATACTTTTTCTCAGTAGATATTGGGTCAGTATGAATGATAGTATACTTTTTCTCTGTATAGCTAATAGTAGACATACAAGCACCTCCTCTATTGTCATGGTGAGAAAAGAAATTTATTTTTATATACCTTGCAATATGCTCTTGTTACCTGATTTTTGATCAAGTATTTTCTACTAGGTATTAAAACTATTTTCTTATTATTATTTATTATAGCATAAAGTTAAGATATACTTATAAATTTGTAACATTATGATAACTCTCTAAAAGCTGATAGCTAATATTATATCCGCTGAATTAGTAATCAAAAAAAAACTTTTTCCTCCCGCCTTGTTTGGACATAAAAGCGATAAATAATTAAAATCTAAAATTCCTTGGTAACTTTTATCAAGACAGATAATATTTAAAATGATTGTCTCTCAAAAATTAATATGACTAAGAAATAAGGTATTAACTGTCCTCTTTCAAGGGGATAAAAAAGAAAATTCTAATTTTTTTGTCTCCTAATTTAGTAGGAGGTACTGTTAACTGATAAGTAATAACTGATAACTGAAATGACCTATCGTAATCCCACTCCCACTGTTGACATTATTATTGAATTAATCAATCTATCAGGACGACCTATTGTACTGATAGAAAGGCAAAACGAACCTTTTGGTTGGGCAATTCCTGGTGGGTTTGTTGACTATGGAGAATCTGTCGAAACCGCAGCGCGACGAGAAGCAAAAGAAGAGACAAGTTTAGAAGTAGAATTAATCGAACAATTTTATGTTTATTCTGACCCCAAGCGCGACCCCCGTCAACATACTATGAGTGTGGTATTTATTGCCACTGCGACTGGGGAACCAAAAGCAGCAGATGATGCGAAAAATTTAGCTGTATTTGAACCTTGGCAAATTCCCACAAATCTTTGTTTTGACCACAACCGCATTATTCAAGATTATTTGCGGTATCGTCATTATGGTATTAGACCACGGGTTGAGTAAGTTTGCGATTCAACTTGTTATGGTTGGGAGATATTATTAATTCTCAGGAAACTTAGTAAGTTTGTCATTTTGGTTCGACACAGTTTTATATGCTTGCTGTGGATGACTAGGTTTGTCTGGATATTGAAGTTGTAAGCTACCTTCTTTTACCATAGGGTTGATATAATTACTTCTAATACTATCTGGAGTTCGAGCTAAAAGTTCAGCTAATGTTTTGAGGTTTATATACCCATTTGAGCAGAGATTAAGAATTGTATTTCTCATTAGTTTTCGATTTACCCGTTTCTTTTCTCTAACTGGAATTGCAATATCTATTAACAGTTGTTTTTGATTACGATCGGAGCTAGGTTCGTTATGATCGGAGCTAGGTTCGTTATGATCGGAGCTAGGTTCGTTATGATCGGAGCTAGGTTCATTATGATCGGAGCTAGGTTCGTTATGATCGGAGCTAGGTTCGTTATGATCGGAGTTAGATTCGTTATGATCGGAGCTAGTCAACAACGAAAATAAATCAAGCTGACGTTGGTTTGGTAGATTGTAGCGCGTACCTTTACCTTGACCAGATTTTTCTAGACAACCACTATCAACTAAACGCTTTAAACATCTACCTATATCTGTGGGATGCTCTTTTCTATAACGTTGAATATCTGTATTACTAACTTCTCCAAACTTATGAGTAATTACTAGAATAATACGCTCTAATGCTGTTAAATTAGAATAGTTATTTCCAACTATTTCTTTTAATTCTTTTTCTACATTTTCTGGTATCAAACTAACCATTGGTAACAATAAAGATGTGACTTCTACATCAAGCTTTTCTAATACCAAAGGAATAAACCATTGTTGTTCTTTCCATGCTCTAATAATTTTCCCAAATCCAGAACCTGCTTTTTCTCCTAATCCTAACATTTGAAACATTTTTTGTAAGGTGGGATTGCGAGGATCTGTATGACCACCTTCATACAAAAGATTAATAGGTATTCTGAGACGACCGGGGTTAAAAAATGTAAAAATTTGTTTAGACTTGAGTATAACTAATGGTTTTGTAGATAGATGATCGGCATGAATTAGAGTATTTACTAATGCTTCTCTTATACCTTGATGAACATGAGTTTCTCCTGTACGAGCAGCATTTTTATCAAGACGAAATGGTACATCTAAATCATTAACCAAACGATTATAAACACGATAATAAAAATTAAATAAGTTTGGTTCCCATCTACCATCAAGGGTTAAACGATAATCCCACCTCTGGTCTGGGTCATTAGAGAAACGTTCTCGATAATCTAGGTGGTAATGAGGAAAAGCATCTAAAATAGTGCGTTCGCGACCAAACATCAGCAATCCTGCATGAGTTAACCCCTCTTTATTTGTGTCGCGATCGCGTTTCCATCCTCCCAACTGCAGGAGTAAATTTTGATCGTCAAATGCTAACCAAGGATGATCCGGTTCTCTATTACTAAAGCGTTGTCGAAATGCTTTTAGAGTTTCCATATCTAGATCGTTCAAATCAAAATTATCTAAAATTTGAGAATCTTGAGGTTCACTACTAGCATCTCGCAACATCTGTTTAATTTCTATTTCGGTGCAACGGTAATCTCCAGAATAGTCACGTTTATAAGTTCCTGTCATCAGATTATTTTTGATATAAACAGGACGTTGAGTGCGCGTTGCTCTAGGAATTGAAATAATAATAAGTTTACTACTGTCAATTTCTTTAATTTCTAGATTAGAATTAGAGCAAATAGGAAAACTCAATTTTTCAGAATTATTGTGATTATTCCAAAATTGGGTAACTAACTTTTTTGGATTCTTAACTCCTGAAACAATAAATCCATCATCAGTTTCACTAACTCCTAATATTATATAACCACCATCTGTATTAGCAAAAGCTGAGACGGTTGGCCAAATATTTTTTGGTAAAGTATTTTCAGCAGACTTAAACTCAATATCTTGGTCTTCCCCAATTTTTATATATTCTAGTAAAGTTTCTAAATCCATTAGAGCAAATAATTTAATTTTTCAATTGTTGACTTAGCACTTATTTTAGCCTCAAAACTTTCAATTTTGTCTAATTATTCATTGATTTACAGTTAATAAACAGATTTAAACAACTCTCCGACTTGTTTTAAATCCACATTTCCCCCACTAATAATTACTCCTACTCTGACACCAGAAACTTTAACAATACCTTCTAATAAAGCTGCTGCTGCTAAAGCTCCAGTTGGTTCTATTACTAACTTCATTCTTTCCCAAATAAAATATATTGTTCTTAAAATTTCTGCTTCTGAAACTGTCACCATATCATCAACATAATTCAAAATTAATGGAAAATTTAACTTACCTAAATAGGGCGTTCTAGCACCATCCGCAATAGTGTTAGGATTATGTACAGTTTGCAGATTTTTAGAATAAAAAGACCGAGTTGCATCATCAGCATTTTTCGGTTCAACTCCCACAACTCGGCAGTTTTTTAATAGATTTTTTGTGGCGATCGCGCAACCAGAAAGTAAACCACCGCCTCCACAACATACTAATAGTAAATCTAAACTTTCTACTTCTTCAATTAACTCTAAAGCTGTTGTACCTTGTCCGGCAATAATATCAGGATGGTCATAAGGCGGAATAATTATAGAACCTCTTTCTTCGGCAATTTTTGCAGTTAATTTTTCTCTATTTGTTTGATTTATATCGTAGAAAATTATCTCAGATCCATAACCACGAGTAGCAGATTTTTTAACTTCTGGAGCATTGTTTGGCATGACAATAGTTGTGGGAATATTTAATAATTTTCCTGCTAGAGCGATCGCCTGAGCATGATTTCCAGAAGAATAGGTTAATACCCCCAATTGTTTTTGAGTTTCTGATAGTTGAGATAGAGCATTGTAAGCTCCTCTAAACTTAAAAGAACCTGTACGTTGAAAATTTTCACACTTAAAAAATACTTCACATTTTGTCAGTTTATTTACAGTAGTTGAAGTTATTACAGGTGTGCGGTGAGCTACAGAAGATAAATGATTAGCTGCTGCTGTAATTTGATTGTAATTAACTGGAAAATTTTTGGTAGATGTTGAGTGTTCAATAGACATATAGCAATATGAAATGATTCGTGAAAAAAACTGTAGGGGTTTGGTTTCCAAATTTGATTTTTGCTTGGGTTTGGAGACCAAACCCCTACGATAAAATGTTACAATCTATGGGAAATTTCTATATTTCAAGAAATAAATAAGAGGAAAAAATAAAGAAATAAGTTTGAGAAATGATTTGGTAATTAATATTATTTTTGGTCTCCCAAACATTGAACTCTTTGTTGAGAAAAAATTGGTCTTGGCTGAAATGATTCTAAACCACGACCATCATAAATAGTTGCTCCATCAGGCATTTTTGCTCCTTCTAATATGACTCCTTCTGTTAAAGCACCCTCGAAAATAGCACCACTTAAATCAGTCTTGCTCAGGTCAGCACCTCTGAGGTCAACTCCACGGAGATTAGCATCTACTAAATTAGACCATTGAAGGTTAGTCTTTTGTAGATTAGCATCAGCTAAGTCAGCACAAGTAAAGTAAGAAGCACTAAAATTACTGTTACTTAAGTCAGCATTTTTTAAGTTAGTTTGCCTGAGTTTTGCACCTCGTCGTCTGATATTACTAAGGTCAGCTCCACTAAGGTTGCATCCTTGACAAACTGCTGATGGGTTATCTAAAAATTGTCTGAGTTCATCGACGTTTTCTGCTAGGATTGGTGTTGCTAATCCGGCAATTAGTAAAAGGGTAATAGTGGTAATTTTTTTCATTTTCATAGTGATTAATTTTTATTTGGGTTGACATCTATATATTATATAACAGTGTTATTAATTATCAGCATAATATTTTTGAGAAGTTTAATCGTTTTTCTAGCAATATAATTAGGTATAAATATAACAATTCTCAACAGGTTGTAAGATTTTAACGTAGGGGTATGACATACCTAAAATTTTGCAATAGTAGGGGCGGGTTCTAGTTTAAATTCACGAGCTTAACCATCAGATGAAATAAACCCGCCCCAAAATCTAACCGATAAAATAACTTGTGTCATTCCCGTAGGGGTTTGGTCTCCAAACCCCTACAGTTTTTTTTTATGAGTTATTTCTTATGGTTATATATTTGCTTGATAATACGAAATACAAATTTAACTAAGGCAAATTTAACTAACGCAAATCTTCAAATAGCAGATTTAAAAGATGCTAAAGGTTACGGGTGGAAAGTAGAAAAAACAGACTTTACTTAGGGTTTGCTGAAAAAGTCTTATGGGTGAGGGTAGGAGTCAGGAGACAGGAGACAGGAGACAGGAGGAGTAAGGAATTTAGAGGAGGCAGAAGGAAGAATTTAATTCGTGATTTTTCGGCTCTTGTCAACTCAAAATCCTAAGATGCATGAGTTTTAAGGAGCAAAAATCTTGTACTTTTTAAAGACCATTACAGGCTAAAAC
>JBCDJM010000062.1:0-29296 GCA_038747755.1 Cyanobacteria bacterium P01_H01_bin.35
AAACAATTGATAATCAAAGAGTTTGTTAAATCTCTAATTTTCTCTATCCCTATTTCTATCTAACTCTAAGCATACTTTAATTATCCATTATCCATTAATGAATATATAATTTGATTTTTCCCATGATTCAAATAATTAATTTTGAATATGGCAATCCTAAATTAGTCGTGACACTTTTAATAATAGTTAATTTTAGCTAAAAATCTTGAAAATTATGACTCTTGTACAGGCGAATTACGTTTGCGCAGCATTCCGCAGGAATTCGTCCCTACTACCAAAATATTACAACCGATTAGAGGATTACTATTAACTTGCTCAGAAATTAATTTTCTAGGTAATAACTAATTTTCTCTGCAAGATGACCTTACTTAAGTCAGTCTAATATTTGAGCGAGTTTCTGAGATAATGTTACTATTTTTTTTCAGTTTAGAGTTTAGCCATAGCTCAGTAGGTAGGTCTAATTAAATGTAAAATTTCATTGGGAATTAAGCAAAGGGGAATGTTTGCGAAGGATTCCCTAAGAAAGGAAAGCAATTGCAACAATTTGCTTTGTGTCCATCTAAAATTAGGAGTTCTTTGATTTTTTTATTTTATTACCATTATTCATGTACATTTGTCAATCACTTTTAACTTCTATATTAATTTTTAGGATAAAATTTCCTCTATGATGTTAACTAGGTCATATAAATTTCATTTCCTCTTACCGAAAAATTGTGGGTATGAGCCTCCCTTTTTAAAGGGATAAAAAAAAGAGACTATTCCTTAATATCAAGCCTCCTTATTGCAGAGGTACTGTTAACGCAGTTACGACCCAGGAGGCTAACTGTTAACTGATAACTGAAATGATCCTTCTAACAATAGAATATATTTAGCAACCAATATTCTTGCATATTTAGGAATACCAAATACTGTAGGATACCAAGAGGTAATGAGCAAGATAGCTCAACTCCGAATTATCAATATTAAATCAAGGAAATTTTACACAACAATGTCAACAACAGCAACAGAAAACAGTGTTAACTATCTTCATCTTGGAAATAAATTATTAAGGCAAGGTAACTTTACCGAAGCTGCTGATGCTTACCGCCAAGTAATTAAAGTTAATCCTAAATCAGTAGTAGGTTATCAAAACCTAGGAGAAATTCTCAGTTTACAGGGAAATTTAGAGGAGGCAGCAAATATCTATCACAAAGCAATTCAACTACATAAAAATTCTCCCTGGTCTTACTATAACTTAGGAGAAATTATGATTAAACTTAAGAGGTTTGATGAGGCAGTTATTTATCTACGTCAAGCTATTGAACTTAATCCAGATTTTCCCAATTTTTACCAGAGTTTAGGATTAGCTTTAGCCAAAAAAGGATTATTTGATGAGGCGATAGTTATTTATCGTCGCGCTCTTGAAATTGACCCCAATACAACTTTAACTTATCAATATTTAGGTGAAGCATTAGCAAGTCAAAAACAGTGGGATGAAGCTATAGAAAGTTTCAATCAAGCTATTGGAATTAATCCCTATTTATCAGAATATCATTTAGGTTTAGGCAAGGTTCTACAAAATGCTGGTCAAATAGAACAAGCAATTATTTCTTACAATCAATCTCTGGAGTTAGACCCGCATTTAGCAGAGGCTTACTATTACATTGGCTTGGCTTTAACTAAATTGCAAAAGTGGGAAGAAGCTATTGATGCTTGTATGCAAGCTCTTTCTCTAAATGTAAAAAATGCAGAAGTTTATCATCATTTAGGAGAAGCTTTAGCTAAACTGCAACGTTGGCAAGAAGCAGTGGCTGCCTATCAAAATGGAATTGAATTTAATCCAAATTCAGCAATAATTCATCATCACTTGGCTTATGCTTTAGCACAACTAAAACAGTGGGATGAAGCTGTGGTTGAATATCGTGAAGTTATCAAAATTAATCCCAATTCTGCAATAGTTTATGACCAGTTGGGAGAAGCATTAACAGAAATGCAAAAGTGGGATGAAGCAATAAATTGTTATCAGAAAGCTGTCGAAATTAATCCAGATAATCAAAAGTTTAATCAGCATCTACAGGAAGCATTGGCGAGAAAACAGGAAAAGAATAAAACTGTAATTCAGTCTCATCTGAAATTAGCAGAAATGATGGAACAACAAGGATTTCTTGATGAGGCTATTTCTGCTTATCGTCGGGTGGTAAGTCTTAATCCTACTGCTGCTGATTTGCACCATAAATTAGGGTATACTTTAGCAAAATTAGAAAGATGGAATGAGGCTATTTCTTCTTATCGTCAGGCTATTGAACTTTATCCAAATTCGGAGGTTGTACATTATCATTTGGGCGAAGCTTTGGCAAATTTAGGCTTAGATGAACAAGCAATATCTTCTCTCAAAAAAGCTATTGAACTTAAACCAGATTTATGGAGCGCTCATCAAGCTTTAGAAAAATTACAAGCAAAACAAAAGTAATTTAATGTAAGCATTCAGCTATTAGCATTCAGCAGACAGCTTTTGTAAAGAATCAAGCAATTATAAGGTTGGCTGATGACCAATTTTATTTCCTTTCCTTTCCTTTCCTTTCCTTTCCTTCGGAATGCTACGCAAACATAACTTTTAATTTTCTTTAGAGGCTAATTCCTTCTTTGCTATGATAATAAGTTAATAACTCAAAGCTGTTAGCTGACGGATGAATGCTTATAATTTAACTAATATTTTTTCTACTGATAAAATAGTTAATAGAAACTTTTATTGCTGCGCTTGTTTCCCTACCCGAAATGAATGCGCAGCAGCATCTAGAAAACTTAGAAAGAAGAAAACAAATCCTTTTGGTCAATCCTTCTCTTACAGGTAATAATTAATTATTAATTGTTGAACAGAGGTCTACTCTTGATTTATCAAAAGAACTACAAAAAAGTGTTAGGAAATTGATAAATCTGAAATATTTTACAGACAAGACTTTTAACTTGAGCTGATAGCTTAAAACTATAGAATTAAAAAGTATTATCTGATGAGTAAGGAGATGTTTGGCGACAATTATGTCTCCATTTATTCACAACTTTTTCTCTATAAAGCATTTTATTTCCTCGTCTCCGAATAAATTCATTATCATTAATAAAATAGCCCATACGAGGATTAACAAAACCATTAGAGGCAACTTCTACAGGAAAATTTCTCCAACTAGAATTGTCTCTATTTCTACGTTCAAACAAAACTAATCTATTACTATTTTGATATCGACAAATGTGGATAACTCGATTCTCTGTTCGGAAAAATGCTTCCTGAGATAAATTACGATTTATACCTTCACAACTCAAGTTATTATTGTCAAAAGAAGGCTGATTATAATTATCATAAGTTTGAGCTTGTGATGGGTTAGAAGCACCAGAACGGTTTTCATATTGACCATGTTTGAGATAATGATCGTAACCAGACTTAAATTCACCACGACGTACAGCATTTGCTACATCAGGGTTTTGTCGCAAATATTCTTGTTCATTGAATGTTTTAAAAGCACCAGAACGATTTTCATATTGCCCATATCTGACATAATGTTCGTAACCAGAGGGATATTTCCCTTGACGTACTAACTCTTCTACATCAGGATTTTGACGTAGATATCCTTGTTCGTCAAATTCTCTGGTGTAGTTTTCCGCAAATGCTAGGGGACTGCTACAAATAGTTATAGCTACTGTGGCGATCGCTACTATATTTGTTTTAATCTTATTAATATTGAGCATTTTTAACACCTCAACAATAATTGTTCTTAATTATCAAGATATTCTCTTAGGGTTAGAGAATGTAGAGGATTTTAGGTAGTTAAAAATTTTTTTTGCTCAAATCCTGATTTGATTAGACTTGTAAGGATTTTTTGTTCATTCTATAGCTTTTGTCTAACTCCCTTAAGCTCCTGAAAAAGTTGCTATCTTCCTGAAGTGAATAGACATCTCCAGAAAAGAGGGAGTAGGGAGAAATAATTAACGGTTTCTACTCGATAATTGATTTGATTTTTTATTTTTGGAGATGTCTAACTTTTGACTTTTAACTTGCAGGTAGTGCTATATCAGTGCCAATTTTTGAAGTGTCTACTTTTAGGATAATCCTGCTTTCCGATATTAACAGTAAAATGTGGGATTCGCCTGATGTCTAAGATGTTGTGATTAGGATAGTGGCACATATCTATCACTATTTGGAGAGCAAAGTTCCTACAGTTAAAGCATAGAGTTAATCAAGGAATTTAACAATGACATCTAACTTCTGCCTCGAACAAGTCAACCTCCAGTCTTCCTCCTTTGTTGCTGATACTAATACAGATTCTTGTATAACTATTGCGTGGCTTGACTTAATAGCATCAACAGTAGATTATTTTGATGGAGATGATTGGTTAGCCTTATGTGGCGATATTGACGAAGGTGAAATTTACCGAGATTGGTTTATTTGGCAAGATGTAGACTTTTCCCAAGAATGGGAAGCTTACGATCTGGTTACTAACAAGAGATTTGTGACAACAGATTTATCCTTACTTAAGGCTAAAATTGATGCAATAGAAAATGCTAGAAGCAACACATCTATCAACAACTCAGAAAATTAATTATTGTGAAAAAATACTGTTATTGCAGGTAGCAAAACTTATCTGTTATCTGCATTGCTAGTTTTAATGTTTGTCATCAAATATTTTACCATAGATTATCAATCTTATCATTGATGAAAATCACAATTTACCTATGGCATAAATCACTTACATTTTATCTCTTTCCACATAATATTAAGATATAAGTTCAATTAACGAATAAATACTATTAAAAGTTTGACTTCAGTCTACTCTAATACATTCAGTATTTTTTTTAATTATTTGATTAAATTTTCCTCAGAGAAACACAACGGTTTTCCTTAACTTTGCAGCTTATTCAGGCTGCATTTTTTTTATTGTAGTAGGGTTGCTGAATCAAGAGATAAAAAATAGTAAAAAAATTGGGACTCTTGGGAATTATAATCTTGGAATATTTGCACATATTAGGGTTTATACTTCAAATCAGGAAAGCTAAAAATAATAGTACAGGATAACATTATGCTGTTGGGGGACTTCACTATCATTTCCAAAAATTAAATATTTGGTATTATAGTAGGCGGATTACTAAAATTAAGAAAAACTAATGGCAAGAGCTATTTTGAATGGGGTTGTTTTAGCACAGAGCGATAAGTGTGAAATTGTCGAAGGTAATTATTATTTCCCATCAGATACAGTCAACCGTGAATATTTCAAAGAAAGCAATACCCATACTAACTGTTTCTGGAAAGGTAATGCGAGCTACTACGATATTGAAGTTGATGGTAAAGTGAATAAAGATGGTGCTTGGTATTATCCTAATCCTAAAGAAAAAGCCAAAAAGATTCAAAACTATGTGGCCTTTTATTCTCCCGTGCAAATAGAAACCTAGTGCCGCTACGCGGAAGTCAAAATTCAAAAGTCAAAATTCAAAAGTATTGATTAGTAAAGTTTTTAGGTTTTTTTAACTGGTCAGTTATTTCCGCCATTCTGCACTAGTGCCCCTACGCGGAAGTTAAAAGTCAAAATTCAAAAGTCAAAAGTATTGATTAGTAAGGCTTTTAGGATTTTGTAACTGGTCAGTTATTTTCGCCATTCTGCACTAGGGATAAAAATAGGCCATAATTATTCTAATTATTTATCCACAAAACAATAACAAGAGCAAACTATGTTTTTTCTAGCTCTTTGTGGAATAATAGCCTCTGAAGCGATATTAATTTGTGGGGTTCCTAATTTTCTAGACATCCCAATTATTCTAATTATTATTAACAAGGAAAATGGTTTCTGACGGCCTCATTTTTATACTTTTTCTTATCTTCCTAATCCTGCTATTTTTTGGATCTGGTCTCTAGATTTACAAAAATCAAATCCTGAACCATTTAGTCTAAGAGCTAATATATCAATATAATCTTGATACGATCCTTGCATGACGGTGATTCAATAAGTTAAGCTTTAATAAAATGTTATTAGCCGATGCAATGTCAAACTTGACTTTTATACCAAAGATTGCTATCGAGATAATAATTGGCTCAACTATTTATCATTCCTCTTTCACTTCTCTCCCTCGCAATTATATTTGAGAAGTTCCTTTAATATTTAATTTATTAATCATCTCTAAAATAAAATTTCCCAATTTTGAGACATCTGACGTTATAATATTAGACAGGTGACTGTTATAGGATGTCCAGATGTTATTCCCAGATCAAGTTTCTCAGAACTCAGAAACTGAACTTATCCCTAGAATATATCAAATTTTAGGATTTGACAGAATACCTAAAAATGTTTTGGAATTGCCCCAAGAACTGCAAATAGTCAGTATAATTCGTCAGGGATTTTCGATAATTTCTGTAATTAAAGTAGCAGAATATTGTGGTATTTCTGAGTCACAAATGGCAGCTTTATTAGCAACTTCCGAAAGGACTATATCCAGGCGTAAGAAAGATCAGAAACCTCTCGATCTTTCAGAGTCAGATAGACTTTATCGTATTGCCAGAATTTTTGCACACACATTAGATGTATTTGAAAATGTGGAAACAGCAAGAGATTGGTTGAAAAAATCAAATCGTGCCTTGGCTGGAAAAACTCCTTTAGAACTATTAGATACAGATGCAGGCACACAACAAGTAGATGAACTTTTGAATAAAATAGAGTATGGAGTATATAGCTAATTAGGGCTTGCTGAATAAGTCTGATGGTGAAGGCAGGGAGTAGGGAGTAGGGAGTAGGTAGGGACGTTGCATAAGGGCGTCCGTACAGAGTCAAGAGAAACAGAAAGTTATAGAGGAGGTAAAAAGAAAAATTATCCCTTGATGCAACCAGACCAACTCTTACTACCATACTCACTTGGTTAGCCGTATCTGCCCCAAATCTCCTACTTTTTCCGAACTTGAAAATCCTAAAACTTTCAGATGTCAATGCTTTTAGCTTTAATCAGCAAACCCTAATTATTGATGATTGATTATTAATAGCTAATAGTTATTAGTTATTAATAAAAACCAATATAAATAGGTAGGTTTCAATTACTAATAGATAATTGAATAGTGATTTTGAATCACAAAAAAATTACTATAAACCCTGCCTTTTTCTTCAAGTAATAGTAGTTAAAATATAAAAATTATGAGTTTGACAATATGGCGAATATCTCATAAAAAATACATTGATATTGCTTTGACTGGTGAATCTTATAATCGTAGTAGAGGTCGTTGGAATTCTAAAGGAACAGCTTTAATTTATACTTCAGCCACATTATCTCTAGCTACATTAGAAACTTTAGTTTGTATGGAAATAGAAAATTTTGGTAATATATTTGTATCTATTAGTGTAAGAATTCCTGATAATTTTCCAATTAAACAAGTAGATGAATCTCTATTACCTCATAACTGGCGTGATACTCCTTCACCGGAAGCTTTAGCCTCTATTGGAGATAAATGGTTGACTTCTAAAACTACAGCAGTTTTGAGGGTTCCTTCTGCTATTATTCCCCAAGAATATAATTATTTGATTAATCCTCTACATCCAGATTTTGAGAAAATTTCAATTGCTTCACCTCAACCTTTTATCTTAGACCGCAATATTATACCGGTTTGATAAATGTTTGCTACAGTTTAGTTATTCTTAGGAGTAATTTCAGTTATCAGTTATCAGTTATTAGTTGTCAGGAGGTAAGAATTTATAATGTTTATTTTTGCTAAGAGTAAGACTGTTTTATTCTTGACTAAAAATAGTCTGATAACTACAACAAATTGTTTTTGATTCAGAGATAATTTAATTTGTACTCCTGACACCGACACCAAATTTACTAACAGTTTGGTTATTACTTTGTTGTTTAAATTTGGGGTCAAAAGTATCAATAAAAATTTGTTGGCAAAACTCTAGTATGGCTAAGAAAAAATTGGTGAGAAGAATTACTGATTATGAATCTTAGACTATAAAATGTTTTTCCAACTATTCCCTATTCCCTATTCTTTATTCCCTATTTCCTATTATCTAATTTAAGTTCATTGGAATTGTAATTATAAATTCTGTACCTTTTCCAATCTGAGAATTACATTCTAATTTTCCTTGATGTTTTTCCACAATAATTTGGTAACTAATTGAAAGTCCTAATCCAGTTCCTTTTCCAACAGGTTTTGTGGTAAAAAATGGTTCAAATAAATTAGACCTAACTTTTTCACTTATTCCTCCTCCATTGTCCGCTATGAAAATTTCTACCCAATTGTTTTCTATTAGTTGAGTTTTAATCCAAATACAACCAGCATCATATTCTTTCTCTTCGCAAGATTGAGAAAATTGGTTATCTTCAATTGCATCAATTGCATTACCAATAATATTCATAAATACTTGATTGAGTTGTCCTGCATAACAATTTATACTAGGAAGTTGACCATATTTTTTAATTACTTTAATACCAATAAATCCTGGTTTAGCTTTGAAGCGATTTTGTAAAATCATTAAAGTGCTATCTATTCCTTCATGTAGATCAACTTCTTTAATTTCTGCTTCATCCAGACGGGAAAAATTTCGCAGTGATTTGACAATCTCTAGAATTCGCTCTGTTCCAATTTCCATAGATTTGAGAACTTTTTTCATATCTTCCTGCAGAAAGTTTAATTCAATAGCTTCAATTTCTTCCTCAATTTCAGGATGGGGATCGGGATAATGATTTTGATAGAGTTGCAGTAAATTGAGCAAGTCTTGAGTATAATCTGTTGCATAAATAATATTTCCATGAATAAAGTTAACTGGATTATTAATTTCATGGGCAACTCCAGCAACCATTTGACCTAAACTCGACATTTTTTCACTATGAATCATCTGAGTTTGAGTCCATTTCAATTCTTCTAAAGTTTCCTGTAATTCTTGTTTTTGCACTCTTAATTGAGCTTCTGATTTTCGTAGAGCATTCTCGGCAAGTTGGCGATCGCTAGCTTCAATTGCTAAAGAAACCATATTAGCAATTGAACGGACAAAAAATTCATCTTCAATAGTCCAATATTTAATTTGACTGCACTTTTCTATACAAATAAGACCAATCATTTCTCCACCAACCCAAATCCCAGTATCAAGCATAGAAAAAATATCCAAAGGTTTGAGATAATTCTCTAAAAATTCCTTGGTTCTCGGATCGTTGCGAGCATTATTAGCTGCAATAATATTATCTTGTAGTGAACTAATCGCTTGTAAATAATTAGGATAATCCTTGAGGTTAAGATTTATTTCTCCAATATGTTCATTGAGTTTTTGTTGGTACAAATCTAAAGATTTTAAATAAGTTTTTGAGTCGTCATACAACCAGACTCCCACTCGTTCAACCTCTAATATTTTCGCGATAGCTTCCGTAATTGCTTGTATACCTGTTGATAAATCTCCTTGATTTACAGCTCGATTTTGAGCAAGTTCCATTAATATTCTATTGTCATTTTGCAGTCTAGTTTGACTTTGTTTACGCTCGCGAATTTCTATAATTAGCTGTTCTTGGGTATAATTTAACTCTTTTAAAGTTAGCTTTTTTTCTTCAAGTTCTTTTTGCAGTTCAGTTTGAATAATCGCCTGACTTGCTAGTGGACGTAATAGCAAAACAATCCCACCTACACCCAAAATAGTCAAAACAATTATGACAATTGCAATAGTAAAAATTTGGCGATTTATGCGAGCATACAATTCCTGACGTTCGATGGCGATCACCAGTCCCCAATTTACTTCTGATACAGGTTCATAGGCAATCATTTGACCATAACTCCAAAACTTAGGTTTGACAAATATTACTCCATAATCTTCAGAAAATAAAGTTTTTTCCAACGCTTCAGCAATTGATTCGGATAAACTTTTATTTTCATTTTTAGATGATAAAAATAATTTTATCTTTTGTTCTTCTAAGGTTCCTAAAAAGACTTCTCCAGTTTTACCAAGACCCCTATTATCTCTGATAATTTTTTCTAAACCCTGGATTTTAAACAAAACCAAGTCTGTACCTACTTGCTGTTTTTTTGAATTAATAATTGGTTGACTAATAACCAGATAAAATTCATTTTTGATGCGAATTGGATTACTAATTTTATATTTTTGGATTGGCAATTTCCAAAGTGTTTTAGGGATAGGTAAACCAAGTTCAACCACTAATTGGTTGTCTATACCAAAGCGACTAATTCCAACTACATCTTCACTCTGACTAAAGGCATCTTCTAGATCACCTGCTACTATAGAAATATCAAAATCAGATTTATTATTCTTGCGGTTATAAATTTCTAATTCTCGTCTTGCGTAGGTACGACTAGCAATTTGTGAAGTAATACCCCTAGCCCTAGAAAGAAATTCTTCCACTGCTAATCTTCGAGTTCGTAAAGCTGACTGTAAGTTACTTTCTTCATTCCTTCTGAGTTGTTGATAAAGAGGGAATATACTTATTATTGCTACCAATATACTGATAGCTAATATTCCTACCACAGAATAAAAGATTAATAACCGTTGTAATTGTTTAGAATTCATTCTTTTACCAAAAAATTGGGATAGCAGGAGAACTTAAAGGTTGAAGCTTTTTACTTTTCGGTTTGACCCTGGCTTACTTATTAATTAATAATTAATAATTAATAATTAATAATTGGAGAGTAGAAAGTTATTATAAGATAATGATTGCTTTTAAGACTTCAATTATTACTGGAAAATGCTTACAGCACCTACAGTTTTGAATAGAAAGTTTTTAACCTTTAAATAACTGAAAGCCTTAGATAGGAATAGTTATTCCTATAACTCTACACTGTCTAGTTAATAATTAATAATTATAGCAATATGATTTTAGTTGTGAGATATTGGAGATTGGGAGTTGCTGATTCTGGGTATGATTTGATTATTTTGTATTTTGGATTGTTTGAACTACTTATTAATATTAACTTTTCTTTAGTTCTCTAAACGTGAATCATCCCTAATGACTTCTGACTTCTGACTTCGTTAAAATAATAGGAATAACGGGGACACAGGGTAGATAAGGAGGGAAAGTAGACTAAAAAAGCACAAACACCAGAAAATTTAAACTTATAAAAATTTAGCTCTCCATCACACAAACATTTAATCCAGTAATAACAGTTGCTTTTTTCTGACTTGCCCTCTAAGTCTACTCACAACCAGAAAGTAAAAACGTCACCCTGTAAACTACCCCTGCTCTCCCAAGAAATTAACTAACAGGAATTACGCAGATATACTATATATAGAGTCAAAAAACTATAACGTTATAGTTTTGAACACTATATACATTCTCTTTGCGTAAGTCCTAACTAAATAGAATCAGTCTGGCCATTTAACTATTGTACTTGACTACCGTGAACCCTAGGATCGGCTTGACTTGCTTTAATTGGTGCGACTGAGGCATTAAATTCAGAACCTTGACCAACTGTACCATTATATGGTAATGAACTTCCAGCAACTAAAGCTTCTATATTTGCTGCCATGAGAGACTTCGGCATCTCTCCAATAGTCTGGCCAACTTCAGTTCCCTCTCGATCTAAAAAGACAAAGTGGGGAATACCATCTACCCGGTATTTAACTAATTCTGGTAACCACTTACTATTATCCACATTCAACATTACAAAATTGGTATTTTCACCATACTGTTGTCTAATTTCCTCCAACTCAGGAGCCATGGCTTGACAAACTAGACACCAATCAGCATAAAATTCAACTAAAGTGGGCTTATCATTACTGACAGCTACATCTAGAGGTGTTGCAGTTTCAGCCATTTCACTCAGAGAAACGGAGGCCGTCTCGGTTCGTAATCCGATAAAAATGGTTACTGATAAAGCGATCGCAACCAAAACAATAATGAAATTTCTCAGGCGTATTATCAAAGAGGAACTATTTTTAAGATTAGATGAGTCTACATTCATTGTCAGAAAATTAAATAATGATTACAATTATTGAGTATATTTTAGAGAAGGCATTAAAATAAAGTAGCCCTTAACTTTAAATAACTAAAATCATCTTATTACATGGTATTATAATCAGTAGGAATTTATAGGTAGAAAAATTTATGGTTGTTAGCGAGTAAAACTCGTTCAAATTTCAGGTATATCAACCACACAGTAAAAATACAACTTTTGTAGGGACGTTCGATGGAACGTCCCTACTGTGTTCTAATATAATCAAAACTGCTGTAACTAAATAATTAGATAATGACAAAAATCAATTTTATAATTTAGAAATAGAGGATTAACCCGTGAAAAAACGAGTAACGTTAACATTTCCACAAAGGTCAATTCATATGCCTATTACCTATAGATTAGCAAAAGATTTTAATATTGCTGCTAATATTATTCGCGCTCAAGTAGCACCAAATCAAGTAGGTAAATTAGTCCTGGAATTATCGGGAGATATTGATGAGTTAGAAGCTTCACTAGAGTGGATGAGACTACAAAATATAGATGTATGTCTAACTAGCAGAGAAATTTTAATCAATGAAAATAGCTGCGTAGACTGTGGTTTATGTACTGGTGTATGTCCTACAGAAGCTCTAAGTTTACAACCTGATACCTTTCGTCTCAATTTTGTCAGATCCCGTTGCATTGTATGTGAACAATGTATTCCGACCTGTCCAGTTCAAGCAATTTCTACTAACCTATAAAATAATGTGAAACCAATACCTTTACTTTCTTTCAGTCTACTTTTAATAAGTTATAGCATTTTGGGCTGGAGTCTAGCCAATGCTCAAGTTTCTCTTTTTTTCTATCTAGTTGTTCTAGCTGGTATTTTTTTATTAGATGCAATTTTAACCTTTCGCCTACTTGATTTGAAAGCAATAGCTCCCTGGTTTGATTCTGAATTTTATACTTTTATTTCTTCAGTTGTTACTGCTTTTTTATTGGTGGTTTTCATTAGGTGGATAAACATTTTTATTCATACTTTAGTATTAGTATCTGCAGCAATATTAGCTAAATTAGAGACTCAAGTTTATGGTTTAAAAAAATGGCAATCTTTTGGAATTTTACTAATTATTTCAGAGGGAGGTTTTGGTCTGGGAACTATACTTTACATATTTCTCAAAAACTATATATAGTAATCCTATTTATTTATGCTTGAATATTATACCAACCGTAAAAAAAAAATGCTATAGTTAGGTGAAAATTCAATTCTTCAGTCATTAACATAGACCCATGGAACCTTTTTAATAATTACCAACCCAGTTATTGTTAATTATTCATCTTTATTAATTCTCCCTCACTCCCCTGCTCCTAAAAAAAAGACTTTTTCAGCAAACCCTGATTAGGCATAATAAAGAACGATTGCTAGGATAAACATCAGCAATTTAGCCTAGAGTATTTGTAGAAATGTAAAGTTTAGAAATGTAAACTATGGTTGTTATGGACGTTTAAAAAATTGTCACAAATAAACCTAGCAATAATAGTTAATTTCTGAGATAATAAAAAATAAGCGTTTAACTGTTCTTGACCCCTACCTATCCATAGTGGGGGTTTTTTGTCTTTAATTACTGTACAACTTCAATTTACTCCAGATATCATCAGATTACTACTAATTTCTTATAGGTAGAAATTACTGTAATATTTTTGACAAAAAAAGATGAATTCATCTTTTTTTAACATTTAAACATTGAAATAAACAAGTTATTGACTAACTAACTCCCTTTGACTTTATCACTCTTTTGATTTCTGCTAATACTAAGATTGTGACTTCTTCAGGAGTATCTTTACTGTTGATATTAACATGAACATCTGCATTAGCATAAAGTGGTCTTCTTTCTTCTAAAAGCTCCTGTAGTTTACCCAAGGGATTACTATCCTGAAGTAGAGGTCTAGTTTGATCGCCTTGCAAGCGACTATATAAAACTTCTACTGGCGTATCTAACCAAACTACTATCCCATGTTGTAAATAACTCCAGTTAAAACGGTTTATAACTATACCACCACCTGTCGCAATAGTCAATTTTTTGTAACTAGATACTTCTGACAATATATTTGTTTCCAACTCCCGAAACCCTGCCTCACCCTCAGTAGCAAAAATTTCGCTAATTGACTTGCCAGCAGCTTGAGAAATCAAACTATCTGTATCTAGAAAACGATATCCCAACTCTTGAGCTAACAAATGTCCCACAGTTGTTTTACCAGCCCCCATCATCCCAACTAAATAAAGATTTACTCCTTCTAACAATTCCCTATTACTAATATCCATAATTATACAAATAATTGAGTCTAAAACCCCTCCTTTTAATCAGTTATCAGTTATCAGTTATCAGTTCAATATTTTTCTAGTTTGATCAAAATAACAAAAGTAAGAATTTAACTTCTGACTTCTGACTTCTGACTTCTAACTTCATTCAGATTGGTTTTCTTGTTTATTAGCTTGATCGGGAACTTCCTCTTGATTCTCTTCATTTTCAGTAGATTTAGATGGATCTGGAGGTGGTGGTGGAGTAATCACCCGATAATCTGCATCATACACAGATTCGGTTTGACCAACCCCAGAACCACTAGGTTCACGATAACCATAAGAATAAACCGAACCAGACCAAGACTCTGTTTTTGGCTGTTGTTCTGCTTCATAATTTTTCTCTGTAGAACTTTGATTAACAGACTCTTGTGGCTCTTCAAGATCTTGTTCTTTTGTACTACCGTCCCAAGAATTACTAACTTTAGGTGGTCCTTTTTCCCAGTCATCAGAGTTTTCATCTTCCTCCCTTAATTCAGAGTCTTTATTCAGATTAAAGGAGCTTTGATAATCTGAGGTTTCTTGAGACTGTGAATATCTATCCCTACTTTCTTCTGACTTATCTTGATACTGAGATTTTCTAGAGCGAGGTCTAGAAGGTTGTAAACTTCGTCTCAACAGGTAATTGGAAAGTCCGAAGGTAGCATAAATCAACAAGTAGGTAATCATACCTGCAACAATAGCCCCTAAAATCCATACAGATAGAGGTAAAGGTATAGATTTTAACCCCAGAAAAGTTAAGGACAAACTAGGAGACCAATTTTGCCAAGCAAATAAGGCCAACCCACCGATGACTACAATTAAAACAATTAACAATAGTAAATTCCGATTTCTATTCATGGCCTATCCACCGTTTAATAGGAACACAATCTAAACCAAATTGGTCTAAAGCACGAGCTACAACAAAGTCTACCAAATCTTCTACAGTTTGGGGATTATGATACCAGGCCGGGATTGCTGGGACAATTCTTGCTCCTGCTTCTGCCAGAGTAGTTAAATTTCGTAAATGAATCAAGCTCAAAGGCGTTTCCCTAGGTACCAAAATTAGTTTACCACCTTCTTTTAATTGTACATCTGCTGCCCGCTCTAGTAAATCTGAACTAAATCCAGCAGCCAACTTACTTACAGTTCCCATACTACAAGGGATAATTATCATACCCTGAGTTCGATAGGAACCACTGGCAACATTTGCCCCTATATCTTGCCAAGGATGACAATAGAGTTTACCATTGCTTTCTTCTCCAGCTTGTTCTCGCCAGAATTTTTCTTGTCTAATTGGTTCAGCAGGCATTTTAATATTTTGCTCTGCTTGCCATACTGAATAGGTAGCTTTTGATGCTACTAAATCAATAGTGTAATTAGCTGCCAGTAAAAATTTAATGCTTCTAACAGCATAAATTAGTCCTGATGCTCCTGTAACTCCAATAACTATCGGTAGTTTAGGAGTAGATATAAAATTAGTCACGTTTTTTTCACTTATTCAGTTATCAGTTATCAGCTTTTTTAGTTTTTTCAGTTTTTTTGATAATGGAAAATAAGATTTTGCTAATCTCATCTACATCCTGATGGATACTTTCAAAGGCTTTTTATTCCATATAGTTAGCATCTTTTTTCAGTTATCAGTTATCAGTTTTTTTTTGAATTATGGAGAACAAAATTTTGCCTACCTAATCTACATCCTGATGGATACTCTCAACAGCTTTTTATCTTGAATAAAAAGCTGATAATTGATTTAGTTTTGTTGTAGAAGAATAAACTATCAACCTGTTACTGATAACTGATAACTGAATAGATGTTCCACTTCTTAAGAGTTGTTTAGATAATACATACTCCTTTCCCTCAAAGCCAAAATAATTCGTTAATTAACCTTTAAGAATAATTGGTAAATTTGGGGAAAATCTCGGGTAAAGCGTGGAAAATTATCCCCTGCTCCCCCTCTGCCTTAAGCAAGAATGAAACAGCCCTACTCTTTGAAAGGGGGACTTTTTATTGGTTCAGCCCTTGGAAAGAGGGGTGGGGGGATATCAGTCAGTTATCAGCTTTTTCAGCACCCTACTTAATCAAAACCGATAAGGGTTACCACCTGGAAGGAAACTCTTCATCGTCAAAAGCAGTGCTGCCTCCACTAACTGCAACCAAGTCAATTTGCTGCCGATAATAATCAACACTCTTGACCTGTACTTCTACCATATCTCCGAGTCGATATTGGTTACGATTTTTCCGTCCGACAAGTGTTTGTTGTCGGGAACGATATTCATACCAATCATCTTTTAGAGAAGAGACATGAACTAAACCCTCTACTCTAAAAGTTTCTGTAGACTGAGAGCCAATTTCAATTTCTACAAAGAAACCGTAAGACTGTACCCCAGTAATCAAACCTTGGAAAGTTTGACCAGTGCGTTCTTTCATTAATCCAGTTTTAATCAATCCTTCTAAGTCTTCTTGGCCATCCTGTGCGACATTTTCTCGTTCAGTTAAATGCACTACTACTGATGTTAGTTGTGCTTCTAATTCTTGCTGTATTTCTGGAGCTAAAACATTCCAGGAAATTTTACCATGACATGAAGAATGTCCTAACTCTACACCTTCTTTAGAACGACTAGAACGGCGATCGCGACCTTCATTAAATACAGTATGTAATACTCGTGAAATCAGCAAATCGGAATATCTGGAAATTGTTGATGTACAATGAACATAACCATGTTGCAAAGCTAATCCAAAATGAGGTTGAGCAGTGGTGCTGTAAATTGCTGGTTTCAAAGTATCCTCAAGCAAGTATGTCAGCACTCTTTCTGATTTTGATGTAGTAAATTCTTCAACAAATGATTGATAGTCAGCGGGTTGTACATCATCTTCATCTTCTAGATATAATTCAGCTCCAAGATTACTAGCTAATTTAATAAATTCTTGGATATCTCCTGGATCTGGGGAATTTTGTACTCGATAAATGGCAGGTACTCCTAGTGATAGCAAGTGACTCGCTATCGCTTGGTTTGCTAACACTATTAATTCTCCCACCATGGAACGAGCTGGAAACATTTGAGGAACGATCATTGCTCCCAATGGACTCTCATCGTTATAGTAGCTTTTTTCATCTGGTAAATTTAGATCGAAAGCACCTCTTCGTAATCTGGCAGTTCGGACTGCTTGACTAACATCCTGGAGTTTATTGATGGCATTTTCTAGTTGCTCTAAGTTTAGATTAACTAATTCTTCTGTATTGCCATTAATAATTTTTGTGGTCTGCTCATAGCTGAGATGAGCATCTACCTGAATGACACTAGGTTCAATTTCAAACTCAACTATCTGACCGTTTTTATTGACAGTAATGAGGATAGATATAGCTAGTCGGTCTTTTTTTGGTAATAAAGAAAAGTAATCGCTTGATAATCCATCTGGTAAGATAGGAACTACTTTATCTCGCAGATATATACTGACACTTCGCTTACGAGCTTCTTTATCTAGTTGGGAGTCTGCTTTAATAAAGTAGGCTACATCAGCAATGTGAACTCCTACTCGCCAATAACCAGAGGTTGTAGTTTCTATACTCAGAGCATGATTAATGTCTTTCTTGTTAATTTCTCCAAAAGAAACTGTGAATAGTTCACGCAAATCTAGTCGATTTTTTTGATCTGCTTTGGTAGAGTGGTTTACTAGAGATTCGGCTTCTTTGAGAACTTCATCTGGAAAAGAGCGGGGTAGATCGTGTTTGCAACATACTATGTCTAGGTCATCTGCTGCTTCTGCATCTGAACCAAGAATCTGAACTACTCTTCCTATAGGACGTTTCTCTCCTAGAGGATAGCGCAATACTTCGACATGGACTAGGTGGTCTATGGCATCTGCTAAGTCTGGACCTTCTGGTACTAAGTCGAATTCAAATAGTAGACGATCGTCTAGAGGAACCGCTCGATAGTAGGGTTCTCCATTCTGACCATTGATTTGTTTGATTCTTGCTAATAAGGAAGGGTTAGCACGTTCTAATATTAACTTGACTTCTCCTTCTGGACTACGGCGACGACTACCTTCTTTGATGATTTTGACGAATACGCGATCGCCATTCCAAGCATTACTCAGATGACTTTCCCGAATATAAATATCTTCTGTTCCTTCTGAGTCTTGTATGGCAAAGCAAAATCCTTTACTGGAACAGCGAAGTCTTGCTTCTACAACTGCCTCTTCCAAAAGTCGCCGATAGCGACCTTTGTCTTTGGCGAGAACTCCTATTTTTTCTAGAGCATCCAAAGCAATTTGTAATTTGCGGATACTTTGATCATCTTGACAATCTAGTTTTTTCTCAACTGCTTTGGGAGCAACTAACTTGTCGTCACTGAAGTTTGCTAGGAGTGTAGCGATGGAAAATTTCATGCAGCGTTTTATCCTTTTCTTATCGGTTATGCTATCCTATAAATTAGTCTGCCATTAAGTATTTCAGCTAGGTTTCCTTAAGTTAGCAGCTCAGTTAGGTTTATGCTAGTTTTCTGTTCTCACAAATTACCAAAATCAATAATTATGTGATTCATTGTCGCTTCTGCTTCATAAAATGTCAAAAAAAGTGACATTTTCCTGTGTACGGACGTTGCATAACAAAAATGCTAACGTCCCTACCTGCTTCTACCGGAACTGTCGGCAGCACTGGGTCCACAGGGATTCACGGTCAAGCCGACCGCATCTCTTGAGTGCGTAATTCTGAGGATACCTCGCCAATTAGCACTTGCTTTCTTAAATTTATACTTGGGTTTAAATCGCGGTCTATAGATATCCCACAATCAGAACATTCATAAGTTCTAAGACTTAAAGGCATATCTTTAACATGACCGCACCTGCAAATGGAATTCAGTTTTGAAGCCTATTAATATAGAACATATAATTGATGACTCTTATAGAGTATACCAGATTATAGCCAACAGTTACCGAATAATTAATAATTAATAGTTAATAATTAAGAGTTGATAGTCAATAATTAATTATTCATTCAACAATTAAGAGGGTGTCTATAAAATAAATCTTAAGAACTGCTTTAAGGTTTATTCTTGGTGGGTTATGGAAAATCACACCCAACTATTAAGCTTAACTATTAATCTGTGCCTAACCCACCCTACTGGACTGACACAGCTAAAATGGTGCAATAGTAGGGGCGGGTTTTAGTATAAATTTTCATGCTTACCCTAAGGTTAAGTAAAGCCCCCCTAATGCACAAAATTATATGTGTCAGTCCACTACACAAGGATTTAATATTTTATTTACAGATACCCTCTAAGGTTTAAAGACTCCCTTTTCAAGGGGATAAATCAAAAAAAAAAAAATCCTTTTAGCCAATCCTATCCGTTTCAAAAAGGGGTAGTTATTAATTATTAATTGTTCATTGTTAATTGCTGAATAGCCCCACGGTAGGTTTTAAGTTTTTGATTTCACAAAGAATATTTTTTGCTTCTTTTCTATGGTGGAGCAATTTCTATTTGGTGGAGTGAGTAAATTGAGGCAACGGAGAATTTATTAGATAAATATTTCTCTTGCCGTGGCACTTCTGTTAACCTGCTTCATAAAACTGATGTAAAACGTCACAATTAGTGACATTTTAATTTGTACGGATGTTGTATGCAATGTCCTTGCCTGCTTTAACTGAGACCGTTGGCGGTTATTAATCCACAGGCATCAACGGTCAAGCCGACCGCATCTCTTGAGTCCCCTTATTATTTTTTTAATGGCCTTCAATTGTTATCTGGCCTGTTTTCAGTTAAATTTTATGATAGCTTCAAATTAGACTTCTGGCAAAAGTAATTTTTGCTTTTTGTACTAAATTGGACATGGAAATTTCTTCAGGTTTCATCAAGTAAAGAATTATGTTAGAACGTTTTCAAGCTTCTTATCCTACAGGTTGCTTAATCTCTGAGTTAATTACTATTCATAATGGTAAGTATGTAGTTCGTGTCCTAGTCCAGGTGAATGGTGAAACTTTAGCCACTGGATTAGGTTCTGCTGATACTGTGGAGTTGGCAGAAGACAAAGCGAGGGAGCGATCGCTTGCTATTCTTACTCTTGATACATCTTTTTCTGCATCTCAAACTTCTGTTGAACTTTCTCGATTTCCATCTGTTACCAACCATAAACCAGATACAAAATATGTCAATACTCCTTCACAAATCAAAACAGAGGAATTACCAACACCAGGATTAAATCAAGATTTTAATCAAGTTTCTGATACTCCAACTGTTTCATCTGGGTTAGAGGAATCGGAAATTTCTACTTCACTAAAAAATGATGAATTTCTAACAACAAAGTCTAGCATTAATTCAGAAATTTCTACTTCGCTAAAAAACGATGAATTTTTAACAACAAATTCTAATATTAATGATGAGAATATTTATCATTCTCCTCAAGATTCAAGTGGGTTTGATAATAGTTGGTTAGATACAGATTATAGTCAGGAACAAAAGGAAGAAAAGAGCGATCAAACTACTGAATCGCTAATATATTCTAGAAATCATATAGAAACTGAAATAACCACATCAGAATCAATAAATTCGGGAATAGATTTACCTAATTCAATAAATAGTAATAGTAATAATGAAATTTATTCCTCTGATTTATCACAGGATGTATCTGATGATAATGTGAGTATAGATATCTTAATGGATGGTTTAGGATGGACAAAAGAGAATGAGCGAGATTTTCTAGAGCAAAATTATAATCAAAAAACACGACAATTTTTAACAACTGAAGAGTTATTGGATTTCCGTCAATATTTAGATATACTACAGAAAGTAACCAAGGAGATTAAGGGTCAAGGTTGGAAAGCAAAGCAACAAAAAGATTATTTTGAATATAATCACAACAAAGAAGCTTTGGAACAATTAAGTGTAGATGAGTTACAAAGTTTTTTGCATTATTTAGAAGTATTTGCCAAAACAACTAATGAAATTAAACGTTTGGGTTGGAATGCGACAAAAGGAAAAACTTTTCTCAAGAAAAATTATGGAGAGGAGGGTCGTACACGCCTTTCATTTGAGAAATTGCAAGATTTTTTACAACATTTAGAGACGTTAGAAGATTAGGAGTCAGGAGTCAGGAGTCAGAATAAATAGGAATTATAGAGGAGGTAATTGGAATAATTTGGATATATTCAGCAATTAACTTGCGAACAATTAACAATTAATAATTACCCCTTCTTAAAACGGAATTGACTGACTAAAAGTAATTTTTTTTATTTATTATCCCCTATCCAAGGGGAGGCTTCAAGGCGTAAATTGTTGAATTAATAATTAATTGACTATCAACTCTTAATTATTAATTATTAATTATTCGGTAATTTTTCTACCCTTATCTACCCAAAATCCTAACTTTTTGGTCGCTCAAACCTAAAAATTTGCACTTTTTTGATCTAAGAAAAGGCAGTTACCTTAATATGTCACTGCTTTTAGATTTAATCACCAAACCCTATTTAGCCATGAAACGTATTTAAAAATAGGCTTTTCTCCCCACATTCCCCACACTACTCCTCTACTCCCTACTCCCTACTCTCTACTCCGTACTACCTACTCCCTACTCTCTAATTGACGATTATAAACTTGGTCTATTATGCCGTACTCCATTGCTTCTGAGGCTGACATAAAAAAGTCTCTTTCTGTATCTTGGGTAATTTTTTCTATAGGTTGACCTGTGTGTTCTGCTAAAGATTCATTGAGATATTTTTTGAGGTATAATATCTCTTTAGCTTGAATTTCAATATCTGTGGCTTGACCTTGGGCGCCGCCTAATGGTTGGTGAATCATAATGCGGGCGTGAGGTAGACTCATTCTTTTGCCTTTTGTTCCTCCGCTCAGAAGAAATGCTCCCATACTAGCGGCTATTCCCATACAAATAGTACAGACATCTGGCCGAACGTGTCTCATTGTGTCATAAATACCCATCCCAGCACTAACGGAACCCCCAGGAGAGTTTACATAAAGATAAATATCTTTTTCTGGGTCTTCTGAATCTAAAAATAATAATTGGGCTACGATTAGATTGGCCAAGTCAGAGTCTATTGCTTCTCCTAAATAAATTATGCGATCGCGCAACAGTCGAGAGTAAATATCGAAGGCTCTTTCGCCACGGCCAGATTGTTCAATAACGGTTGGAATCATAGTCTTTAACTCAAAAAAATTTAAAAGTCAACAATATTGACATTAATTAATAAATATATATTAGCGATTAGGGCATAACTTTAGCAAACTTTTTGGGAATTTAGCTAGATATTATTAGGGTTTGATATATAGAACCCATTTAGTATTTATTTTTTGGTGGTGGTGTATAGTAGATGGTAGACAGAGTGTGGAAAGTCTGGGGAAAAACTACAAATATCTCCACCATTACTATGCAGGACTACCTATTTTTTTATACATGATGGGGGTGGGGAGTGTGGGAAGTCTGGGGAGATGGGGGCATTTTTCTACCTTTTTCCCCTGTTTTATTTCTTAATCTTCTGACTTCTGTACGGGCGATTTCCGTTTGTCATGCTCCTAATTACGCGGAAAGCGACAGCATTCGGTTTGCGCAGCATTCTACAGGAAACGAAATCGCCCCTAGGACTCCTGACTCTGAGCCAAAACTCGCAACTTTGCCAATATCCCAAATGGCTTCTATAGAACCCATTTAGTATATTTTTCTAAAAATAGCAATCCGCGCATTGGTTGTAACAATTTTTATAAAGGTTAATTTTAACTAAAAATTCTGAAATTCTGACTCCTGACTTCTGTACGGGCGAATTCGCCCGTCTTGCCTAAAATATTACAACTGAAATAGGATTGCTATATTCCTCTAAAATATTTTAATTGAATCAAAAATTTAGCATCAATCCTAAATACATCAACTTATTTATTGTCTGTGCCGACTTATTACTATAATGCCTGAGTTTTGATTGAGAGTTTGGTGAGGGAAAAAAAGTAATTTTTCTACTCCTAGCTTTGGAGATTTTCATTGACTATCTCTATGATGGAAAGGATGGAAAAAAATTCTATCTGTGCCGATTTTTTACTATAATATATAAGTATCCGTCGATAATTTAGTGATTAATTCTGAATCCTAATACCTCACTCCTTACTATTGATTAAACTTTAATAAAGCAATTTCGACTATACATTAAATCAGAAATTATCCACCATAATAATACATTGACAATAGCAAAAATCAAAGAACCATTAAATGAACCAGCCCAAGATTGGAAAAATTGTTCATATATCCATGTTTTAATAGTAGGAGAACTTCCAACCAGACTAATTTTATTATAAATCATTAGTCTTGCCAAAAATCCAGACCCAACAAATATAAATATGGCATTTAATCCCATTACTTCAAATAGATGTCCCCATTTATGCCAACCTCGAACTTCGATCGCCTCATAACAAGCAGCTAATAAAAGCAAGGCCCATCCAGCGGTAAATATGACATAGGAACTTGTCCATAAAGCTTTATTGATGGGAAAAAATAGTCCCCACAGATATCCGACTACTAAACAACTTAGGCCGGAAATTACCAGATTTAAGCTGGTGCGACTTTTGATTGGTTGATTTTTCAGCCATTCTCCTGTAAAGTAGCCAATCAAAACGGTTACTATAGCAGGTAAAGTGCTAAATAGTCCTTCTGGGTCATAAGGTTTGCCTGCCCACAAATGTTGTTGGGTGAGGATGAAGCGATCTATATAGGCAGCAAAGTTTCCTTCTGGGGAAAGGTTGCCAATGGCATAACCAGGAACGGGTATTAATTGCATGGCTATTGAATATCCAATTAGTAGTGTAGCGGAAAGCCAGTACAGTTGTTTTCGGGACAGCTTGAGGATTGCTATTGCTGCGAGGAGGTAGGCTAAACTAATACGTTGTAATACTCCCATAATTCTAATAGTAGCTAGGTTGTAATTAGGAAAGCCATTTAGTAGTAAACCTAATAAGAAAAGTATTAGGCATCGCCGGAAAATTCTTTGGTAAATTTGTGGATTAGGTTGATTTTTATCGGTGTATTTTGACAGAGAAAAAGTCATAGCTACACCTGCGATAAATAAGAAAAATGGAAATACTAAATCTGTAGGTGTACAACCATGCCATTCTGCATGAAGTAAGGGTGGATAAACATAATTCCAACTGCCAGGATTATTAACAAGAATCATACTAGCAATGGTAATGCCACGAAATACGTCGAGAGATTTTAGGCGCATTTGGATAATGGATAATGGATAATTAATTCCAGAGCTTTAAAGTTTCTCCTTACCAATGGATAATTGATAATTAGAGATAGTTTTTATTATCTACTATTCATCAATTATTCATTAATAAGATTTCCGTACTTGATTCAATACCCTCGGTTTTAAGCAGAGTTCAAGAATTGATAATGGATAATGGATAATTGATAATTACCTCTCCCTAACAGGAATAGGATTGAATAAAAGGAAAATTTTTTCTTGTTTTTCCTTTAAATGAGAGGCTTTAAACCTTAATTATTCAGCAAACCCTAATTAATAATTCATACGAGATATAGCAATCCTATTTTATTCGTGTCAAAAATCATGCTAATTTTTGGGAAGTAGGTTTGGAGGCAATCGTTAAGATGTAAGGGTTTTGGAGTTGATTTATAGTTTTTTAATTGTGACAACAAAAGCAGGGATTACTATAGTTTTAATTATTAATTATTCATTATTCATTATTTTAAGGTACTTCTTTGTAATATAAATCAAATTCCTGTGGTGTTCCATTCAAGTCAGAGATAAATTTTTCATATAACTCTTGATTGCCATGCCCCATTTTTTAGCTTGCGGTATTATGACTTTTGCCCAAGACCAAAAATATTTAGCTACAATTTCCGCTTTGACTAAAGATGTTTATCTAGACTCATCAAAAAAAGAATTATTTGTCATATTCCTACACTTTAAAAGTATCTAGTAATTATCGCTCTATTTTAATCTTGATTGAGATATTGTTCTTATTGATAAAATTAAGTTTTTGTTAAAAACAGACAACTTTAAGCTACGAGTATTCTAGGCTAATCAAAGAAGAGTTAAATTAATTCAATATTTCCCTTGATTCTATTTTGAAAATCATTCAAAAATAGAATCCTATTTACTATTTTAAAATCACTAGCCTAATATTCAGCACAAAGATAGAAATATGAACCGAGAACAAAGAAGAAAAGCAGCTAAAAATAAAAGTCAAAAACTACCAAACAATAATCTCCCAGAAAATGCTTTATCCTATGCTTTGTCTTTTCACAAAGGGGGGCAATTACAAGAGGCAAAAGTTATCTATGAAAAAATTATTCAGTCGGAACCAAATAATTCTCAAGTCTTAAATTATCTGGGCGTACTTAAAGCACAAATGGGAGATAATAACAGCGCTATAAATTTAATAAATCAAGCTGTTAATCTAGAACCATTAAATTTTGGATACCTCAATAATCTCGGCAATACTTATCGCGCTGCTCAACAATTAGATAATGCTATTGACTCTTATCAACGAGCAATTAAACTAAATCAAAATTCTGCTGACTCTCACTTAAATTTGGGAATTGCTTTGACAGAAAAAGGAATTATAGAAGAGGCGATCGCTTCCCTGGAAAAAGCTCTAAATATTAATCCAAATCATCCGCGAGTTAATATGACTTTGGGAGATATATTTCAAACTCAAGGAAAGTTAGATGAGGCAATATCTTCTTACATAAAAGCTATTTCTATAGTTCCTAATAATTTTGATGCTTTATCATCTTTAGGTATGGCATTTTATCGCCGTGGGAACCTCAAAGAATCACAAAAAGCTTATCAACAAGCATTAGAAATTAATCCTCATTCCACAGAATGTTTGACTAATATTGCTGCTACTTTTTATGAGCAGGGAAGAGTTGATGTAGCGGAAGCTTGTTATCAAGCTGTTGTTGATTTAATTCCTACTTCTGCTGATGCTCATATAAATTTGGGTTTTCTATTAAATCAACAGGAAAAACATGAGGAGGCAATTGAATGTTATAACGCAGCATTAAAGCAGGATAAAAATTCTGTTAATGCCATGGGAGGTTTAGCAGAAATTCTAGGAAAAAAATCTGAGTGGGAAGAAACAGTTAAGCTATATCAGAAAATTATTAAACTTAATTCTAATTCTGCTGATGCTTATGCACAATTAGGAATAGCTTTGCGAGAAATAGGTAAATCTGAAGAAGCGATCGCTCAATTTGAAAAGGCTATAAATATTAATCATAGACATATTAAAGCTTATGCTCATTTGGGTTTAGCTTTGCAAGATGTAGGGAAAAATTTTGAAGCTGAATCAATTTTTGACTGTTCGGAATTAGTGGCTAAATACCAGTTTTTAGATGTAGAAGGATGGGAGAATTTTGCAACTTATAATAGTGATTTAAAAGATTACATTGTTCGACATCCTACTCTTTTAAAAAATCGACCAGGTAAACCGATAAATAGAGGTAGTCAAACCTACGAAATTTTTACAGATAATAATCCTGTAATGGCTGCTCTGAGCAAAAAAATTAATAGTTTTCTCCATGATTATTTTAGTCGTTTTACTGATAACTCTAATTATCAATTTTTCCAGAATTTACCCTCAGATTGGAAGTTAAGTGGTTGGGCAGTTGTTTTAGAGTCGGAAGGATTTCAAAATTCTCATATTCACCCTGAAAGTTATTGCAGTGGCGTTTATTATATTCAAGTTCCGAATACTATAAAAGAAAATAATTCTGGAGCAGGTTACTTAAATTTTGGAACTTCTTTTCTTTCAGAGTTAGAAATGGAAAATACAGATAAATATAAGATTCAACCACAAGCAGGATTATTAGTAATTTTTCCATCTTATTTTTGGCATTCGACTATTCCATTTACTGGGGATAGTGAGAGAATTTGTATTTCATTTAATATGATTCCTGTAGGAAAGTAAAATTCTCTGAGGTTTGGCTAAATATTAGTCATCTGTTGGGAGGAGGTTTCCAGATAAATCTATTTTTCTTATCCTTCTAGAAAAATAATTCTGGGGAAAGTAACTGAAATTTTCCGACTGGGGAAAGCCTCAGAATTAGACTCAGGTAAATTTGGCTTTTGCTCAATAGTGAAACGGGAAAAATGAGAGGAGTAAAATTCTCTGAGGTTTGACTAAATATTAGTCATCTGTTGGAAAGAGGTTTCTAGATAAATCTATTTTTCTTATCCTCGGAAAAAAAATCATTCTTGAGAAAGTAACTGAAATTTTCTGACTGGGGAAAGCCTGAGAATTAGACTTAGGTAAATTTGGCTTTTGCTCAATAGTGAGACGGGAAAAATGAGAGGAGTAAAATTATCTGAAGTTTGGCTAAATATTAGTCATCTGTTGGGAGGAAGTTTTCCGACAAATCAATTTGTCTTATCCTTCTAGAAAAATAATTCTGGGGAAAGTAACTGAAATTTTCCGACTGGGGAAAGCCTGAGAATTTAGAGTGAGATAAATTTCTTCTTTGCTGGAAAGTTTAGACGGGAAAAATTTGGTGAGTAAAATTATCTGAGGTTGGTCTAAATATTTGACTAAATATTAGTCATCTGTTGAGAGGAGGTTTCCAATGAATTAATTTTTTCTTTCCTCACACTTCCCTCTCTCCTCTTTAGTCTATGCTGCAAATTTAACTTCTGACTTCTAACCAACTCTTGATATACTTTTCTTAGTTAATATGGAGAAATTTTGTGGATTTATCACTAATTCCAGCTCAACCAAAACCCGGACTAATAAGTGTCCTTATAGAAATTCCTGGTGGAAGTAAAAATAAGTACGAGTTTGATAAAGATTTACAAGCTTTTGCCCTTGACCGTGTACTATATGCTTCTCTAAAATATCCTTATGATTATGGGTTTGTCCCTAACACTCTAGCAGATGATGGCGATCCCCTTGATGGAATGGTAATTATGGATGAGCCAACATTTCCTGGATGTGTTATTGCAGCAAGACCTATTGGAATGTTAGAGATGATTGATGGAGGAGACAGAGATGAAAAAATTCTCTGTGTTCCTGATAAAGATCCACGCTATACTGAAGTTAAATCTCTCAAGGATGTAGCACCTCATCGACTAGAAGAAATAGCCGAATTTTTCAGGACTTACAAAAACCTGGAGAAAAAGGTGACAGAAATACTTGGTTGGAAAGACGTCGATCAGGTAACGCCATTAGTAGAGAAATGTATTAAAGCAGCAAGTAAATAAATAATATTAATTCCATTATCTTCGGAATTACAAAAAATTTAAGGGTGGGTTTTCAAGAGATTTTACTCAAATGGAAACCTACCCCTCATTTTTAAAAAGACCACTTAACTTTTTAAAAATCCTGAATTTATTGCAAAGGAAGAAGGCTTTAGTTATCTAGTAGAGAAGGCTTACAGCAGTTTCGGAGTTAGTGAGGTACAAAGTTTTATAACCCACATTCCGCACGACAAAATGTAGTATGCAAAGAGGGTAAAACTTGAGTAAGTATTTAGAATTATAGTATGAGGTAGGAGGCGATCGCAAATCAAGAGGTTAACGATCAATCCCTACCCTAATTTTTTTCTGGAATGGTGTTGGCTAAAAGCTTATTGTAAAGGGGTTTTAACTTGTTTGTTATTCTTGCTGTACTCCATGAATGCTTTTGAGAATGATATAAGTTGCCGGAAGCCACCAGTAGATATTTCCAAAAATTGCCAAAGTCCTTCTATCACGCTTAGCGATCGCGTCTTAATAATTGCCCAGCGGTTAATTCTACTATCTATTATTCAATCCTTGATTATTTGAGCCCTCTACCTGTTTTCATCTCAAGTTTCTTATTCTTAGAGTAGATAGTATCTTTTAAGTTACGAGTTTGAATCAGGCAACCCTCACCCAAACTCACCAAAAAAGACAAATAATATTGATCGCTCATTACATACCCAAGGCTGATATTACTTTTGGGTTCTAAGCTTTGAGTGTTCCTTCCTTCTGAGCAGATTATTTGAAGACCCCAAAATTTAGGTGGCCCCATTCAGAGCTGCAGGACAACACCACCTGGGATCTGGTGTCGGATTTGGAGGTGCTGCGCGCCCATTTGTCGATGCCGAGATGGGCG
>JBCDJM010000063.1:0-28963 GCA_038747755.1 Cyanobacteria bacterium P01_H01_bin.35
GAGAATTTGCCTCTAGAGTCTGAGGATTTATTTCCGACTCTTGCCGAGAATTATCAACTTTTGCCTGAGCATTTATTTCTGATTCATTTATAGAATTTGCCTCTAGAGTCTGAGGATTTATTTCCGACTCTTGCCGAGAATTATCAACTTTTGCCTGAGCATTTAATTCTGATTCATTTATAGAATTTGCCTCTAGAGTTTGAGGATTTAATTCTGATTTGGCTTGACTATTTATTTTTACTCCTTTCTCAAAAGCATTGAACTTTTTACTCTTTCCTTCCAACTTCCGACTTCTTCCTTCTTTTGAAAAATTTGCCTCTGGAGTTTGAGGATTTAACTCTGACTCTTTCTGAGAATTATCGACTTTTTCCGGAACATCTATTTCTGCTTCGTTGAGAGAATTTGCCTCTAGAGTCTGAGGATTTAATTCTGAATCTTTCTGATAATTATCGGCTTTTGCCTGAACATTTATTTCTAATTCGTTGAGATAATTTGCCTCTGGAGTTTGAGGATTTAATTCTGAATCTTTCTGATAATTATCAACTTTTGTCTGAGTATTTATTGAAAAACTTTCTAACTTCTGACTTCTGACTTCTAACTTCTGACTTCTTAAATACTCCTGTCTCCTGTCTCCTGTCTCCTGAAGAAAAAATCTTCTCGGTTGAATTTCAAACAACTCACTTTCCAGAGAAAAATGAGGACTATAAAATCTATCTATCATCCGAGAATATTTCCGACGATAATTTGCCTCTTCTTGAGGATTATCAGAATAACCGCGACTCGTTCCTTCTTTATGAATTAACTCAGCATCCGGACAATAAACTGAACGATAACTATTATTAAAATCCCGAACTAAAAGTCGATAACCATAATCTGCATCATTATAAGCAACGGCAAAATTTTCTTGATCAAATCCACCATTATCTAAAAATAATTTCCGGGAAGTTAACATACAAGCTGCCGTTACTGCCGAATAATTTCTTGATACTGAAGCTTGAGAAAGATAACCCCTATTTTCACTGTGTAATAATTTAAAAGCATGACCCGCTAAACCATGATGTAAACCATGAATCACGCCGGCGTGTTGAATCCTTTTATCGGGATAAATTAACTTAGCTCCGACTGCTCCGACTCCAGGAATTTTTGCATATCCCATCATCTGACTTAACCAGTTAGGAGAAATAACCTCCGTGTCATTATTTAGAAATAGAACATACTCAGTTTTTGCCTTCTCTAAAGCGCGGTTGTTTATAGCAGCAAAATTAAATTTTCCATCAGTATTAACAATGGGAATAACTGATATATTTGCTTCGCCTAAATATAAATCTTTCAAACTTGCCAAATATTCTAAAGTCTCAGACTCATCACTTTCATTATCAATCACAAAGACTTGATAATTCTGATAAGTCGTCTTTCGCAGAGACTCTATACAAGCTTTCAATAACTTAGCTTGATTTTTAGTTGGAATAATAATAGTTACTGAGTCACCTTTGTCGGGAAAAGTTGGTTTAAAAATTCCTAACCTTTCCCGCATTGCCCAATCTGGATGATAAATATTTCCTACTATCCCTCGACGGTTTAAACTTTCTTGAACTGCTTTTTCACCTGCTAGAAAACTTTTCGGTTTTTCCCCTCCAGAAATAGCAGTCGAACCAGGAGAAGTTCGCCAATGATATAACACTAAAGGTAGGTGTCCGACATGACGAGAAATTTCCGTTGCTCTTAAAGCAAAATCATAATCTTGAGAACCTTCAAAACCAACTCTTAAACCTCCTATTTTCTCAAAAATTTCCTTTCTCACCACACACAAATGACCCATATACATATAGGAAAGTAATAACTCTGGAGAATATTCTGGTTTAAATTGAGGGTCGAATCTTTTGCCTTCCGTATTAATTTTATCGTCGTCCGAATAGAGAAAATCTGTCTCTGGATTTTGACTTATATATAAAGCAACTTCCCCTAAAGCATCCGGACTAAGTTCATCATCATTATCCAAAAACAGAATAAAATCTCCCGTGGCAAGTTCCGCCGCAGAATTAGTCGCAGCACTAATATTCCCATTCTCCGAACGGAACGTCAGTTTAATCCGGGAGTCCGTCTTAGCTACTTCCGTCAGAATTTCCCGAATATCTCGATTACTACTACAGTCATCCGCTATGCAAAATTCCCAATTTTGGTATACTTGGTTTTGTACACTGGCTATTCCCTTCCGTAAAAATTCCACCGGAGGATTATAAACTGGCATAACCACAGAAATTTTCGGTAAAGGAGTCCGACAACCTTCCAAACGAAATACTAAATATTGACGAGAGCGATCGCCCCACTTATTTACTGCCAACCAAGCATCATAAACATCTATAGGTTCTGGCAGGACAAACCCAGGAGGAAGTAATAATTCTCCCCCTTGTTTTTGTTGCTGTCTATATATTGTTAATATTTGTCTGGCAATATTGGGTAATTCTGAGGGTAGAGGTAAGATGCGACCTAACCTTTGTTGTCTTTCGGCAGTCCGTTTCCAAATAGCTTGAGCAAATTTAGATAACCCCTGAAATTTATCCTTAGCCTTTTCCGAAAAACCATAACGTCTTAGTTCCAAAATTTCCGAGCAATAAAAACCAACTATTTCCCCACTTTCCAAATATGCCTCCAAACTAATCTCCCATTTTCCAGGTGGAACTTCCACAGTTACTTCAAACCCACTATGCTGACTTCCCACCCAATCTGGAAAAACTTCCCCCACATCCTTCCGACGCAAACCATAAGCACACTCTATGGAAATATCCCCATATTTGAGAAGTAATTTAGTAATTTTCTGTTCTGGATGGCAACACCAACCAGCAAATAAAATTTCTCCTTCCCGCTGTTGCCAGTTTGCCGGAGCATCAAAATTTGCCTCGACGGTAGATACCGATATGGGATAACTGGCAAATTTCTGCCATTCTCCTTTTTGAGCTTCTGCTTCGAGTATTAATTGATAATTTCCTGGAGAGAGTTGTACAAATATTTCAAATCCAGAATTAAAAGCAGTCAAAATATTACTTGACTCCTGACTCCTGACTCCTGAATTCTCCATCTCCTGACTCCTGACTCCTGACTCCTGACTCCTGAATTGTTCAACATCTGGTCGGGGAATGCCATAGTTACCAAGAAAAATTTCTGTTCCTACCCTGGCACGAATATTTTGGATATTGAGAGTATTGTGGAAACACCAACCTACTATTTCTATTTGAGAGTTAGAAAGTTTCCAGTTAATAGGGAAGTCGATAGAAAAAAGGAAGCGCGGTTGTAACTTTTGAAGTTTACCTTTGAGACTAAACCACTTTTCTCGAAGTTTCCAGAATTTAGAAGATTTCATCGCAGAAATTTCTACTTTTTGAACATTTAATTCAGCCTTAGTTTGTTCGAGAATAGTTTGGGTTTGCGCAAGACTGGTTTGGGTTTGTTGGAGAGTAGTTTGAGTTTCTCCTAATACTCCTTGAGTTTGTTGGAGAGTAGTTTGAGTTTGCCCTAATTCTGTTTCTAACAGTTGAATTTTGTTTTGAGATTCTGATAATTTTACCTGAGTACCATCTAATAACCTTTGAGTTTCTCCTAATTCTGTTTCTAACAGTTGAATTTTATTCTGAGACTCTTGTAGTTTTACCTGAGTACCATCTAACTTTTTTTGCGCTCTCCCTAATTCTGTTTCTAACAGTTGAATTTTACTTTGAGATTCTTCTAACTTTAGGATATTACCATTAAGTTGTAGTTGAGTCTGACCTAATTCTGTTTCTAATATTCCAATTTTTTCCTGAGATTCTCCTAACTTAATTTTCTTTCTCTCAAGTTGAATTTGAGTTTGCCCGAAGTCTGTTTCTACTCCTAATAATTTTGTCTGAGATTCAGTTAATTTAATCTGAGTACCTTCTAACTGAACTTGAGTTTTTCCTAACTCCGTTTCTAAACTCAATATTTTAGCTAAAGCTTCTTTACACCTAGTTTTTGAGTTATCAAGTTGTGCCTGAGTTTGCCCGAAGTCTACTTCTAATCTAGTAATTTTTTGTTGGGACTCTTGTAATTTTGTTTGATTATTTTCTAGTTGAGATTGAGTCTGCCCTAATTTTCTTTCTAATGTAACTACTTTAGTTTGAGATGCTTGTAAATTTTTGCTTTTACCTTCCAGTTGAACCTGAGTTTTTCCTAGTTCTGTTTCCAGTAATTCTAACTTTTTACTAGACTCTTGAAACTTCACCAAGCTACTATCAAGTTCTTTCTGGGTTTCACCTAATTCTGTTTCTAAATTTCCTACCTTCTGTTGTGCTTCTATAAATATTTCTTCCCATCTTTCTACATCTGTTTCTAAACTATTAATTTGTTTTTCTAAACCGCGAATATTTAACCAATCTCGAAATTCCCATAACTCTGATTTACTTTCGACCCATAACTTATTACTTCTGACTTCTTCACCTTTGACTCCTGACTCCTGACCCCTGATTCTTTCTAACTGCTGATAAAGCTCTAATGTTTCTGGAAAATATTTTTCTATGAGACTAGGTTTAGTAGTTTTACTAATATCTTTTACTAATAATGATTCGTGAAAATTTCCATTAGTAGGTGCTGCCAAATCTATTTCAAATTTTTCATTAACGGCCTGAATAAAGCTCTGAGGATTTTTGCCAATACTATCAACTTTACCTATTAAACATTGTGCTGAAAATTGTTTATAAAAATCTAAGATTTTCTGATTATAATTCAACCACATTTTCACAGCAATTTCTGGTTGTTCCAATAAATTTTTATCAGTACCTCGGCGATAAAGAGAATCTACTACTTCCCAAGGAGAACGATAAACAAAAATAAACTTAGCATCAGGCAATAACTCTAACCAAAAGTTTAAAAATAATGTAGTTCTTGGGTCTTTCCATCCCCAAATATTGTTGTTTTTCTGATTTTCTTCTTGCCGATTTTTAATTAGTCTTTTTGCAGCCTTTAGGTGTTGTTTTTTAACTGTAATTTCTTTGATTTCTACATTAGTACCTAAATCATTTATACCTTGAGACCTCAATATTCCTTTATGGAGTTCTACAAAGTCTATATCTTCAAAATGTCCTCTAATATTTCCATATTCAGCACCTACTAATTTTTCTCCAATATTTACTCCTATGCTTTGAAATAAAGAGGCAGTTAAAGAAGTTCCCGAACGGTGCATTCCTGTAATAATAAAAACTTTTGGTTTCATGTAATTTTTCTCCTTAATATTAATTAGCTATCAGCTTTTATCAGCTTTGGTTAAAATCAGGGCTATTTCGTTCTAATTTCTGACTTTTTGTGTATTAACGGAAATATGCCTTTTCAAGGATTGAAGGTTCTATCAATCAATCTCTAAAAGCTAGTAAAATTCTCACTGGATTCTAGAATGAAATAGCCCTGGGTTAAAATCTCCTTTCTGTTCTGAAATGCTTGGCAAAAGCTAACTTAAAAAAATAATTTTTGCTAACGGCTGAATGCTTTTTCAAGCAAAGTTTGCAAAGTTCCAAGATACTAATACTTCTTGTTCTGGTGGTAAAGTAATTCTGTCAGTAATTAAATTTTTTAATCTAACAATTACTTCTCCTGAGTATTCAGGAATTTCTATTTCTATCACTCCATAGTTAGTTTTACCAAATATATTTTTATTGTTTAAGGGAATATTTTTTTGTACTAAAATTTCTTCAGTTTTGCTCTTAATAATTTCAATTTCACAGGCAATAGAATAAGTACCTATAGGTTCGATTTGTGGATAAACTCGAAATCGTTTTTGACCTTCTATTTGAAATTTAATCTCAGTCTGATGCTGATAACTACCAGAGAAAATATTCTCTGGTAAATTTCCAGTTTCTTCATCACTAGATAAAGGTATTTTTGCTAGTTCTGTTGTTACTTGCTGATTACTATTAGTCTCAGACAATATCTTTTCTGAAAATTTTTCAGTTTCTTGATTATCAGATAAAAGTAGTTCATCAACTTCTGTTGTTAGTTCTTCCTTTTTTTGACTATCAGGCAATATTTTCTCCGACAAATTTTCACCTTCTTTATTATCAGATATAGGTATTTTTTCGACTTCTATATTTTTTCCTATTATCTCCTCCTTAGCATTTACAACTTCTTCCTTCTTACCAAAATTATTAACTTCTAACTTCTGACTTTCAACTTCTGAATTCATATTGTTCTGAGTCTCAGACAATATTTTTTCTGAAAATTTTTCAGTTTCTTGATTATCAGATAAAAGTAGTTCATCAACTTCTGTTGTTAGTTCTTTCTTTGTTTGACTATCAGGCAATATTTTATCTGGCAAATTTTCACCTTCTTTATTATCAGATATATATTTTTTTTCGACTTCTATATTTTTTCCGATTATTTCCTGCTTCCCATTTCCCAAATTTTCCTTCTTGCCCAAATTCTTAACTTCTAACTTTTGACTTCTGACTTTTGAATTTATTGCGACTTCTGAGTTAATATTTCCTATTATTTCTTCCTTTGAATTTTTAACTTCCTCCTCCTTGCCCAAATTCTTAACTTTTGAATTTTGACTTTTGAATTTTGACTTTATACTGAGAGGTTGAGCAACAAAACTTCCAGAAATTGGCTTTTGTAAAATATATAAATCTTGCCCATTTGCCAAATTACTTTGAGGAAATCTTTTAATGTGTTTAAACATAGAAAATATTTCCTGATAAGCAGCAGGTGTATGAACTGCTGAAATAGTATGTTGACCTTGACCGTCTGTTTCTCCTTGATGGTCAAGATACAAAAATAATCCCTCTTCACCAATACTATACATTTCCGCTTTATGAGCATTACCACTCAGAAAAATATCATAAACTATCGGGAAAAATTGAGGTCCGTGAAGAGTCATAAATAATATTCCCCCAGGTCGCAAAACTCGATAAATTTCCCACGCCCAAAAATGTTGTAAATCTATACTTAAATGAGTAAATACCGAGATAGAATTAATTAAATCAAACTGATTATTTTCAAAATGTAATGGTGGTTCAATATCGTTATGTTTGACCGTAGCAAATCTAATATTTTCTTGACACCATTCAGCACATTCGGCAAAAACGTCACAACCAAATAATTTTTGATTAGGCAAAAGTTCAGGTTCAAATGCCATTAAATAACGTCCTACTCCACAACCAAAATCTAATATATTGTCAAATTGATTAAAATTAAATCCTGCAGTTTGGAGATAATTTTTTACCGTATATCTAAGGTCATCAAACGAACTAAGAAAAGCCTTAGCACTAGGGTTCCCACTAATCCTTAGTAACAGATGACTTGGTGGTAGTAATGCAATGTTATTAACAAAAGAAATATTAACTACTCGCTCTAAATTAAAGTTATTAATAATTTTCACCAGAATAATGTCATCTGCTGATAAATTTTGACTATTAATAGTACACGACCATTGATATCTTTGACTTTGAATTTCAGGCTTTGGGTAACAGCTTTCTATTTCTTTTCCATTGGCTAAAACTGATATTTTTTCTACCTTTTCTTCTGGATTAATATCTGCTGCCCATCCCTCTAAATAAATGTCTCCTGTAGCTGTCATTTTAATTTGTTTGCAACCTCCATCAGGATGACAATGAAAGTTTAATAATTTATCTATTTGTTCCCTAACTTCTTCCTTATTGATTCTTACTTCTTCTTTTTTAACTTCTGAATTCTGAATTCTGAATTCTAAATTTGTCAGACCATCTTCCTTTCCAACTTCTAACTTCTGAGTTCTGAGTTCTGAATTTATCAAGACTTCTTCCTTGTGACTCCTGACTCCTGACTTCTGAGTTCCAACTTCTGACTTGATAAAGACTCCTGACTCCTGACTCCTAACCCCTAACTCCTGTCTCCTGTCTCCTGTCTCCTGTCTCCTGACTCCTGAATTCCAGACAATATATAAGTCATGGTATCCACAAAGACCTCTTTTAATTCGATGCCATTTTGCTTTTCCCTCAGTCACTTTTTGAATTACTTTACCTACCCATTTTTCTCCAACATAAGTAACTCCATAATCTTCAGTTTTCAGAAAAAGACTTTCACTTTCTGGAGTAAAATAAATTGCTTCTGCTTCTACATCTGTCTCTATAGTCATCAAAGATAAATCGTGGGTACTGAAAATTAATATGCCGTTTTCAGTCAAGCAACTATATAATTTTTCTAACCAACCGATAAAAGTTTTTTGAGGAGTGTGACTAAAAAAAGAACAGGCAAAAATACAGTCAAACTTTTGATTTATTCGATAATCTTCAGGGGAGTTAGTTGAGACTATCCCCTCGACACTAAACTGTTGTTTTTGAAATTCTACTGCTTCAGGATAAATATCCGAAACCCATATTTTATTGCTTGGTATTTCCTGAAGCAAAAACCTACTAAAGCGCCCATAACCACTAGCAAAATCTAGAAAAGAGGAGATATTTTCAAAGCCATCAAAATACAATTCTACAATTTGTTTAACTGCATCTAAGATTCTTTTGCCATTAGAAAAATATCGTAGTAATGCTTCATCTTTCCTGCCATTTGTATTTTTCAAAGCATAGAGATACATTTCATCTTGTGGATGAATTTTAACATTGATTTTTTCATGTTTTCTAGTTTGGTCTTGAATAAAATTATCTATAATTAACTTATTCTTGAAATCTTTTTTGTCAGTATTCATAAGCATTCATATTTGTTTCTTTAGGGAATAAGAAATGAGCAATGGCAAGAGTTTCGGAATTAAGCATTCAGCTATTAGCTAGAAAGATGAAAAGGAGACAAAAAATAATATTTCCGTACTTGATTCAATCCGATAGTTTGAACTAGAGGTAATTAATAATTGATAATTAGAGATATTTTTCATTTTTGTTGATTTAGGGAATAGGTATGGAGGCAATGGGCAAGAGTTTCGGAATTAAGCATTCAGCTATTAGCTAGAAGCAGGAAAAGGAGACAAAAAATAATATTTCCGTGCTTGATTCAATCCGATGGTTTGAACTAGAGGTAATTAATAATTAGAGATAGTTTTCATTTTTGTTGATTTAGGGAATAGGTATGGAGGCAAGAGTTTCGCAATTAAGCATTCAGCTATTAGCTAGAAGGAGGAAAAGGAGACAAAAAAATAGTATTTCCGTACTTAATTCAATCCGATGGTTTGAACTTGAGGTAATTAATAATTAGATATAGTTTTCATTATTAATTATCCATTATTAATTATTCATTATTAATCTAGGTTCTATTAAAAAGTCAACGACACCTGTGCCGCATGAATCACTATAATGTTGCACTCTAAACATAGCAATGTCAATACAACGGGATAAATACGTCAGATGATCGTCTGCCATTCCCACAACTCCAGCATTTAAAAAATATACACCAGGATTTAGTAAACATTTGAACTTAAATTTAACTATAACTGTTTCTTGTGCTGCAATATATTCTACTGATTTAGTAGAACCATGTAAAGACGCTCCACCCAAATCAAAACCACTCAGAGTTTTGATCAACATTCCAAATCTAACCTTAGATGTGGAATTAATAAACTTTACTCTGTATGTATAGTAATATTCCCGGCGACTAATTAAATGATTTACCCTTTTACCATCCAAAGTAATAAGATGAGGGTCAATAATTTCTGCTCCCTTATTAGGATAATGTACCGTATTTGAAGGTATCATCTCTGGGTCATAAATTTCTTCATATTCTGTTGATTCTGCAATCCGATCTTGACTTTGATTTTCACTATTTTGTTGTGATTTAGATGTTGATTCATCTGTCTCCTCATCATCAAATAAATCCTGAATAGTTAAATTAGGAATTTGGCGAATTTCCTCTCTTATTGAGACAATTTTATCAGGGAAAGCATAGATTAATTTCTGATATTTAGAAACCACATATTTAGGAGCATGATAAAGTAACATTTCACCATTATCCATCAAAATTGCTGAATCACAAAGCTGAACCACTGTAGAAGCAGCATGAGAGACAAATAAAATTGTCCCCCCTCTTTCTTGAATATCTTGAATACGAGCAAAACATTTTCTTTGAAATGCTTCATCTCCTACTGAAAGTGCTTCATCAACCACTAAAATATCTGGATCTACACTTGTAGCTACAGCAAATCCTAACCTAACAAACATTCCACTAGAATAAGTTTTTACAGGTTGGTCAATAAAATCACCAATATCGGCAAAACTAGCAATTTTGTCAAATTTTGCTTCTATTTCTGATGTTTTTAATCCCAATAACTGACCGTTAAAAAAAACGTTTTGTCTCCCTGTAAATTCTGGATTAAATCCACTTCCCAGCTCTAGTAGTGCAGAAATTCTACCTTGAACTTTTACTTTTCCTGTTGTGGGTGTTAGGGTTCCTACAATTATTTGTAAAAGGGTACTTTTTCCTGAACCATTCCGTCCTACAATTCCTAAAGTATGCCCTTTTTCTATTTCTAGATTTATATTTTGTACTGCCCAGAATTCATCTGCACGACTTTTTCCTGGGAGTAAAATTTCTTTTAAACGGTCTACAGGATGTCGATACCGTTTAAAACATTTAGAAACATTTTGTAGTGAAATTAGAGTTTCAGGCATTATGGATTTTATATGTAAGCTATCAGCTATCAGCTATTAGCTATCAGTTATGAGTTATTTTATTATCACATTGAAGGAACAATGAGTCTCCCAGGCAAATTTAAAGCTATTATTCAATAATTAATAATTAATAATTAATAATTACCTCTTCTGTAATAGAAGGATTGCTGCTCAAGGAATTTTTTTTCTTCTCTTGGTCGATTGGATCTGGTTAGGTAACCCATTCATCCCATCCTAGGTCATGCTTCGCTTGCCGACTGCTTTTTTCTCCATGAATGGAGAGGCTTTAGACCTTTATTTTTCGGTAAAAATGCAATAAAATAGAAAGTATATAATATCTTCCAGCAATTGTCAAAAATTAATCTTTTTTTGGTAAGCATTCGGCTATTAGCTATTACAGAATGGAGGAAGAAAAAGTAATTAAAAAATCAATGGAGAATTAAAATTTAGTGTCAAATTAGTCTCTTTTAACCGCGATAAATATTCATTTTTAGATACTTTTAATTATCCTTAAATTTATGAATACTAATTCCTGCCGATCATGCAAGGAATTAAGAGCTAATAGCTGATGGCTGAATGCTGAATGCTTACTTATAAAACATCAGCAAAAGCAGGACGTAATTTTTGATAAACCCAAAAGCCAAAATAAAATATTAGTACAGAGATTAAACCAGAAATTCCTAATTCTCCCCAGTGTTTAATTTCTCCTACTAATACTAGGTCGCGATATACTTCAGCGATCGCTGTTAAAGGATTACACCAAAATACCCAAACTCGCCAATTTTCAGGAATTACTGATGCCGGATATACTATTGGTGTAACATAAAACCAAAGATTAATAATTACTCCTAAAGTTTGTGGAATATCTCGCAAAAATACTGTTAATCCAGCAGTAAAATATCCTAAACCTACTGTTAATAAAAGCTGAGGTATAAACACTACAGGTAGTAACCATAATGTTTGATTTATTGCCCCAGATGATATATAAAACATTCCTGTTAAAGCTATTAATCCAAATGTACTTTCTATAAATGTTGAAAGAATCGGAACTAAGGGTAATAAACTGAGGGGAAAGACGACTTTTTTAACTAAATTGGGTTGTCTAATTACACATCCAGAAGCTTGAGTCAATCCATTAGTAAAGGCTAACCAAGGTATTAATCCTGCAAATAACCATAATCCAAAAGTTAGTTTACTATCTTCTGGTAATCCTTTTAGGTCAAGCTTAACTTTAAGAATAATTGAGAAGACATAGGTATAAATTAAAAGTTGGGATAGCTGATTGAGTAGTGGCCATAAATTGCCAAGAATTGAGCCTTTATATCTTGCTTCTAAATCTCTTCGTACTAATGTGAATAACAGGTTTAGATTAACTAACCAATGAGTATTTACCATGGTTAGCCAACTACTAATTCTGTTAGTTTTGCGGACAATACCTTTCATCTGGATAATGGATAATGGATAATGGATAATTGAGAAGCTAAGACACATTTTAAATGCGTTTTAGCCAGTCATAAATTAGCAGCCAGAAGTTATAATTAATAAGGATTGTATTCTTAACTGCAGACAGAACACATAAGCGGTTTAAATGCTTAACAGTTTAATAAATAATTGATAGTTGATAAGTGCATAAGCCGGCATTAATTACACATTCTGTTTGTAAATTATCAAGCACTTTTTTGAGATATTGAAGTAAGCTGTTCGATGTCTTTTTTTCTAAAAGCTTTCTACTTGATTGATTGAAGTCTCTAAGAGATTGAATGCATCAGGAAATGTAAAAAGGAGATAGGGAACAGGAACAGGGAACAGAGAACAAGGAATAATCAGCAAGAAATCAAGACAACTATTTGTCACTTAAAAATCTAGGAATATATGTACCGAACATCTCTGTTTCTCACAGATTTCAAGGGATTGAAATACTACCACTTTGAGATTTTAGTTACTTAGTAAATCTCTTAATACTTATTTTACAAACAGTCTCTAATAAACCTCATAATCTCATAAATACGCATTTTTTTTTATACCATACATTCCCTCTGCTAAATATGTATATGTAATTAATTTTTCACAACTACTTAATTAATCCCCAAAGATTTAAAACCTCTCCTTTTAAAGAGAAAAAAGTCTTAGGAGATTTCCTTACTTGATTCAATCCGATGGTTTTAAGCAGAGGTCATTTCAGTTATCAGTTATCAGTTATCAGTGAACCTCCGACTAAAGTCGGAGGCTTGAAATACTGAATTAAATATTTTCTCTTGGTCGATTGGTAATTAATAATTGATAACTAGGGTTTGCTGAGAAAGTATTTTTAAGGAGCAGAAGAGTAATTTTTTTGCCGAACTCTTGCCCAAAATGCTAACTTTTTGAGCGTTTTTAATTAAAACACGCGCACTTTTTTCAACCTAAAAATACTTTAGCCTTTATCTGTAAATGCTTTTATATTTAATCAGCAAATCCTAATTAGAGATAGTTTTCATTATCCATTATCAATTATCCATTATCAATTAAGTAGAGGTTCTATCGCTTGCTCAATTGCCTTTAATTGCTCAGTATCGTAACCCCAACGTTTGAGAAAGTCTTTGTAATGTCCCTGGCCAGTAGTTGTAGCTTGATATAATTCCTGAATATTGCCTAATAAACTCGGCATATTAACGCTTTTTATTAGTTTCGTGGTTCGCACTTGCACTCTTTTCGATTCATTGGCTGCCTCTTCATCTTGATTTCGCTGATGGTGGACTACCATTGCCGAACACATGGCCAGATTTTTGACCAATAGTTCTACCACTATCTCTGGAGCTGATTCTAAGGCTTTGAATATTGATGGTGATGGATTATCTGCTAAAGGTTTAGAGTCTGTAAGATAACCGACGAAAAATCCTCTAGCACCATTTTTACTCTTGACTAAATCTCCAATTAATGATTCTATTTTGGCTTCCGATAGCTGGTCTGTTTCCATCTCAGACATGATTTCTTTAGTCAGGGTGATCGCTTCTTCAAATTTTATATTTTCTGGTACTGATAATAAGGATTTCATAATTTTGGGACAATTATTAAATAGACTCTCTGTATAATAATAAATAAACGCTCATTTTCTAATTATGGCCATAATTTCTTCTAAAAAACAATCTCCTCAACCAGAAAGGCCAGATGATGACATTTTCTTAGCCTCTGAAAAAAAAACTAGATATAAAACAGAAAAATCAAAATCTCAAACTGAAACAGCCGAAGTAGAAGCTCTATTAGAAGCACAGGCAAATACTGAAGAAAAAAGTAGTAATCAAAATGAAGAAAAAATTCGACCTCAAAGGTTAGATGAATATATTGGGCAGAAAGACCTGAAAGAGGTATTGAATATTGCAATTTCGGCAGCTAAATCTAGAAAAGAATCTCTAGACCATTTACTTTTATATGGTCCTCCGGGACTGGGTAAAACTACTATGTCTCTAATATTGGCAGCCGAAATGGAGGTTAATTGTAAGATTACTACTGCACCTGCTATTGAAAAGCCTAGAGATATAGTTGGTTTGCTAGTAGGTTTAGAAAAAGGGGATATTTTGTTTATAGATGAAATTCATCGCCTTTCTAAAATGACGGAAGAAATTTTATATCCGGCGATGGAAGATTTTCGACTGGATATTACAGTCGGGCAAGGTAAAACTTCTAAGACTAGGAGCATTCCTCTGAAACCTTTTACCTTAGTAGGAGCAACTACTAGGGTTGGTTCTTTGACCTCTCCTCTGCGCGATCGCTTCGGACTTATTCAGAGGTTAAGGTTTTATGAGGTTGATGAACTGAGCTTAATTATTATCCGAGCGGCAAAACTTTTAAATACGGATATTACGGAGGATGGTGCTGAGGAGGTTGCCCGTCGTTCCCGTGGTACACCTCGAATTGCTAATCGTTTACTTCGGCGAGTGAGAGATTATTCGGAAGTGAAAAAGTTGACTCCGATAAATGCTGAGGTTGCAGGTGAAGCTTTGGAGTTGTTTAATGTCGATCCTCTGGGTTTAGATTGGACAGACCGTAATTTATTGAGGACGATGATTGAGAATTATAATGGGGGACCTGCTGGTTTGGAGACTATGGCGGCAGCGACGGGAGAAGATGCTCAAACTATTGAGGAGGTTTATGAACCATATTTGATGCAGATTGGATTTATGCAGCGTACTCCTCGCGGGAGGGTTGTGACTTCGGCAGGTTGGAGGCATTTGGGTTTTAGTCCGCCGGATGAGCAATTGAGTTTGAAGTTGTAGAGAAATTGTTGAAATTCCTAGACAAGCTATGGTATACCTGACTCAAGTGATTTAACGTTAGTAATGACCAAATCTCACGGTTCATTTTTACAGTCATATATTTTTATTTGGTCGCAAAAAAATTTATCAATCTAAAATAAATATGTCTATTACTTGTTCTAAAGATAAAGTAATATTCTTTGGGGGAGATTTTGACACCAAGCGAAAACCTATCTTTCTGTTTATCTCTAGAGGTTAAAACTAAATGGGGTTCAGTTAAGGATTTTTTGAGAAATTAGCGATCGCTGAAAGCCGATCTTTCCGTTCTTTAATTAAATTAACTTAAGAATGTCTGCACTTTCTGGGATTAAAGCTGACTGTTTTCTATATCTAATTAACTTAAGTTTTTGATAAAACTAATCTTAATCTCAGATAAGAATTTTAAGATAATTGCTTAGACTTCTGGAAGAAGTTGGGAATAAGAAATAGGTAAGTTCATAAGCAATCATTAATGACACATCCTTATTGACCCTATTCTCTTTGCCCTACTCCCTTTCTCAACTAGGAAATTCCTAAAAGCACAACTACTTAATACCAATTCCCATGCATTAATGCTATACTTCCGATGGAACTTCAGTTATTAAGTAATAAGTAAGCTTCAATCATTTTTTTAACGATTATCAGCATGAAGCCAAGATATCTTATGTCTAATAACCCTGCTCCCTACTCCCGTACGGACGTTGCATGCAACGTCCCTACCCTACTCCCTACTCTCAAGGAGATGTAGCAATATGAAGGAGAAATGGTATAAGATATTTTTGAGAAAAATGTAAAAAAAAATTTTTGACTTCTACTTTTGTCGGAGGTCTTTTGTATATACTCATCTGAAAAAATCTGCTGTTGATTTTAAGACTTAATACCTAGAGTTACCGAAAAATCGGAACTTAGATACAATAGACAAATATATTACCGTTAATTAGGTTCTAAAAAATCAATAAAAAAATTTTAAATTATGTCAAACATGAAATTATCCGAAACTAAAATTCAAGACCAAACTAAATATTTAGAAAATGCCATACAAAAAGATAATAACAGAAAACTATATCAAGAAAAAACAACAAACTCTCAGTTGCCTCAGCCTCACAATAGAAAATTTACTAACCTCCTGTGGCCAACAGTAATTATCACCACTCTCGGAGTCGGATTTGTCGGAGGACAATGGTGGCAATCTCATAGCAATGAAACACCAAGCCAGCCATCAAAAGCAGCGCCAGGTAGACGACGAAGTATCTTGGTTAAAACAATACCAATACAAATTACTTCCCTCCAAGAAACCTCAGAATTTGTCGGAACGATGGAAGCAAAACGCTCTGTCAGAATCAGACCAGAAATAAGTGGTAGGGTAGTAGAAATTTTAGTACAGGAAGGAACTTTTGTTTCTGAGGGGCAGGCGATCGCTAAACTCAAAAGTGATAATGTGGAAGCTAATTTAAGGAGAGCAAAAGCTAATCTTCAGCAAAGTGAAGCAGGTTTAGCACAACTAAGAAGAGGAGCAAGATCAGAACAAATTGCAGCAGCTAAAGCGCGTCTTCAGCAATCTCAGGCTACCTTGGCTGAACTGATAAGAGGAGCAAGATCAGAACAAATTGCAGCAGCTAAAGCGCGTCTCCAACAATCTCAGGCAACTTTGGCTGAACTTCTGGCAGGTACTCGTGATGAAGAGATTGCTCAAGCTAAAGCAGAAGTACAAGAAGCAGAAGTACGATTAGAAAATGCTAGATCGGGTAGTCTTTTAGAAGAAATTGCTCAAGCAGAAGCGCAAATAGAAGTACAACAAGCAGAATTAGAATTAGCTAGCGAACAAGTTAGGCGAAACCAAAAGTTAAGAGCAGAAGGAGCTATCGCTGAGTTAACTTTTCAGGAAATTTTTCAAGAGGAGAGAGCTGCTCAGGCGAGGGTAGAGGAAGCAAAAAGACGGGTGACTCAGTTGGAAAGAAATCGAGAGTCTACGATTCAAACATTAGAAGCAGCATTGGAACAACAACGGCAGATTTTGAGAAGGCTGGAAAATGGTACTCGCCCGGAAGAAATTGCTAGGGCAGAGGCAGAGGTAGCAGAAGCTCGTAGTAATTTGGAGGAGTTGCAAAATGGTACTCGTCCCGAAGAAATTGCCAGGGCAGAGGCGGAGGTAGCGGAGGCTCGTAGTAATTTGGAGGAGTTACAAAATGGTACTCGTCCGGAAGAAATTGCCAGAGCAGAGGCAGAGGTAGCAGGAACATTAGCGGAGGTGAAGAGTTGGCAGGCTGAGTTGGAGGATACGGTAGTTGTAGCTCCTTTTGCAGGTGTAATTGGAGATATGATTGTGAAGATAGGAGATTTTGTTGATAGTGGTGACACTATGACTACTGTGACGGAAAATCAGGTATTAGATATAAATTTACCAATTCCGTTAGAGCGACGAGGAGATTTGCGATTGGGTTTACCTGTGGAGATTAGGAGTCCGGAAGGTAAGGTTTTGGGAATTGGGAGGGTTAGTTTTATTTCTCCTACTGTTACTGATTCTCAAACGGTTTTGGTTAAGGTAGATGTGGATAATAGAGCTGGAAATTTAAAAGATGGTCAGTTTGTGGAAGTTAATGTAATTTGGGAGGAGCGTCAAGCTTTAGTAGTGCCAATGACGGCAGTGGGTTTTGAAGGGGAGACAAGGTTTGTGTATTTGTTGGAGGGAGAAGGTGAACAGCAAAAGGCAAGGCGTCAGATAATTGAGTTGGGTTTGGTTCGGGGTGATATGGCTGAGGTAGTTTCTGGTTTGGAGTCTGGCGATAATTTGATTGTTTCGGGTATACAAAGGTTGAATGATGGAGCGGCAGTTAAGGTTTTGGGTTCAGAAAAAAGAGGGAACAGGGAATAGGTAGAAATAATTGATTTTACTTTTGATTTTTGGAGGGCGTTCTATAAATGCGGGATAATTCTAATAGTTTTGTGGAATTGGTATCTTGCTCGTTCCTTATATTTTCGATATTTTCCGACAGGCAGGATGCCTATTCTACATTGCTCCGCACCGCTTGCGCAAATGCTCTTGTTTAAGACTTAAGAGATAAGGAAGTGAAGCATTCCGAGAAAAATATAGCCTCCGAATGCTTCACGTTTTCTATATCAGGATGTAGCTTCCTACTTTTTATTGGTTAAAGCTTCTTTGATTTTTTTCTCTGCCTCCTCTTTTTCTTCTGGAGTTAAAGGTCTTGATTCTGGAGTAACGTTAACTCGTGCTTTTTTAATGGAGTTGATAGACTCAAGTAGTTCGCTCAGTGCGACTTCTTCTTTTCCTTGACGTGCTGCTCTCATAGCTGCATCTATAACAGCATTTTTTATATCTCTCCCACAAACATCTTCAACCTGAGCTAGTTTTTCTAGGGAGACATCTGGTGTAGGTAGTTCTTCGACAAGGTGTCTTTTCCAAATTTCACAGCGACAAGTTTCATCTGGCATGGGGAAATTTATGTTTCTTACCCGCGTCTCAAATGCTTTGTCATAATTTTCTACAAGATTTGTGGAAAACATGACTACTCCGCGAAATCTCTCTAAGCAAATAAGTAACTGACTCCGCATAGAGTTAATAGCTTGCTCCGATCCTTGGGTGACATTGGTAAGTCGTTTGGAAAGTAAGGAGTCAGCTTCATCTATAAATAACAGAGCATTTTGTTGTTCTGCTGCCAGAAAAATTGCCTCGACGTTTTTTGGTCCTTCACCGTGGTACATACTCTCAATTTGAGCATAGCTGGCAACTAAAATCGGACGGTTGATTTTAGAAGCTATAGCGTGTGCTGCAAGAGTTTTTCCTGTTCCGGGTTTACCATGAAAATTTAGTGCTGTACGAGGAAAAGGTTCAATTTTACGCAAACCCCACTTGTCGAAAACTTTAGCCTCTAACTCAATTAAGTCAACAGCTAAGAGGAGGTCTTCTCTGACTTTTTCAGGGATGACTAACTGCTCGAAAGTAAATAGGGGTTTTTGAGCTTCGTACCTTTTAGCACGTTCTTCTGGGGATAGGTCACGATCTGATTTTTTCTCGGTAGAATTTTGTCCGTTTTGCGAATTGTTTTTTTCAAATGTACTTGATGAAGAATCAAGTGGAGTTCCAACAATTACCTGAATATTCTCAAGACCAGTTTCATCAAGTAGCTTGTTAACTGCGGTTAAAAGTCTAGAGCGACAAACAGCAGCTAAAGGTTCAGGTACAGTATCAGGAATTCCCTGAATAAGTAGCTTTTGAGATGTGTTCATTTCCCATAAAATCTAACAAAGGTTTCCAATTCTACTCCCAAATCACTGTTCTATCGTCACTATGAAGTTTTCGTACTTCTGATTGGAGACTGTCATATCGAATTGTGCGACCTTCTACAAGAGAACCAGTGTTTTTCTTGAAAATTCCCTGAACAATAACTTTTTCCCCAGAATTTAGCTTTGTTGGGAAACTGGCAGCAACGTTTTCTGGTTTAGTCGCAATATAGGTACGAGCTTGAAACCAGTTTACCATGACATTAACAGTAAGGTAACTAATGTATGCAAGAGCGCCAACGGCTGTAATTGCAGCAGCAGTACCTACGGCAGTTGCAGTTGCAGCACTAGCTCCATGAACGCCTAAATGAGTTAAAATCCATTTGCCGATTAAAAGGGTTGTAATTGGTTCTACCATCTTTTTACTCCACAATAATTAGGTCTTGTTTGCCAAAAGTATCTTGTAGCTCTTCATCTAATTGCTTTGCCACTAGATAGCGACCATAAGGTTTTCCATCTGGACGATGAACAATTTGATCGTTGTTGTCTAAAAACATCTGTGCCAAGAATTGACCTTGGGGATGAGGTTGGCGTAGGATGCCTCCTTTTTGGACTCTTGGGTCTGATGGCCGACTTGTAATAAAATATTGGATGGCATCTTCATAGGTCATAACTGGTATAACTTCTGCCATCTTCAGGAAGTCTTGTAACCATTCACTGAATTGAGAGACAACCTCCTGATGAAACTGAGCGACACCAGATTTTTGAGATTTAAGTTCTACAATAATCAAGTCTAGACTGCCGAAATTTTTGCTCAGTTTTTTATCTAGCTTTTCTCCTAATAATTGACGACCATAAGGAGTTCCATCAGGACGACAAACAAACCTGTTATTCTCATCCAAAAATATAAGTCCTAAAAGTTGTCCTCTAGGACGCTTTTGACAAATAATTGCTCCCTTTGTAACAGTAGAATTTGGTGGGCAATCGCTGTCGAAATACTTGATAATCTCATCATATTTGAGTTCTGGCTGAAGTTCTGGCAATACCTGAATTCGTGGCATCCATTCTTGGAACTGAGCCAATATTAGGTGTACTTCATCGAGAGTTATTTTTTTATCTCCTTCAGAAGAGTCTTTAGAAAACGGGTTCCAAATCATTACATAATTCCCATATTTAACACTTTAATCAATTACCAATCCTCAATATATTATTTCGGTATTTTTAACTCCTTAATATTGATTTAATACATTTTCTATTAAGTCACATAGATATCTATTTTGCCCACTTTTAAAAATGTTAATTAGTGGTAAAAAGCAAATTTTTTTAAGAACTAATTTAGTGTCAAAAAGTGTGATTTGATTTTCACAGTGAGAAAAAGTGTGATAAAGTGATAGGGTGCAAAATTAAACTACCACTCTACCTGTAGCTATGGACATTGATACCTTAGTAGAATTAACAGACAACCTGGTATTTACTTACACGAAACAACATTTAGATTCTTTACAAAAGGAAGTCTTAAAAGGTACTTTGAATGGTAAAAAATATCCGCAAATAGCTAATGATTGTAAACGTCATCCTGACCATATCAAACAGGTAGGTACAAAATTATGGAAACTTCTGTCAGATGTATTAGGAAAAAGTATCAAAAAATCTAATGTTCGTTCCATATTAGAAAAATTGCATTTTTTACATATTTCAAATACAGGCAATGACTGGGTAAATATTAATAATAATCATCATATAAATATCTGCCGAGAAAACAGACAATCTCCCACCCCTAAAAACAAATCTGCTCCCACTCCCACTAATCAAAACTCAAACAACACTAACCCAGAAAATAAATATGATTTATCTGAAGCTCCAGATTTATATTGGTTGTGCGATCGCGACACCGAACTTACCACCCTGAAACAATGGATAGAAAACCACACCCGTATCATCACGATATTAGGATTAACTGGCATCGGCAAAAGTACACTTACTGTAGAATTAATTCAACAAATAAAAGATAAATTTGATTATATAATCTGGCGCAATATTGATAATTACTCCTCCTGTGAATCTCTACAAACAAATATTATTCAATTCTTATCTCAAACAGATTTTCCCTCTCAAAAACCAGAAAAATTTTCCAATTCTCAAACCATCAACAATCAACTAATTGATTACCTTCGTAAATATCGTTGTTTACTGATTTTTGATAATTTACAAGAAATATTTGCTAGTGGAAAATTAACTGGTACTTATCTGGAAGAACATGAAAATTATGGTAAATGTTTTCAACAAATAGCCACATCATCCCACCAAAGTTGTTTATTACTCCTGAGTCAAGAACAACCAAAAATAACATCAGGCAACAATCATTGTCAGACCTTAAAACTTGATAGTTTAGGAAAGTCAGCAACAGCAATTTTAGAAAGTAAAAACTTAACAGATAAAGATCAATGGTTAGACTTGATTAATCTCTATGACGGAAATCCTTTATGGCTAAATATTATTGCTGATGCAGTAGAAGATTTATGTGATAGAAACGTCGCTCAATTTTTATCTTGTAAAAATCTATATTTAGGAGATTTAGAACCGATATTAGAGAGAATTTTTCAGCGTTTGTCAGAATTGGAAAAACAAGTAATATTTTGGATAGTAAGTCAAGAAACAGCAGTAGATATTTCCAATACTCCCCCAGACTTTCCACTCTCCCACTCAGATTTATGGAAAGCAATACAATCATTAAAAAGACGTTGTTTAGTAACAAAAAAAGATAATTTATTCGCTCTCTTAGGTGTACTGAAGCAGTATATTATATCGCATTATTTACATTAACTCACTCGAATTATGCACGATACTAGGCTGATTAAGAAACCGGATTTATGGGAGACAGATGTTATACCAAATCCGAGTATAAAAGCAGGTTTTTCCCATCGCCGAATCTCTTATTTAGCAACGGCTGTAACTTTAAAAAACACCCTCTCACTAAGGCGGATTTGGTATTACTATAGTCAGGCATTTCATATAAACCTAGTTTCTATTTAGGGTTTGCTTTCTTAATCTCAAAGCATTGACAGATAAAGGCAAAAGCATTTTTGGGGCGAAAAAAGTACAAATTTTTCAGCTTGAGTGGCTAAAAAGTTAGAACGGGTAGCAGACTAGAACAGAAAGATACAGCTACAATTATTCCTCTACTTCCCACACTCCCCACCTCCCCACACTTCCCACACCTCCCACACTCCCCACACTGACTACTCTCTACTCCCTACCCAATTAGAAAACCGAGCTTCTTACGAAACTCGGTTCTGAGCTGATATTAGATGGGGAGCATGATGCCCCTACCTACAAATTCAATAACCTTTTTCCATGAATAACAGCAGCAACCATTACCACATCACCCTTAACCTTATAAAGGACTCGATAACTATAAGCATAATCTTGTCGATAACTATCATCCCCAAACTCTTTGACTACTTCTCCCCCTAAAGGATTATTAATCAAATTTCTAGTGACATTAATTATTCTATGGACTACTGCCGCAGCATAGGAAACAGAGTCACGCGCTATGTAGGAAGCGATCGCATCCACATCATCTATAGCCTTAGAAGACCAAACTACTTTATAACCCATTTACTCAAAAGCCCTTCAGCTTCTTCTTGTGTAATTTTTCTTTCTTTATCAGCTACTTCTAAACCATGAAGAACTTTTTCAATTACATATAAATGATATTGAACATCTTCAAGGGAGCAATTATCTGGCAATTTGTTTAATAGAGATTCTACTTTTTTCTTAGCGGTACTCATAAAGTTCATATTATTAAGTCACTGTTCCTAGGTGTACATGAGCCACTGGACAGCGACATCTGGTGTTTTGCATTTTCGCGCTTTCTAGACATAAAAAAGCGAAAAACACACCTCCTCCCAGAGGAACCTTAAAGGTATTAATCATTTTTATTTGTAATTTTGTTATTTTGAAACCAGTAGGTTTCATATAGTTCCTTTAAATTAGATGGTTTCATGTTCCAGCGCCTTTCGCAAAAAAAATAGTTCAGATTATCGCCGACCTTGGCTCTAGATAATAAAATAGGTAATATACCTATTAATAATATAACAATCTGATTGAACTTTTGAAAGAGAATACTATTCTTTGAGCTTTCAACTATTGGTATAATTACTTATAGTTGTTAATTTATTACTCAATTATATCTGTTAATTTATGTATAACTTGTGAAAGGCTACTTAGAGGTATTCACATAAAAGTTTTACCTTCTACAGATAGACTCTCAAATATAATTTGTAATTTGAAAGGGATAAGTGATAATTGGTCATCATTAGTTAATGGCCAACTAACCATTCTCAGGTCAAAAGTTTTATATACTATCAAGAGCTTATCAAAAAATAGATAAAATAAATAGACTTGACTCTCAATTTTGAATTGATTGAGAGGCAGGTCATTTCAGTTATCAGTTATCAGTTATCAGTAGCTCCGGCTTTAGCTGGAGGCTTGAAATACTGAATTAAATATTAAATTACCTCTCCCTAAAACGAAGAGGATTGAATAAAAGGAAAATAAATTCATTGTTTCTCTTGAAATAGAAGGCTTTAAACCTTTATTTTTCGGTAAAGAGAAACCTAGAAATTTTCATAGTTGGCGATCGCCTCTGTCATTTTCTGAATTACATCTCCCACAGGTATACTTCCTAATTCACCAGCACGACGAGTCCGAATGCTCAGACTATTCGACTCAACTTCTTTAGCTCCTACAACAGCCATCATAGGAATTTTGGCTTTCTCAGCATTCCGAATCAATTTACCTAAACGTTCATTACTAATATCTGCTTCAGCACGAATACCTACTTGACGCATCTGTTCGGCAACCTGTTGAGCAAAAGGCAAAAATTCAGAATTAACTGGTAAAAGTTTAGCCTGGGTAGGAGCTAACCACAAAGGAAAATCTCCGGCATACTCCTCAATTAAAATTCCAATTAACCTTTCCAGGGAACCAAAAGGAGCACGATGAATCATTACGGGACGTTTTCTGGTTCCATCTTCTGCTACATATTCTAAATCAAATCGTTCCGGCAAGTTATAGTCTACCTGGACAGTACCCAACTGCCATTCTCGCTCCAAAGCATCCTGGAAAATAAAATCTAATTTTGGGCCATAAAATGCAGCTTCACCAATACCCTCAAAATGATCCATACCCATTTTTTCCACGGCTCCACGAATCGCACCTTCAGCTTTTTCCCAAGCTTCATCAGAGCCTATATACTTATCTGACTCAGGGTCACGGAAACTTAATCTAGCCTTAAAATTATTTAGTTGTAGATTTTTAAATACAAATAGCGTTAAGTCTACCACATTGAGAAACTCGGCTTCAAGTTGTTCGGGTGTCACAAACAAATGAGAATCATCTTGAGTGAAACCCCGGACTCGTGTTAAACCACCTAATTCCCCAGACTTTTCATGGCGGTAAACAGTGCCAAACTCAGCAAGTCGTATTGGCAACTCTCGATAAGAACGTAATTCATTTTTATAAATTTGGATATGAAAGGGACAGTTCATTGGTTTTAAAACAAAACCCTGTTCCTGAGCTTCTGATTTTTCATCCTCAGCCATCATGGGGAACATATCCTCTTTATACTTTTGCCAATGTCCGGAAGTTTTGAATAAATCTACTCTAGCAATATGGGGAGTATCTACAGGTAAATAACCCCGTTTCTGTTGTTCTTGTTGGAGAAAGTCTTTCAGTGAATTCTTTAACATTGTACCTTTGGGAGTCCAGATAGGTAATCCCGGTCCAACAAGGTCGGAAAACATAAATAGTCCTAATTCTTTACCTAGTTTACGATGGTTTCTTTTGAGAGCTTCTTCTTTGCGTCTTTTATATTCGGTTAGTTGTTCTGGAGTTTCCCAAGCAGTACCATAGATACGTTGTAATTGGGCTTTAGTTTCATCTCCACGCCAATAAGCACCAGCAACAGTTTCTAAATCAATTGCTTTGGGATGAATTTGTTTTGTACTTTCAATATGAGGACCTGCACATAAATCCCACCACTCTTCACCAAGATGATAAATGGTTATTGGTTCTTCTAAATCTTCAAGAATTTCTAATTTATAAGGTTCTTTAATTTTTTCTATTCGACTTTTAGCTTCTTCCCGGCTGACTTCTTCTCTAATTATGGGTAGATCCCGCTTAATTATTTTGACCATCTCTTTTTTGATGGCTTTTAAGTCTGCTTCTGTAATTGGTTCTGGGGTATCAAAGTCGTAGTAAAAACCATTTTCAATCGAGGGACCAATTGTTACCTGGGCTTTGGGAAATAGCTTTTGTACGGCCATTGCCATGACATGGGATGTGGTATGACGAATTTTTTTGAGAGTTTCTGACTCGCTACTGCGGGGTAAATGGATTTTTTCTGGTTGTTCAGAGGAAGGATTAGATTCTGAGCTGGACATTGGCTGTTTATTATGTGGTTTTAGTTTTATATATTTTTACAGAGATGGACGTATATTAAATTGTAGTTTAGATTATCACAATCTAGGAGTTTAAAGTTCCAAACACTACATATATAAAACGTTATAGTTTTTGGTTACTATATCTAGCGTTTTTGTCTCAATCCTGATTATATGGGTATAAAGTCAGTCTGAAATTTTAGTTAGGTTATAAAAATTTGGGAATTTTGCCGTTGAAACACTACATATATAAAACGTTATAGTTTTTGGTTACTATATCTAGTATTTCTGCCTAAATTATAATTCCTAGGGATAGAAAAAGATTGAAATTTTATAACTGAGACTTTTTTAAGTTTTAAAATTAAATATCAAACTTTATAGTTTTTGCTTACTATACGCAAATACTATTTCACTTAAATTCTATTCAGTTTTAATAGCAGCTTGTCTAGCAATTTCTAACCAACTATCATATTTTTCCTGATTATTTTCTACCCACTCTTGGGCATGACGCAAAATATCTTTTTCTTGGTCTTCACCCTCTTTAATCCGTAAACTTTCCTCATTCATATCTGCCACTGGAATTTGTACTAATTCAAACCACTTTTTAGCAACTGGGTTAGCTTTTAGAATTTTTTTATTAGCGACAATACGCTGTTTAAATATGGGAAAGCCAATTTTTTTTTCATCTATAGATGTATATGTTTCAGTCAAATTTTCTATAGATTTTGGTAAGGAGGTAAAAGGAACTTCTAACCAAACTACATCTTTATTTCGTTTTAATTGTGTAGATATCCAATGAGGCTCGTAGGCATAATAAATAATAGGTTTTCCCTGCTTGTAGCGACTTATTGCATCTTTTAATAGACTTTCATATTGTCCTTGATTCTGTTCTACTGTATCTTCTAGTCCATAAGTTTTGAGATGATGGTTTATGACTAATTCACAAGACCAACCAGGATTACAACCAACTAAATTTGCTTTGCCATTTCCATCGGAGTCAAAAAGTTTGGCTATTTCTGGATCTTTTAATTGTTCAATGTTAGTAATGTTATATTTCTCCGCTGTTTTTTTGTTAATTTGATATCCTTGGATTCCTGGAGGGGTTAAAATTCCAACTCTCTCTAATTTTTCTGTACCACCAGCATTTTCAAAGTATTCTTTGTGTTGTGGTTCATAATAAACGGTGCTATAGTCTAAATCTCCATTAGCAATGGAAATATAAATAGGAGGATATTCAATTTGTTTTGGTTTTTCAACTTCATAGCCGAGTTTTTCTAGACCAATATTGACAATATAGGTTTGAAATAATTCTTGTACAAAGGTACTATTAGCACTACGAATAGTTATAGTTTTAGAATTAGGAAATTGTTGACAAGAGGTGAAAATTATTAATAAGCTTGTGAGGACTGTTCCTAAGAAAATTTTCAGGTATTTTTGTTTCATTTGAGTTTAAGAGAAATAATATAAGAGTAATTTTTAGCTGAATTAAGTAAAATAGCAAAAAAATTATAATCTCAAGAGATTTTAATTTTGGCAAACTTCTATCTTTTGATTCTGTATAACTCTATTCTAGATTTTAAATCTACACTCACCTTTATTTATGTTTTTTTTATCTAGAAAAATATAGTTTTCCCATTGCTTGAATATTACATATAAACCATGAATATTTTGCCTTTCATTTCAGATTTTTTTTGATTTTAACTACTCTAGCAATACACATTTAGATATTTTGAAATTAATAAATGCTATTTCCCGAACATTTCCATAGAAAAAACCTTGATTAGACATTAGTTGTAAGCATTCAGCTATTAGCCTTCAGCTCTTCCTACGGAATGCTGCGCAAACAGCTTTTTCATGAACTATGTGGCTCGATAGACTATTAAGATTAACTAATGGACTTTTACCCATACTTTTAATTCTCTGAAATCTCTCAATTGCTTTTTCCTGCTTTAAAAGTAATAAAGCTGTTAGCTAATTGCTGACTGGTGAATGCTTACCATTAGTTTTTACTTTTGAATTACCCACAATTCTATAGTAACTAAACTTGTAAATTCAATAGTAAATCACTTTCAAAATCCGCAATATTCTTTTGATTTGAGACTGAAATATTTTTAATTAAGTCTCAGATTTTTTCTGATGTAAAAATTCTGCTAATAGTAGAATATTTACATCAATTTTTAGGGAAAGAAGATCAAGATTAATATGAATATATTTGGCTTTTTTCCTCTCCCCTAAAATTATCAATTTTTTTACTTCCAAAAATACAAAACTTCTGTAATTAATTAGCAGCTTGTCTGGCAGTTTCTAACCAACTATCATATTTTTCTTGATTATTTTCCACCCACTCTTGGGCATGACGCAAAATATCTTCTTCTTTATCTTCACCCTCTTTAATCCGTAAACTTTCCCCATTCATATCTTCTATTGGAATTTGAACTAATTCAAACCACTTTTTAGCAACGGGGTTAGCTGCTAAAAATTTTTTGTTAGCAACTATACGTTGTTGAAGTATAGGAAAACCAAGATTTTTTCCATCTACTGATGTATCTTTTTCAGTTATATTTCCCATAGATTCTGGTAAGGAAGTGAAAGGTACTTCCAACGAAACTACATCTTCTCCTGGTTTTAAAACTGTAGATATCCAGTGAGGATTATAAGCATAATAAATAATTGGTTTTCCTTGGTTATAGCGAGTCATAGCATCTGCCAGAAGAATTTCATATTGTCCTTGATTATGTTCTACTGTATCTTCTAATCCATAAGCTTTAATATGATGGTTTATAACTAATTCACAAGACCAACCAGGATTACAACCAACTAAATTTGCTTTACCATCTCCATCGGAGTCAAAAAGTTTGGCTATTTCTGGATCTTTTAATTGTTCAATGTTAGTAATGTTATATTGATCGGCTGTTTTTTTGTCAATTTCATATCTTTGTATTCCGTCAGGAGTTAATATTCCAACTCCCTCTAACTTTTCTTCTCCACCAGAATTTTCAAAGTATTCTTTGTGCTGTGGTTCATAATAAACGGTGCTATACTCTAAATCTCCATTGGCAATAGAAATATAAATGGGAGGATATTCGATTTGTTTTGGTTCTTTTACGTTATAGCCTAATTTTTCTAGACCTATATTGACAATATAGGTTTGAAATAATTCTTGTACAAAGGTACTATTGGCAGTACGAATAGTAACTGTTTGAGAAGTTGGCGCTTGTTGGCATGAGGTGAAAATTATTAATACGCTGGTTAGGATTGCTCCTAAGATAATTTTTAGTGATTTTTGTTTCATTTTAGTTAGATTGAAAAGCTTTTAATTTTAATATATAGCAATCCTCGCTGATTTGTAAAATTTATCCATAAATATCCTGGCTCTACCTGATTTGAAGTCAATTACTATTGACTAATTCTTTAGAACTTATCC
>JBCDJM010000064.1:0-28817 GCA_038747755.1 Cyanobacteria bacterium P01_H01_bin.35
CCCGCATCTCAATAACATTTTTCCAAGAAATTCGTTCTCGCGACAGTGATGAATATTAAGCTTGGAGTAATAGCTTTATCTTGAGGTTGTACAAAATATCGCCTCTTCCCATTGGGCTACTTCGTTTATCAAACCAAGGTCAGAATCGAACTGACACTATAATACTTGTACGGTTTAAATTAAAGTTTGAGATTGAATTTGTACTCCAATTTAATAATAACTCAAACTATAAAATTTGACAACTAATTATTAGACATCTCCAATAATAAAAACAGGAAATCATTTATCGCAAATAAATTATCAATTCTTTCCTCTTATTCTGTACGGACGTTTCGCTGTGCGACATGAAACGCATTTTTGTTATGCAACGTCCCTACTCCCTACTCCCTGTTTTCTACTGAAATAAATATTGAAAAATACGCTCTCCTACTGTTTGCTCTTCTACTTGAAAATTATTAGCTTCCTCACGAGCAAACTTCACAGCTTGAGACAGCTTTTCTAACTTTTCCAACATTTCATTAACCCGACGTGCAGGCAAGGCGCCAGAAAATTTGACCGTGCGCCAATAACCAATAGTTACATCTTCATAATATACCTCCACTTGTGCAGGGTGATGTTCCGTTGCTTCTGCCTTAACATGGTTGCGGGGAGTTTTGAAAGTCCGCAGTGTTTGAACTGGTTCCGTTGCCCAACAGTCAGAAGACTGATCAAACGTCCAAGTATCGGCAGCATCCAAAACTGGCAACTTTTTGATAAAAGCGCGTAAGTCTGTCAACTGCTTTTCTAGGAATAGCAGATAACTAACTGGAGCTTGAGTCAACAAGGTTTGACCATCCACAATTACATCGGCGCGGGCGGTACAATTTGTCCAATCTTTGGTTGCTGTCACATCCAACAATTTAGTTAATACTTCGGCAGTCTTGCGGATAATTTCTTCTGCTTTAACCTCCACCTTTTTCGACTCTGGAGGAAGTTGTTCTCCCTCCTCATCTTTAGGGCGATAGGTTCGAGAAATACCCGAAAGTAAAGCAGGTTTCTGCAAAGCTTTTTGAGCTTCTGCTAATTCTTGCACTGACCGACTTTTGATTCCTTTTTCTATGGCGATGATTTGATTTAGTCGTGCCATCTGGATATATTGTCCACTTATTCAATTGTTTGTGTATTATTTGTATTATATTGTAACTTTTCTCAACTGTCTACTCATTTTAGTCAGTAGGGAGCAGGGAGTAGAGGAGTAAGGGAGTAGGGGAGTAGGGGTGTATTAGATATCTCCCACTCATCCAATCATCAAATCAATTCTTACCCATTTTTTATCAATTACTTCTCGACTTGGACCTATGGCTTTTATAGAATCCATTTGATATCTTTGCAAAAGTGGAGGTTTTAGCAATAGTCAGGAAATCGAGAAATAGAATAGGGAAAAAAGAAAGGTAGAATCTAGTGCTGCTACGCGGAAGTCAGAAGTCAGAAGTCAGAAGTCAGAAGTATTGATTAGTGGGACTTTTAGGATTTTGTAACTGGTCAGTTATTTCCGCCATTCTACACTAGGTATCTACACTTCCCACCCGGACCACACTCTGCTTTTTCCCTATTTCCTTGTAAAATAAATATTGTTGAGTTCGAATCAAGTAAAAGCAATGAGTAAAAATTTATTTAAAGGATACATAAAACCGATCAAAGCAAAAAATTTATTTAAAGAAGTGAATAAATCTAGCAAAACCATATCTAAAATAAGTATTTCTGCTGTTAAACAGTCAGAAAATTTTCGTTTAAATGAAAAAAACGAGAATAAGATAATTGAAGAAAACCTGAAGTCATTAAAGTGGTTGCGATCGCTGTTTATTAAAGAATAATTATACTGTCTGTAACTCCCGAGTTAACGCTCAATTCTATCAGTTTTCTATGCCCCACCTTTAACAAATTGGTGGGTAATTATTGATTAAAATAATAATATATTTTCAATTACTTTTAATGGATAGTATTACTCTATCTAAAAAATTCATCTAAATCTGACTTAGTTTGAATCTAGGTCTAAATTTTTTAATAATTATTCTCCTTGTTCAAGATTATTGGCTAATCCTTATTTATATTTAATTATCAGGCTTATTAAAGCAATACTACGAGTTAATAATAAACCATAATCTTTCATATTAAATATAGACTCAAAAGCTAACTATTTAATTGTAATTTATTGAAAATAAATCATTTAGTCTGAATCAATTAGTACATAAAACTTTACTCATAACTCTTCATAAAATTTAACCATATTAATAATTTAATGAGTGGTAAGATGCGCTATTAAGAAAAGCTAAGTTAGTGCATCCATAAACCTGAAATTTATTGTATAGACAAAACTCCAAAATCATCTGGATTGTATATTTTTCAGACAATCAAAAGATGATTAGTATCCCTAGTAAATTCCCAATTAATCAAGACAAAAGGAGAATAATTAGTGTCTGAAGTCGCTACTAAAAATATTACATTCTGGAATACTACTGGTTATAATTACCCAGGATTTGGCAAAACCGTAGAAGTCCCTGATGGTTTAGGTGGTACAATAAGTATTACTTATAATAAAATAGACTATGATAATGGTGATTGGAGAAGAGAACCTGAAGGTAATATTCCAATTACAGACAGTCGCTTCCTTTCTGGGGAAATAGCGGATAAATTTAGCTTAACAGGTAAAGTAAACGCTATTACTGCTACTATGCCTCTAGTAAGAAATATAGGGCATGAAAATAACTATTCTGTCACCCTGGGTTTTAGTAACTACAAAGCTTCTATCATTGATTCAACACTAACTGATGGCGCTACTTCTAGTGATACTTATATTGCCATATCAAGATTCTTCAATGGTAGCAAGATGGGATATACAAGCATAAAAGTAACCGCAAAAACTTTGGACGGTAGTCAACTTGACTTAACTGATTGGAAATTATTCAACAGTGGAACTCTTTCTAAAAGCGATAATACTCGAGTCTTTCTAGATGCAGCAACTCAAACTATATCTGGTAAAAACTCTAATGGTAAACAGGAATTTTGTCCAAGTCCACCCAATACAGGTTCTTCTCTTGCTACAGGTACAGGTTTAGGTTTATTTCAGTTATCAAGTAATCAACGTTATATTTCGATTACTTTCTCCTTCAAACAAAAAAAAATTCAAGGTCGATCACCTAATGATTTGCATGATATTTATGTTGCTAGCAATACTACCCTTACAAATCCAATTGATACAACTCCTCAACCCATTAATAAACCTAATGAATTAAAGCAAGTTGATGAAGCTGAAACAACAGATACCGCATCAACTACTGGTGCCGGTGAGATAACTCCAACTACTGATGGAACAGACACATCATCAACTACTGGTGCGGGTGAGACACCTCCAACTACTGATGCAACAGATACCACATCAACTACTGGTGAAGGTGATGCCACTCCAACTACTGATGCAACAGATACCACATCAACTACTGGTAAGGATGATACAAACATGAATGCTGCTAGCAATACTAATGATATTAACACAGGTTTACAACTCTATCTTAAGTGCAATGACATTATCAAAAATTCAGAAGGAGAAGAAATAATTCCAGATTTGTCAGGAAATAATTATAGTGGCAAAGTTTATGGTCGTCCTTCCTTAAACCAAGACGATCGCCTGGGTAAATGTTTGATGTTTGATGGAGTTGACGATTATATTCAACTTCCGACAATTGATTTGGATTATTCCCAAGGCTTGACTGTAGCAATTTGGATTTATTACAAAAGCTTCAATCAATCATCAAAAATTATTAATTTCGTTGATGAGAAAAATGAGAAAAGTATCGTCTTAGCTAGTCATAAAAAAACAAATACATTACTATTTGAGACTGGAAATGGTTCTCAAATGAATATTGATGGAATTATAGAGCATACTAAATGGCTCCATTTAACTATGACAATTGAGAGTTCGGGCAATGCTAAAATATATAAGAATGCTGAACTATTTAAAAGCGATTCATTGAGCCTTCCAGAAAATATCAATCGCACTCAAAATTATATTGGTAAGAGCGAGAATCCACAGTCTGAGGAGTATTTCCACTGTAAAATGGCAAATATTCGTGTCTATAATCGGGCTTTATCTTCAGAAGAAATCTCTGAGTGTATGAGAGTTGATGAGGATAGTAATATCCACAAAGGTTTACAACTCCATCTCAAGTGTAATGAGATTATTAAAAATTCAGCAGGAGAAGAAATAATCTCAGATTTGTCAGAAAATAATTATAGTGGCAAAGTTTATGGTCGTCCTTCCTTAGATAAAGACGATCGCCTGGGTAAATGTTTGATGTTTGATGGAGTTGACGATTATATTCAACTTCCGACAATTGATTTGGATTATTCCGAAGGCTTAACTGTAGCAATTTGGATTTATTACAAAAGCTTCAATCAATGGTCAAAAATTATTAATTTCGCCGATCAGACAAATAACAAAAGTATTGTCTTAGCCAGTCAGGAAAAAACAAATACACTGCTATTTGAGACTGGTAAGGCTTGTCAGATGAGTATTGAGGGAATTCTAGAGCATAGTCAGTGGCTCCATTTAACCATAACAATTGATGGTTTGGGCAATGCCAAAATATACAAGAATGCTGAACTATTGAAAAGCCAGCCATTAAAACTACCTGAAAATATCGAGCGCACTCAAAATTATATTGGTAAGAGCGATAAGCCACAGTCTGAGGAGTATTTCCACTATAAAATGGGGAACATTCGCATCTATAATCGGGCTTTATCTTCACAAGAAGTATCTGAGTGTATGACATTTGATGAAGTTGTCGCCTCATATTTACCAGATGAAGTTGTCGCCTCATATTTACCAGATACAGAAAGTTCTCAAGAGGTTATAACTAACCAAAAACCTATGGAATATCAAATTTATCAGGTAAATCGTAATCCCACAATTAAAACTGGATATTCAGCGTCAGAATGGACTGCAGTTATTGCCGGATTTAATTGCGGAGCAAAGCAGAAACACAAAGCAACAGCATTAACTATTATGCCTGTTGTAGATGATGGAGAATGGAAAATCAAGTGCGATATTAAAGATGCAGACGATCGTTATTGGGATGTGGCAGTTTTATTTATCAGGAATAATATGGTAAATAGAGTAAGCAATTTCTATCGTTAAATATCTGTAACCTAAAACTGTATTTGATAGATTTTTTAGGGTAGTTTTTAATGACCAGAAAATAATATCAAATTTGGTAGTTTTGGTAAAATTGAATATCGTAGGGGTTTGGTCTCCAAACCCTTACCAAATTTAACAATTTATCCTAAAAACCTGATTTCTTTGTAAGTGTTACTAAAATAGAAAAATCATCCGCACAATTCCTATAGCAATAGTTTCATTTTCTTCTTCATGTTCGGGATTAATAACTACTAAAACTCCAGGATTAATTGAGATATTATCATTAACTTGATAACGATAAAAGCCTTCTAAATGCCAAGCAGTATCATTGTCTTGTGGAGCATTATCATTATCAGTTACTTTAGGCGGACTTCCTATTACTAAACCAAGCAAACTACCCTTTTTTCCTAAGTCAGTAAATCCGAAAGTTACTGCCCAATTTACAATAGTTGCTTCGTCTCCCTCTTTGACAATACCAACAGATTCTTCGGCATGAGCAAAACTTAATCCAGTCCAACCAGAAATTGTCAATTTATCAAAAGCACGCCAACTTGCTTGAAAACCTAAATGATCGGCGGAAGTGGGAACTAAAGGACCAAAAGGTGCATTTGCTCTTCTACTACCTGTTGCTGCTGAGACAAATAATTTATTTTTAGGATAGTAAGAACGCACATAAGTAAGGCCAAAACGGAGGCGATCGCTTGGTCGAATATCTAGTTGTGCTAAGGCTGCATTACTACCATTAAAAAATCCATTTCCCTCGCGAGGATTTTCTGGGTCTCTTCCTATATATCCTAAAGATAAAGTGAAGGATTTATTAATATTATAAACGGTAGTTATTCCAGCACCCCGCGCTCCTTGAGCATAGATAGGATTGAATCGTCCAAAATTAGAAATTGCACCTGAAATTCGACTAGCAAATAGTCTGTTGAAGTTATCAGAAACATTCATATTATATCTAGCTCCAGTGGCATCAATATGAACTCTAAATTTTTTGCCTATTGGAAAACGATAGAATAATTTACCAACATCAAAGGTATTATTAGTATTTCTTTGAAAAGCTAAACGAGTCATATTTGTTCCTGTTATTGGCACTCCATAAGGAACAGTATCTAGAGCATCTAAACGAGTTCTCAACAAATCTCGCCCTGTAAAGCTAGTATTAAAATTTAAACTGACTCGATTATTTAAAACAGTATTATCTTCTAAACTTCCACCACCTGCTTTTTCATCTCCAAAAGCATTACTAATAGCAAATACAACTTCTCCACCTAATTTAGTTGTTGTTGAAAATTGATTTGCTTCTAGTTCGGTAGTCCGTGCTTCTAGAGCATCTACTCTGCCTTTAATTTCTGCAAGTTCGACTGCAAAATCTTCTTGTAAACGTTGTAAAACTGCTAAATCATCTTTAGTTACTAAGTCTGCTGTAGCAGCAGCAATTAATTCAGTAATTCTGTCTAAACAAGCATTTAAACCTGCTGCAAATTCGTAGCGAGTCATGGCACGATTACCGCGATAACTACCATCGGGATAACCAACAATACACCCATAACGTTCTACTAAAGATTGTAATGCTTGAAATGCCCAATCTGTCGGTTGAACATCGGATAATTGAGATACAGAAGTAACTTGCTCCATTAAGTCTAATTTTTGCTCAAGTTGATGGGGTTGAACAATAATTGCATCTTCTGCAACGGGGGTTATATCTGATTGTGAATTATCTTTTTCTCCAGTTTTTATTTGAGAATTTAGTTGTGTATATTTAATTTCATTTGCCTCAGCAACGGTAGAGATGATTAAAAGTTTAATTAAGACAAATAATAAACAATTTAGACGAATTTTTGACATATTATTTTAGGGAATAGGGAGTAGGGAGTAGGGAGTAGGGAGTAGAATAAATTGGGTAGACTCAATCCCTACCGAAAATTCTATGGTTAATTTTCAGTTCATTAAAATAGACTTTATTAATTAGCCAAGAAATTTATCTTCTAATGTACTATGTATTTTGTCAAGATGTTTAATCTTATCAACTTTATCTATCCATAACAAAATCCTGAATCAGGTAAATTACCACCAAAAAGTTGAGGATTTTGCTCAAATCAAATAAATGAGAATACCAAAACTTTAAGCCTTGTGTACTATTTTGTTAAGATGTTTAACCTTATCAGCTTTATCTATCCATAATAAAATCCTGAATCAGGCAAATTACCACCAAAAAGTTTAGGGTTTTGCTCTAATAAACGAGAATACCAAAACTCTAAGTCTTCTTTTGCGTCTTTAGCACTCACCATTTCTAGTGGGGTATATCCCAGAGATTTTTTAATTACAGGTACTTTTAAACCTAGATATTTTGCCCCCAATGCAGCAGCATCATCAGGATTATTTTTTGCCCAATTTACCGCTTCAACTAAACCATTTTGTACAGCTTCAATTACATCAGGATATTGATTAATTATAGAAGTTAAAGCTAAAGTTCCTGCCTGGGGAAAACGAGGGGATCTACCTGTTACTTTGCCCCATTCTTGTTGTAAATTAATCGCCAATTTTATATCTAATCCTTGTTGTTTACCGCGAAGTTCGGCACCCGTACCAGCAGGTTCGGCTAAAAGGGCTGCATCGCCACGGCCTGCTAATAATAATTGCACTGCTTGAGCAAAGTCTGTAGTGTATTGAATTTTTAAATCTTTTTCTGGGTTTAATCCATTTTTTTTTGCTAAATAAAAAAATAGTTGAGATGGTAAACCGCCTCGGAAAGCTATTAGTAATGTTTTATTTCTTAAATCATCAAAATTCTGGATATTCTGACCCGACCAAATATTTAAAACTCCCCAAACTAAAACATTAAGTAATTTGATGGGAACCTGTCTTTGATATAAATTTGCTGCGAGAGATGTAGGAGTTGCTGATACTTGTAGTTTTCCTGAAACAGCATCTGCTCGAAGTTGGTCGTGAGTTTTCCATATACGGAAATCGACTGTTTCTACTAAGTTTTTAATCTGACTTTGTTCTGCTAAATAGGCGAGTAGAATTGTAATTATAATTGGAGACCCACCCAGGGCTAAATTTGGCAATTTTTGTTCAGATTGAGCAATAATTTTTGCTGCTTTAGCTGTGGGGAAATTAGTAGCAAATGTTAAACCAGTTGTGGTTAATATTAATTGTAAAAATTTACGGCGGTTTTTATCTATCATTTTTCAAACCAAATAAATTAGTTGTTGAAAACTTCTGTAAAGAATAGCAATTTTATAGCGCTACGCGCTAGGGAGTAGGGAGTAGGGAGTAGGGAGTAGGGAGTAGGGAATAGTAGATTGTTAAACGGTTCCAGGATTTATAAATCTCCTAACGTTTTTGCGTAGTGCTATAGTTATCAGTTATTAGTATTGATAATTGATAATGGCTTTGATTTAGGAGGATTGTTATGATCAATTTTTCCATTTCTATTTGACTAATAATTAAGATTAAATACAAAAAATTATGCTACTTACTAATCACCCCATCACCCCATCACCCCACTCTCTCTTTTCTAACTTTTGTGTTGATAAGCGAAAACAAGTAGCTATTTCTGGAATCATCAAAAGTTGAGAAAGTGTTTTATAAATATAAGCTTCGTTTCTTTTTATTGAAGGTATATCAGGTTGCCACTCATAGACAATTTTACTGGGAGAAGGGGACAAAACAATCAATTTATCTGCCACTAAAACTGCCTCCGCTAAATCATGGGAAACTAAAATAGCTGCCATATTCCGATCGCTCAATAACTTTAACAATAATCCCTGCAAGTCACGTCTTCTACCAATATCTAAAGCACTAAAAGGTTCATCCAATAAAAGTAAATTTGGTTCCACTGCTAATGCTCTTCCTAAAGCAACTCGCTGTTGCATTCCTCCACTTAGTTGATGTGGATATTGATTAGCTGCTCTCTCAATACCTAATTGTTGGGCGAGAGTAAAAGCTATGTTTTGCCGTTGTTTTTTTCCTATTCTTTTAGCTTTTAAGCCAAAAGCAATATTTTCTAAAGTGGTAAACCAAGGAAGTAGTCTTGGTTCTTGAAAAACATAACCTGTCTGTAGAAATTGATTTTTCACCTTACCTGAAGTTGCTTTAATCAAGCCTGCTATTATTTGTAAAATAGTAGTTTTTCCACACCCAGAAGGTCCTGTTAAACACAATATTTGTCCTGGTTTTACATGAGTATTAATATTATTAAGTACAATATGGTTTTTGTATTTGTGATGAATATCTTGTAAAATTAGCATCTTTGCTGATAGTAAAAAAAATAATTTTTGTTTTTCTTACTGAATGAGCAAATATTCTAAATTAGGGTAGCAATATTGTCAAAAGACATTCTGTCAAACTATTGAGAGTAGGGAGTAGGAAAATTAAAAGTTTTGATAATTATTAACCAGTTAGTGTTAATTATAGGGTTTAGGAAACAGGGAACAGAGAACAGGAAATAGGATAAAATATACATATACCATTAGGCTCTGGGAAAAGCTGTATTATACTAAATCCGCTTATTAAAATACCTTTTTCAAAATTCTCTAAAATATCTCCCCATCCTGATACCAATTTGAAAAAAGAATGTTATGAATATTCAGTAGAAAATGTACAAAAAAGTAGACTATTTTGTACATTTTTACAATAAATGGCTCCCCACACTTCCCACACTTCCCCCACTTCCCCCACTCCCCCACTCCCTAACTATTCCAAGGTGTTAATAATCTACGAATAGGACGAATAACTAAATATTCAGATATTAAAATCAATACTACCGCTACCAGAACCCAAGCCATAACTTCCGCCGTATCCAGATTAATTCTAGCAATATTCATTTCTGCACCAATACCAGTTTCAGATGATAATAATTCTGACATTATTGCCACTCGCCAAGCTAATCCTAATCCTGATGCTATTGAAGGAAATAAACTTGATAATAAATGTGGATAATATAAATCTACCAATAAAATTTTTATCGACATTTTCAAAGTATCAGCCATTTCTAGAAGCTGTGAATTAATATTTCTCACACCTTCCACAGCACCAATAAATATAATTGGTAAAGTAGCAACAGCAACAGTAAATATTGCTGTGGAATTACCAGTACCAAACCAAAGTAATGCAATAACAATCCAAGCAATAGGTGGTACTCCTTGCAAAGCAGTAATTAAAGGTCTAATAGCGCGACTAACAAAAGGTTTTATACCAGCTATTATTCCTAAAATACTGCCAATAACTGTTGCTATTGTAAAACCACTAATGGCATCGAAGCTAGTAGTTAAAACAGCCATAGTTAATTGATTTGTACTTGCCAAACTTTGCAAAGCTACTAAAGTTTCTAGAGGAGAAGGTAGAATAATTGAACTATACTGGATTGCTACTAGCTGCCATATAGTTATAAATCCAATTAAGCCGATTAATTCGGGTAAAATAAATGGCATTTTTAATGATAAATCTTAGACTAGGAAATGTCAAACTAGAGCGATCGCTAGATAAAAATTAGTTATCTACTATGCTATTTGAATAACTTTCTGCTTAATGGGAATCTGAATTATGAACTCTGCTCCCTCTCCAAGTTGAGAATTACATAATAGCTTTCCGCCATGTTTTTCTACAATAATTTGATAACTAATAGATAATCCTAACCCAGTTCCTTTACCTGAAGATTTAGTTGTAAAGAAGGAATCGAATAGTTTTTTCTTAACCTCTTCAGTCATACCAAAACCATTATCTGCAATATCAATTATCACCCATTCCTCATTTAAAACTTTAGTACAAATTTTAATTTGATTCTGATTTTTCCTAACTTTTATTGGTGTGGGCTGATTTTTATACTCCTCCAGAGAATCAATAGCATTACTCAAAATATTCATTAATACTTGGTGTAGTTGACCAGCAGAAAAATCTACTAATGGTAATTTTTGATATTCTTTAATAATCTTGATTTTTGGAGAAGAAGTTTTGGCTTGAATTCGGTTATCTAAAAGCATTAATGTACTATCAATTGCTTCATGGATATCAATTTGTTTAATTTCTGCTTTTTCAAACCGAGAAAAATTACGCATTGACTTAACTATTTCATAAATCCTTTCTGTTCCTATCTTCATAGATCCAATAATTTCATCCAGGTCTTTCTTAATAAAACCCAGGTCAATTTCTGCTATTTTATTTTGAATTTCTGCTGTAGGATGAGGATATTGCTGTTGATATATCTCTAGCAATTCTAGTATGTCTTGAATATAATCTTGAGCTGGAGCAATATTTCCATGAAGAAAGTTAATAGGGTTATTAATTTCATGGGCGACACCAGCTACCATTTGTCCTAAACTAGACATTTTTTCTGTGTGTAGTAATTGAGCATGAGTTATTTGAAGTTTTTCTAGAATTTTTTGCTGTTCGGCGAGGGATTTTTCTAAACGTTCAGATTGAATTAATGTGGATTTCTCTGATACATCTAATAACTGATTTAATGCAGCGTTTTGTGATTGAAGCTGTTCAATAATTTTATCTTTATTTATTTCTTCTTTATGAGCAAATTTTTGAGCTTGACAATCTGAAAAAATTTGACCTTTGTCAAAGGGCAAAAGATTCATTTTTACAGCTAATGCTAATGGTTTGAATAAATCAATTGTTTCTCTTGGCACTTTCACTCTCAAAAACATTAAAACTACAAACATATTTCCTGAAGGTAATAAACCTCCAAATCCGATTACAGATTTAATATTAAAAGGAATGACAAATGATTCTTGCGCTGGAATATAAGGGCTACCCAAAGCATCAGCTACATAGAATACGTTATACATTTTTTGCTCTAAGTCAGCCAATAAATTTGGGTCTGCTTCTAACACTTGACCAGGATCTATTCCTAATTGTTGAATTAGCCTTGATATCATAGGAATTTTAGCGATCGCTTCTTTATTTGCTAAAGGAATTGTTTTATGTCCAGAAGATTTGTGTCGTAAGTTCCATTCTGGTTTTTCCCCAGCAGTAGCCAGTAAAGTCAAGCATTTTAGATTAGGATTTACTGGTTGATTATTTAATACTTTAGAAGCATATTTTTGGAGTTCAGGGGTTAGTTTTTCATAAGGAATAGTTTGAAACATACGGACTAACACACAGGATTTTTCCTGAGTCTTTTTACTAACTATATTCTCGTAAATATACTTAATAACTCTGTTACTTACCTCTTCTGTACTATGAGTATTTTTGCCGATATTGCGTAAAGCTAGCCCACATTCTGACATATTTCTGAGACCAAATTGAGTGATATCATACATTTTTATTTTCTGTTTTTATTTGAACTTTTTAAGTTTAACATAAAAAAATATATAGGATTGCTATAATATATCCTTGTATTCAATCTAATAGTGTAATTATTCATTATCCATTAATGAACACTTTGAGGGGACAAAGAACCCTTAACTAGGAACAGGCGAGAGTTTTAGTTTTTTATCCACTTTTTTATTACCCGCAACTTATGTGTGGATCACCATGTAATCCTAAGTTATGGGTTATAGTTTGGAAATGTTTTTCCTACTGTTGCTGTTGCCTGTTCCTAATAACTGATAACTGATAACTGATAACTGAAATGACTTCGGCTATATATCTCTCTTCAACACAAAAAAGAAAGGTTGTGATACGCCTTTAAAATCCATCAAACCTAATACTGTATTATCGTCTATTTTTCTAAAGATGTCGTTAATTGGTAAATTATCATAAATCATCGTTGCACTAACCTTTTGACGATATTCCATCATACGAATCCTTGCATGACTTTTTTCCGTTTTTAACATCAAGTTCATCAGGGAAAAAATAGGTTTCATAGCCTTACTTTTGAGAATTGGTAAACGAAGTCCTAAATTCATTGCAATTGGATTTGGATCGACCTTAAATATGTTTTTATTCCCATCTGAAAATAACAAAGGATGAACTTTTTCAGTATCAACAAATTCTTTTCCATACCAGCCACTAGTTTCTAACAAACCATTCATTGGGTGATTTGTCGGAAATTCAAATCCTTGCCACCTACCCATCATAAACTCTAAATTTACCGACTCTAACTCATCAAAAAATTTTAAAGCTTCCTCCGTACTAGCTCCTCCATTGTCCAGAGTTGTATTTAATTTTTCTAAAGTGTTCATCTTAGCACCTTGAATACTGAATATAAAACATAGTATATTTGTATTTAGACTGATAGATTGATTTTCTTCAGACTTAAAGATTATCCTTATTCGTCAGTATAAAATTATTTATTCATTTGTGTGGAGCTAATTCTATGTACCGAATACGAAAAATTAGAAAAATACTCACTGGCACTTTAGTAACAATGGCCAGTCTTACCATTATTTCAATTGGAAATATACAGAGTTCCTCAGCAGCAGAATCTTATACTCAATCTTTACAAGAACTCTATGAGATGCGCGATCGCGTAGTTAATAAATTAGAATCTTTGCCTGCTCCGAGAAACAGATTATTCTTTTCTGAGGAAAATCAAGCAATATTAGAAAAACAACAAAACTTAGTTCAACAATTACAAGAAATTGATGTTCAAATATTAGTTGAACAGCGAGCAAATGATAATTGGAGACAAGCATTAACTCTTGGTGCCCAAGCTGCTGAAGTGGGAGTCTCTCCAAGTCCAACAGTCAAAACTAGAGAAACAGAAAAACATCTCTGGCAACAAGCTATTTATAATTTACAGGAAATTCCTGACGATTCATTAATAGGAGAAAAAACTAATAAAAAAATCAAAGAATATAAGCGCAGTCTCTATGATTCTTCTTATCAATTAAACATCACTAAATCTAACTTTTTAGATAAAATTCGTAAAGACAGTGGTCTATCAAGTAGAGCTACAATTACTATCTGTAATTTACGCAGAGAATGTTTAAACTTAAATGGTAATAAACTGCCATCTAGTCCCGCAAGTTTAATCAAAGTTCCTGTTGCTGTGGCGGTGATGCAAAAAGTATCTCAAGAAAATATTAGTTTAGATACTCCTGTTTATGTAAGTCGAGGGAACTTTACCGAAGATGCTTCAGAAATTCGAGCAAGAAAACGTTATCCCCTAAAAACTTTGGTCGGACAAATGATTGACCATAGTAGTAATATTGCCACAAATCAACTAATAGATTATTTAGGGCAACCTTACATTAATAAAGTTCTTAAAGATGATGGTTACAAAGTTATTCGGGTTAACTACAAATTAATGGGCAACCGTATTAGGCCAAAAAATCCAGGTAAAGGTCGTAATCGTTTGACTAGCAATGAGCTGACAGATATGATGGTCTCAATATATAATAACGATTATCCAAATTCTGATGTATTGATAGAAGCATTGGCTAATCAGAAGGATAGGTTATTGGGATATGCTGGTTTAGAAAAATTGCCAGAAGTTCAATGGTTGGGTGAAAAGACTGGAGAAAATTCTCGCGCTCTAGGTACAACTTTGGGGTTCAGTATTGATGGTGAAGTCTATGTAATGACTGTAATAGATAGTCGTGGCGGACGAGACCCTCAAATTCGTAAATGTATTAATAAGTTGGCAAAATATCTCGTTGATAATGAGGGTTTGCTATAGATAATGAGAAACCGGGTTTGTAGGAGATAAGCATTTAAAACAAACCCGGTTTCTACGCTTTTTTATATCAATAATAACAGTTAATTTTTCCAGGTAAACTGATAGATTTATAACTTATATTATCTCCGGATAATCAGTGATAAAAAAGTTTTTGTTTGTAGTAGGGCTTTAGCCCTAACAATATTGGTATTAGGGCTTTAGCCCTACTACAAGCCTAATTATAATTGTTCTATCGAACATGATGTTAAATTATTAGGAGTATCAATATGTCTGTTCAAGAAATAGAAGCAATTAATATCCCAGAAAAAGAGGATATTAAGTTGATGAATTTAGAGGATTTTTGGGAATGGTATCCTGATGGTTATGGTCGGTTTGAATTACATAATGGAGAGATTTTTCAAGTGCAACCTACTGGAACTCACGAACAAGTAGCTGGTTTTCTGGCATCAAAACTATCAGTTAATATTGAGCGTCTGAATTTGCCTTTTTTTATCCCTCGACAAGGATTAATTAAAGCCATAGATTCAGATAAATCTGCTTATATCCCTGATGTAATGGTATTAGATTCTAATGCTATGGAAAATGAACCAATGTGGAAAAAACGATCGACTATTACTCAAGGTAAAAGTATTAAATTAGCAATAGAAGTAGTAAGTACCAATTGGCAAGATGACTATTTAATGAAGTTGGGAGAATATGAAAAATTAGGGATAGGTGAGTATTGGATAGTTGATTATTTAGGGTTAGGAGGAAGGCGCTATATTGGAGACCCGAAACAACCAACTATTTCAGTTTATCATTTAGTTGAAGGTGAATATGTCCTAAATTTATTTAGAGGTCAAAATGTAGTCGGTTCGCCGACTTTTCGCGAACTCAATTTGACCGCAGAACAAATATTTCAAATCGGGCAGTAATTTCAGTTATCAGTTATCAGTTATCAGTTATCAGTTATCAGTTATCAGTTATCAGTTATCAGTTATCAGTATTTGAGGCTATTTTCTATATTTCAGTACCTCTTAAAAGGGAAAATTTATTAGCTTTTTCGTTGCAATGACAGCTTTTCAACTGGATTTTATATTGCTACTCGATCATTCTGAGTAATCCCACCTCGCAACATAATGGCTTGCATCATTGAGGCGTAACCTGCGAATATGTTATTTTCTTTTAAAAAATCTTTTGGAGTATTGAGAATTTCTGTTTTTCCTTGACTAATACGGATAGAGATGTCATTCTCAATATCAAATAGTCGCAGATTTTTCGGTTCAGCACAGTATTCTCGAAAATGTCTTCCTGATGCACCAAACGGATGAATCCAACCTACAAGAGCTTGATTCTCTCTAAAATATTGATAATCTTGGGGTTGGGGAACTTTAATGCAGTAAATTACATCCGCCCAAGCAAATAGACTTTCGCGAGAATAACTAGCACCTTCTCCATAAGCTGCGTCGGGAATATCTAAACTTTCCCCATAACCTTCTTCAAATCTGCGTTCATCCTCTGAACTACAGTAGGATAAATGTTGCGGTAATAAACCAACTCTTTTTTCGTTAGGAAAACTGGGTTTAATGTGGCCAATTTTCATTTGATGTTCTCCCTTTATCTGTAAAGGCTTTGATATTTAATCATCAACCTCTAATTAAATAATACTAAAAACTTCAGAATTACTTTCTTAGCTAAGAACGTCTCAAAACTGAAATTTATCACCCAAATAATATTGACGTACTAAAGGATTGTTATAAAGTTCTTCTGCCGTTCCAGATGCTAAAATTTGTCCATCTCGCATAATATAAGCTCTATCAGTAATTTCTAAAGTCTCTCTAACGTTATGATCCGTAATTAGAATACCCATCTTTTGTTCTGCTAATTTACCTACTATTTTTTGAATCTCAGAAACAGCTATTGGATCTACTCCTGCAAATGGTTCATCTAAAAATAAAAACTTAAGTCCATCTCGGTTAGATGCCAAAGCTCTTGCTAATTCTGTGCGCCGACGTTCCCCCCCAGAAACCTGAGAACCTAAAGTATAAGCAATTTTTTCTAAACGAAATTCATGTAATAGAAATTCTAAGCGCCTTTTCCATTCACGACGAGGCACTTTTGTTTGTTCTAAGACTAGGAGAATATTATCTTTTACACTAAGGTTACGAAAAATACTAGGTTCTTGAGCTAGATAACCAATACCAAGTTTTGCTCTTTTATTTATTGGTAAACTTGTTATATCTAACTCATTTAAAAGAACAGTGCCAAGTGAAGGTTTTTCTAAACCTGTAGCGATATAAAATGTAGTAGTTTTACCAGCACCATTAGGACCGAGTAACCCAACAATTTCTCCCTGAGCAATAAATATATTAACCCGACTCACAACGGCACGTTTACTATAAGATTTGTGAATATTCTCAAGAACAATTTTCATAGAAGGAAGAAGAAAGAAGAAAGAAGAAAGAGGGAAGAAGGAGTAATATAAATATTGAAAAAAAAATAGGAATATAATAGACACCTTCAACAATAAATCGTACAGAAATAATTATTGCTCTGCTGATTAATTCTCGCGTACATTGACAGATAAAAGTAAGTGCCTTCTTGAGGTCGAAAAAAATACTAGGTTTTCAGTTTTTCATGCACGGTTCCCGAAAAATCAAAAAGTTAGCATTTTGGGCAAGAGTTGGGCAAAAAAATTGCTCCCCTACTCCGCTACTCCTCCGCTCCCCTATTCCCTAGATTTCAAATTATGGACTTATTGGAGTTTTAAAGGCTGGTTTTGGATTGAATGGTGCAGTAACACTACCTCCTATATCTCCTTCTTGACCTGCAGGAACTACATATATAGATTCTACTTGACCTTGCAATTGAGGTAGGGCAATAAAACGTCCTTCATCTATTAAATAAGTGACAGTTTCTCCTCTAATTGTATTGCCCTCCTGTAGTATAAATACATTTCCACTCAAAACAATTCTACGTTCTCGGCTGAAATATTGAGCTTGAGCTGCTGTTGCTTGAATTTGGCGGGCAGGGTAATTAATTTGGACATTACCACGAGCTGTCACAACTCCTGTTCTAGCATCAGCTTCTTGAATATCGGAGCGAACAGTAAGACTGCCTGAAGAATTTCGATTTCTTGAAGGTTGGCTAGGGTTAATTTGAGCAGGCGTAGGATATGTAATAGAATTTACTATAGCCAGAGGTAATATCAAGAGTAGTCCTTTTAATATCAGTGATTTTGATATTTTGTTGTTAATTATCATTTTTAATTAGGTGCAAAATTGTCAAGTGGCCCACCATTTCGACCCTTGAGTATAAATTTATTTAGTTATTTTACCAGAAAATAAGGTATAAAATCTCCTCTGTAAAGGCTATAAAAAAGAAAATTCAGTGTTTCATGTCTTCCTATTGCACGAGGTACTGATAACTGTTAACTGATAACTGATATAACCCAATCCTGGGATTTAGTCACCAGTTTTTTTTTATTTATCACTTATAAATATAAGATTTTTTTAATTATCTAGTTATTCTCTACTCTCATTATATTAAGCTTCATTCATTTGTTCAAAAATCTGCTCTTACATCAATAATAACCTTTTAAATTTCTCCTAAAAATTCAGATTTTTATGACAAGCTGAAATTACTTGATAAGCATTACTTTAAGTCTATCAACTTTCACTTCAGACTTCTGTCAAACTATATTAGATCTGCTGCAACTTAAATTCTATACTTTGAACTGATTGTAGCATTAACAGCAATATTCTCTCTCTCAAAATTTTGTTTCAATCTATAGCAAAACTCACGAGCTACATTCCACTGTTTTCTTGGAATAGTTTTCAGTCTAATCGTAATTTCTAGCTCCCTTTGAGAAACACTATTTACAGCTAAAATACTAGCATAATCGAGAATTTTATCTTCCCAACTTGCATCATGTATCAACTCATTAGTAACTTGCTTAATTAACTTTAATGCTAGACTTAAATTAGTATCTAAATTCAGTTTTATTCTTAAATCAATACTTGCCCAATCTTTAGTCAAATTATGTACGGTAGAAATATTGCTATGGGGAATTGTAGTTAAGCGTCCTCCAGCATCACGCAATTGTGTAACCCGAAAATTCATGTCTTCTACATAGCCAATAGTATAATCTAAATCAATCAGGTCGCCAATCGCATATTGATCTTCTACCAAGATTAAAATTCCACTGATTATATCTTTAACTAAATTATGACCACCGAAAGAAACGGTCAAACTAATAATGCCTAAGCCAACTAATATTATAATTAGAGAAATATTGAAATTTTGAAATACCAAGAGTATACCCAGACAAACCAATATAAAAATCACAATTCCTTGCAATGTATGGGAAAAAGTAATTGCTCGTGATATTGTTCTCTGAACAGAAGTTTCTGTTTCTAGTCTCTGAAAACTATTAATGGCAAACCAGTTGATTATAACAGGACTAATTTTAATTATTAAATAAGTACCGATGATTGTCGTTAATACCATGGCATAAGAAAGTAAGAAAATTTGTAGCCAACGACTATAAGGAAAATTTCCTAAAATCCAGCCAATACTAAAGAGCCATAAAATTATGTGAATTACTTGCAATAAACTTCTGAAAAAAGAATTTTTATTTTGCTGTTGTTCCCAGATTAACCGTTGTTTTTGTCCGAGGGTTAATTCTGGTTTGAGTGTGGTTAATTGTTGCTGATTTCTCAACTCATCTATTTGTGGATAAGACAATTTTAAACCTTCTATAAGTTTTTGAAGTTTTTGATATTTCTTTAAGTAGTATTTTTGCAAAATTGATATGAGAAAGCTCAAAAATATCACAGCTAATATTATCGCTGTAGAAATTAAAATTTGTCTGAATAAATAATCTGGTTGTCGCTCTCTCTGTGCCCTGATTAAAGCATCTCTCATAAAACCAATAATCTGATTAGCTAAATCTTCTCTGGATATGCCATGAATCTGAGCATCTAAATCTGTAATAGCAATTAATTTTTGATTTTTCAGTTCTTCTGCATCAGAAGCCAATACTAAAGTATGGTTTTCTAGGGTTTCAAGAGTTAATTTTAAAGTATCTGCATCAAAGCAATTTTTAATCGTTTCTCTGAGATTATTTTCATAGAATCTCACTCGAATATTTAGGGGAGATGTATTGCTATTTCCTTGAATTTCTTGCCCTGCTATTGCAGCAACTTTGAAGATTTCTCTACCATCTATTTTGATAGGTTTATAAACTATGTTGTTTAGAGATGTTAATGAGTTAACTTGAGTGATATTTTCAATATTACTGTTTTGTAATATTTCTGAAGTCTGACCTAATGCTAAATCAGCTTTGTTGATGATTAGAATTAAGCTTAAGAAACTAAAGAATATTAAAGTTATAATTTTTGATATTTTATAACAATTGTATAAGAATTTTTTCGTGATTAATCCAAGTTTTAATGAAAGAAATTTAAAAATTTGCATAAGCCATTACATATACAATTAGTCTATTGATTGCTTTCTATCCGGAAGCAGAAGTATCCGGACAGAAATCTTAGTGTTTGAGTAATTAGTTAATGAAAAATCAGATAAGTAGACAAGGAAAATTTAAGGTAATACCAGTTTTAGAGATTTTTGCTAAAAATATTTAAGTGATCGTTTTATAGGTTCAAAAAATTGTAGGAACAGGTTTAGCTGAAAGCTTTGATATATTACCAATTTAGTCCTAAAAATTAACCATAAACTTGTTGTTTTGTAAACATTCAGCTATCAGCTATTAGAGTAGCTTCGCTATTTATTAAAAAAGCTGAGAGCTGTTTGCAGAGAATTTTGGAACGGAAACACTAATAGCTGAATGTTTATCTTCTTCCTTCTTCCTTCAATTACAAAAAAATGATACGATGAGAAAATAATTCCTGAAATTTTGCCTAAAGTAAAATGATTACAGAAGTCTCTTTGATTGAAATAGCAAAAACCACCCGTCAAGCAGCACAAAAATCAGCAGCTTTATCTACAGAAGCGAAAAATCAAGCTATTGAAGCAGTTGCTCAAGCATTAGAAAAAGCTGCACCTAAAATTATTACAGCAAACCAACTTGACTGTCGCATAGCTGAAACTGATGGAATTGCCAAACCGCTCTATAATAGACTGAAAATGGATGAGGCTAAACTCAAAAGCGCGATCGCTGGTTTACGCAATGTTGCTACTCTTCCCGAACCTGTGGGTATGCTGCAAATACATCGGGAACTGGATGTAGGATTAAATCTCAAGCGTATTACTTGTCCCCTGGGTGTTCTTGGTGTGGTATTTGAAGCTCGTCCAGATGCTGTTATTCAAATTTCAGCTTTGGCAATTAAATCAGGAAATGGTGTCATTCTCAAAGGGGGAAAAGAAGCAACAAATTCATGTCAAGAATTAGTGACAGCAATTCGCCAAGGTTTATCCACAACTTCTGTTAACCCTGATGCAGTACAATTATTAACTACCCGCGAAGAAACTCTGGAGTTACTTAAGTTAGATGAATATGTGGATTTAATTATTCCCAGGGGTTCTAATTCTTTTGTGAGATTTGTTCAAGAAAATACGCAAATTCCCGTTTTAGGTCATGCGGAAGGAATTTGTCATGTCTATGTCGATAAATTTGCAGATATGCAAAAAGCAGTAGCAATTACTATTGATGCCAAAACTCAATATCCTGCTGCTTGTAATGCTGCTGAAACTTTGTTAGTACACGCTGATGTTGCTGCCAAGTTTCTCCCAGAAGTTTTCCTAGAACTCGAAAAACGTCAGGTTGAGTTACGCGGTGATGCAGCTACTCAGCAAATATTGCCATCAGTAAAAGTAGCGACGGATGTAGACTGGGCAACAGAATACAGCGATCTAGTCTTGTCCGTTAAAGTAGTGGATAGTTTAGAAGAAGCGATCGCTCACATCAATACTTATGGTTCCAGACACACAGATGCTATTATAACTGAAGACAGCAAAACAGCAGAAACATTCCTTGCCCAAATAGATGCAGCAGGTGTATTCCATAACTGCTCAACTCGATTTTCTGATGGTTTCCGTTATGGTTTTGGTGCCGAGGTGGGAATTAGTACCCAGAAAATGCCACCAAGAGGTCCCGTAGGTTTAGAAGGATTAGTGACTTATAAATATCAAGTTGTTGGGGATGGTCATATTGCTGCGACTTATTCTGGTGAAAATGCTCAACCATTTACCCACCGGAATTTGCAACTTTGATTTTTGCTACTGTCGTGTCAAGCTTGAAAATGTGGATTAAAAAACCTAACCCCCCAACCCCATTCCCTGCTAGCGTTGGGGGGATTTATCTCCTCTCCTTGCAGGAGAGGGGTTGGGGGAGAGGTCTTCTAGGTTGCTTGCTCCTAACACACCATTTTAAGCTTGACACGCCACTACATTTAATTTTTGTCAGATATAACTTCATCCTCCTTGCTGTTATTCCCTTGACTTGAAACTGGAGGACAATTTGGTGAACCTTCTGGTGGAAAATCTAAAGTATCACGAAATTGATCGCGCTGTTCAGTAGACAAGTCAGGAAAAGGAAGTATACCCTTTGACCGCCAAAGCTTAACCTCAGCCTCAGCAGCGCGACTTCTCTCAGGCTCGAGTCCGCTATCTTGAGAAATATAATTCGTCTGGGAGGGAAAAGCAAAGCCTGTTCCTGATAATTCAACTATATCATTAACTCTTAGTAGCACATCCTCCTGAATTGCTAAAAACTCAGCTAATTTACCCGTATCTACATAAACAAAAATTTCTACATCACGGGAATAATCATTATATTTGATTAATCTGACTCGCGCTCCCTGCTCAAGAAGTTTAGGGTGAGCCAAAATCATTTCCCGAAATTTTGCCAGTACAAACCGTAATTGGTCAGAGGTTGTCTCATAACGTAGCCCAATAGTTTGACGTAAAAGAATGCGATCGCGTCTGCTCTTATTAGCTAACTTCAGCTCTGAGAATTGAGAATTAGGTATAGAAATTAAATCACCATTGATCGAGAGAATTCTTGTTGAGCGCAAACCAATCTCTACTATAGTTCCTTCCTCATCTCCGAAACGACAATACTCACCCACTTTCACTGGTCGGTCTGTTAATAGTATCAGTCCGGCAATCAAGTTTTCTAAGGTCGGTCTAGCTGCCAAAGCAAAGGCCAGCCCCCCGATTCCCACACTCGCTATAATTGGAACAATAGAGATCCCCACGCGGTCAATTCCCAGGATTAGGGTAATAATACCAGCGATCAACCCTAAAAGTCGGAAAACTGTCCGGATTAAGCTAGCATCCAAGCTCTGAGGATGAATTTTTGGGGAGGCAATAATAGTCTCTGCTAAAACGTTGCCCAACAGAAAGATTCCTACCCCTAACACAATCCAGAAGGAAATTTCCAAGCTAATTACAATAATCAGAAATACGCTTCCAGTCAGATTGACCACATTGCCTAGTAAATAGCCGACCATCGAGAAAGTTGCTATGGCCATCAAAGGAGACAGGAGCATTTCCCAAGTTCGCCGTGGAGGGGGAATAACACTTAGCCTCTGAAAGTTCAAGGTAAAGCTGATGTAGGCAATCCAGAAAGCCATTGGTAATAAAATTCCCAAACTAATCCATTGCCATAGGGTCTGACCCCAATAAGCAGTCTCTAACCAACTCGGTATACCATCCAACCATTTAGAGGGAAATAGTTGGCCGGGAGTAGTCATATAGAATTCGTAAAATCCTTCCGTAGAACCAGGTTTGTAGGGTATTTCTTTAACTAACTGGTAGAATCTTTCTAGGTTAGCCACTGTCTCAGGAGAGAAGAGAAATTCACCAGTTCTAAGTCCTTCCTCAACCTTAGTGATGTCAATTTCTGTATTGGGGATTCTCCAGGTAGATAGTTCCTGAGCAGCAACTGCTTCTGCATCGGGAATCTCTGCATAAGGAGGCAGTTGAATTCGGTCTAGAATCTCCTTCAACAGCAGCGCTCTTTGAGATGCTGCATCAGCTCTAAGAGCTACTGGAACTTTACTTAGATCCAAACATTCTTTGGCCCGCTTGGCAAAAATTAGCATTTGTTTCTCTTGCTGGCGAACTGAGTCAGAGGGGAAAAATCCTGGCTCTTGCAAATGTTGTGTGTAAGATGCCATTAGTAGTTGATGCGCTTTGTTGGTATTCTCGATAAAGCTTCTCAGGGTTGCCTGGGGGCTAGAGGTATCGGGAGGAGCCAGGGGATGCTCAACCACGGGAAATGCTATAGTGAAATTTGATAGTAGAATTAAAATGAGTAGTCCTAAAAAAACTATTTTCAGCGATCGCCACCTAAGTCTCATAAGCTGACAGTTGAATAGTATGGTTGATAAATTTTCAATTATTTCTCCTTATTCCCTCTTCCCTGTTCCATCTCTCAACTAGGAAATTCCTAAAAGCACGACTACTTAAATCGGATTTATGATAAAATAAGCAAAGTTTGCCCCTGCTGCATGAACAACATCCTTGACTTGTAACAATACATCTTCCTGAATTTCCTTAAACTCATCTTCTTGAGCTGTATCTACATAGCCCAAAATTTCTAAATCAAGAGAATAATCACCGTATTTTACAAACCTAACTTCCAATTCCTCCTTAGCAACGTTGGGATAAGCGAGTATCAATTCTCGCAATCTTGCTAATATAAACTTTATTTGTTCAGGGGTTGTCTCATAGCTTAACTTGACTATCTGCTTTAAGAGAAAGCGATTGCGTCTGCTCTGATTAAGCAATGATAGCTGTGAGAATTGAGCATTAGGTATAGAAATGATATCCCCCTCTACCGAAAGAATTCGGGTTGAGCGGAAACCAATACTTATTACAGTTCCTTCTCCCTCTCCAAAGCGACAATACTCCCCTACTCTAACTGGTCTATCAATTAACAGAATCAGTCCAGCAATCAAGTTTTCTACGCTTGATTGGGCTGCTAGTGCTATTGCCAAACCTCCAATTCCCAGACCTGCTATTATTGGAATTAGAGAAATCCCTACACGCTCAATTCCTATAATTATGATACCGGTACCAACGATCAAACTCAACAGGCGAGACACTATCCTGATCATACTGGCATTTATACCACCATCGTTAATCTTGGGAGAAATAACAAGAGTCTCTGCTACACCATTACTAAACAGAAAGATTGTTACGGCTACCATCATCCAAAAGATGATTTCTAGGGTAGTTAAGATAACCAGTAGTATATTTCCAGTAATATTGATTTCCTCATCAAGGAAATGGCTAACCGCTACCAAACTAACAATACCAATTAACGCTGGAATCAAAAGTTCCCAGCTCTGACGTAGAGGAGGAAGGGTAGAAGCTCTCTGCCAAATCCACTTAAAAATTGTGTAGGGAACCAAAAAACCGATCGACATACCAATGACTAAAGCTATCCACTGCCATAAGGTCTGATCCCAATAAACCACATCTAACCAATTTGGGAATATTTGCAGCCATTTAGGTGGTAACAAGCTGCCAGGAGTAGAAATATAGAATTGATAAAATCCTCCGTTAGCCCCTGGTTTGTAAGGAAGATTTTCCACCTTTGTGTAGAATTCTTCAATGCGAGCAACTGTCTCAGGAGAGAAGAGAAATTCTCCTGTATTGACTCCCTCCTCAACTTTAACAATATCAATTTCTGTATTAGGAATAGTCCATTTAGAAAATTCCGGATCGGCACTAACATATTCTAAATCAGGAATCAGATCGTAAGTTGGTATCAGAATTCGGTCAAAAATTGCCTTCAGCATCAGAGTTGCTTCTAACCCCTTATCCTGTTTTAGACGAGAAGGTATATCGCTAAGATTCAAACAACGTTCAGCCTTCTGGAACAGAATTTCAGCCTCTCTAGCTCTTTCATGAACATAGCCTGAAGGAAAAAGTCCTGGTTCTTCTTGATATTGATCGTAAGCTACCATCAATGTTTGGTAAGATTCATTAATATTTTCCACAAAGCTACTGATAGTTCCTCTAGGGCTAGAGGTATCTGGAGGCGCTAGAGGATTGAAAGTTTTCGCTACAGGATTTGCTATTAGAGAATTTTGGAGTACAAGTAAAGTTAGTAGTGCTAAAAAGAATATTTTTACCAATCGCAACTTGAGTTTCATAACCTCACAGTTAAATCAAAGGTTTATTCTCAGTCCAGCCTAATTAGAATTTTCACAGAAGAAAAACTATCTTTATAACCTTGAACTACTTATGGGTTGATTCAGTGAGTTTACAACCTCTATAATTAATATCAGGTTTTTAAAGACAATTAATTTTATCGATCAAGTCCAATAAATAAGCTAAACCGCTTTCTTAAAGTAATCTACTCTTTGAACTTATACCATAAAAAGTTTTACACCAAAATATTCTTGCCTTTTGTTTATAGCAACCAAAACTTTCTCAGCAGACCTTACTTAATGGCTCTAATTTCTCAGAACAAATCCAACATTTCTAACTGCCATATTTCTTATCTATTTTTCAAAGCATTAAAGGTTTAAATCCATGCTTCACAGATAAATTTCCAATTAACTCCATTTTTTCTACAGTAATTAAATTCCGTCCCCAAGAAAAATTAGTATATATCTTTTCAAACTCCAGTAGCATTGACTCAGCAAAACAAGCAAATAACTGACGACCTGGTACATCCATATTGACAGTTTTCATAATTTTCCAGTCAATATCAAGAGAATGTTCTACAATTCCACCATTGAGAACATAAATTCCTTCTTGCTGAACCTTAGTAGCCATGTTTTTTGGATAACCCCCATCAATCAATAGACAGGGTTTCTTCAAAACATTTGGATCGATTTCTACACCTTTGGGCATACTAGCTACCCAAACGATAATATCAGCTAGAGGTAAAGCCGCATTTAAGTCTAAAATTTTGCCCCAGCCTAATTCTGCTTGTAAATTTTTTAACCTCTCTTGTTTACGAGCAATCAATAATAATTCTGCTATATCTGTTTTAGTGTTCAACCAACGACATACCGCACTGCCAATATCACCAGTTGCCCCACAGACTGCTACTGTTGCTTTTGATAAATCAATTCCTAATTTTTGCGCCCCTTGTTCTACTTGCTTACATATAATATAAGCTGTGTGAGTATTGCCAGTAGTGAAACGTTTAAATTCCAATGTAACATTGCGAATTTGCTGAAACTTTTGTAAATTAAAATTCTCAAAAATAATTGATGAAAAGCCACCCAAAGCAGTTATGTCAATACCCTGCTTCTGAGCATGGGCCATAGCATTCATAATTTTGCGGGTCGCTGCTTTGACTCTGCTAGAAGCTAACATTTCTGGTAGAAAACAAGATTCTACATACTTACCTTGAATCTCCTGACCCGTAATACTTCTTACTTTGATTGTCTCGACTATAAAAGGTGGAGCGCTACACCAAACTTCCAGACCTTTATCTGCAAGTTCTTCAACTCCTAAACATTTTGCTGCCGACTGGGCGTGTTCTAAGTTAGTTAGATGACCTATTAGACCAAACATTAAAATTTTAAGTTTTTATTATTTAGTAGGTTAGTTATTGTTGATGGTGTATGGAAATTAGAGGAGGATTTGTATACATTATAGATTGACAAGTCTAAAAATTAGACTTAAACAGTTAAATGTATACCTTTAGTCATTCCTTACTCTAATTTCCACATTAATTGAAATTAACTATACGGCAATTGAAATTAACTATACGCCAGCCAGACCATAAGCTGACATCCGCATAATTTCTTTAGTAGTAAAGCCAATATTGTCGAGAGCCTCACCATAAGCAATCATAAAGTCTTCAACCAAGGCATCTTTTTCCATTTCCAAGGTCTTAGCGTCTTTCTCTACTTGGTTTAGCATTTTCCATACTAGAGGTAAGTTCTGACGATTTGCTTGTTGTAATTCTTCTTTAGAGTTTTCAAAATGCTCTTTTAGCCATTCTTCACCAAAGTTGAGGTGACTGTACTCATCTTTGACCACATTTTCAGTAATTTTCCGAGCAAAGGGATCAGCCACAGGAATATAAATATTGTATGCTGCGATCGCAAAACATTCAATAATTAGAGATTGAATTAACAGACAAGTTACAACATTCCCTGTAGCTGCTGCTTTTTGAAAGTTCTGATGCAGTGGCTCAAAGAACTTTTGGGCAAATTCCATATCAGGTGTGACTTTGAGATTCTTGCCACAAGCTTGAAAGCCTTTTTTGTGACGATTTTCCATTTTTGATAGTTCAATTAGCCTATCTTTGTGATCTGGTAGCATCTCGTCGGCCAGTTTAATATAGTTTTCATAAGCCTCTTGCTCTCCTTCAATCACAATTGCGTTGATTCGGCTATAGGCATCTTTGTAAGTTTCGGTTTCAAAGTTTATAGTATTTTTTTCTTCAACTTGTAGCATACGTTAGTTATCTCCTCATCAAAAAATAGATTTAGAAAGGCAAAGAAAAATATTTGATTAATCTTAACTTAGCTTATAGTTTACTGTACCTATTTTCTGGAATAATTGGTTGGTATAGCCATAATTTATCTGAAATTAAAGGCCAACTTTTGCACCAATCTCCATTTCTATAAATTTTAGTTTAAGTTTTGGTAATTTTACCTAAAACATTATATATCAATTTATTGACCTTTTTCCGATCATCAAATAGTTAAGCTTTAGTTTAATTAGTTATTAGAACTTTGATTATCTCTTTTTTTGGCCATTTCTTGTAGCGATTCACAATGGCCAATAATCAGATATTGCTAATTAACTCTCAAAGCATTTACAGATAAAGGCTTTAGCTTTTTTTGCTCGAAAAATATGAGGATTTTGAGCAGACAAGGACAGAAAACTAAAAGGACAAAATATCTGACTACCTCCTCTATAATTCCTTTTTCTCCTGTACATCGCTAATCCCACGGTTCCACTCTCTGAGGACTCACTCCTACCCTTATCGAATAATTAAAGCCTACATTCCGCACGACAAAATGTAGTATTCAAAAAGGAGTCAGGAGTCAGGAGTCAGGAGTCAGAATTTAGGAGAAAATCATAGTGGTAACTTAATGACTAAACAATCAAGTAAGTATTTATGCTTAATATTCTACTAAA
>JBCDJM010000065.1:0-28779 GCA_038747755.1 Cyanobacteria bacterium P01_H01_bin.35
GTCAATGCTTTTATAGCGCTACGCATTAAGGTGTTTGACATTTCTAAATCCTAAAACCCTTTATTAGTCTACTATTCCCTCTCTTGGTGCGCGTTCCCTCTCTTGGTCAGCATTCCCTCTCTTGGTGCGCGTTCCCTTGCGCCTGTCGGCGGCGCGGGGTCGCACCGCTTGCGCCTGTCGGCGGCGCGGGGTCTGACCGCTTGCGCCTATCGGCGACGCGGGGTCGCACCGCTATTCCCTATTCCCTATTCCCTAGCGCGTAGCGCTATATATTTAATCAGCAAGCCCTAAATAATTAACTTTGCTATGCTATAGACGCCCCGGTGTAGTACCACTCTATATACTATGCACAGCATATTAACAGGCCAATTGCAGGTAGATCATTTAACCCTAAAAATTACTGGGTTGCCTAAAAATTTACAAGGCACAAAACTTGTACACCTGTCAGACTTCCACTATGACAGAAAACGACTTTCTGAATGGCTATTGTCTGAAGCGATCGCCATTACCAACAAAGTCAAACCAGATTTAATTCTACTTACAGGAGACTTTATCACAGATGAACCCGCACCTGTAGATGACCTAGTGTTGCGGTTAAAATATCTCGAAAGTCGCGCTGGAATTTATGCTGTACTAGGCAACCACGATGAACAATATCCGGGTGCCAGAGATAAAGTCATAGAAGCTTTTAATCGAATTGATGTTCCCATTCTACTTAACCAAGTAGTCTACCCTCTGGGTTCAGGTTTAGCTTTAGTTGGATTAGAAGACTATTGGTCTGGTAACTTCAAACCAGTTACAGTCATGGAGTCTATAAATACAGCGGTCCCCCGAATTGTTTTATCCCACAACCCCGATACTGCCAAAGTATTACAAAAATGGCGTGTTGATCTACAGCTTTCTGGTCATACCCACGGTGGTCAGATTAGACTACCATTCCTCGGACCTCTCCCTCAGTACCAAGCACCTATTCGCAAACTTATACCCAAATTTTTACGACCTGTTGTACCGTTCATGGAAAAATGTCACAAAATAGTTGAGTATTGGGAATGGTCTCAAGGATTACATCAAGTAGGAAATAACTATTTATATGTGAATCGTGGTTTAGGAACTTATTTTCCAGGGAGATTATTTTGTCGGCCAGAAGTTACAGTAATTACATTAGAAACTAATTAGGGTGCATTAAATGTACTCTATTTTTTTAGGGTACTAATTTTTAGTGATAAATTTTTAGAGGTAGGTTTCAACCTAAATATTTAGATACAAGGATTTTTATCTAATTATGAAATCTACCTCAATTTTTTGGTTAAGGAAAACGCCGCTACAAGGTTTTTTGTTCTTAGGAGTGTGTTCCATCTTTCTGAAAACCACTATAAATTTTCCGTTTTTGCACAGAAGCACAATATAATCCTTGTCGAGGGCAATCTAATATTTTTTAAGCCAGAAGATTAGCTAAAAAATTGTCAAATTCCTGTAGATAGTCACAATTAACCAAATTATCTAAAAAACAAAAGCTTTTGAGATTATAGACATATTTCAACATCCCAAATAAGCTGGAAACTGGTATTTTTGGTTTAATAATAATTTTCAAATAAAGTTAACCTTATTTATGACTAGATACTTATTAATATAAAGACAGCGATCCCCTAAGCAATTAGGCGAGCAACTTACCAAAACTTATTAACAAAAAATAGATTTATGGAAGAGTTTATTAGAAAGCTGCTAACAAATTTTATCGAACTAACTATTTTTTCTCTAATGCTTTCATTAGGGCTAAACTTAACTATCAAGCAAGTCACATTATTATGGCGAAAACCTAAAATACTACTCACTTTTTTATTAGCAGTAGATATATTAGTTCCTATAGTCACATTGCTGATAGTATTACTATTATTTGATTTGCCACAACCAGTCAAAATTGGTCTAATATTAATGGCAGTATGTCCAGGGGCACCACTTACCACCAGAAAAATAGTTCAAGCAAAAGGCTACTTTCCTTATGCAGTAAGTTTTCAGGTAACAGTTTCTCTATTAGCAGTAATTACCGTTCCCTTACTGTTAGCAATTTTAAGTTCTCTGTTTCCCCCTGATGTTGATATCTTACCCAGACAAGTTGCCGAACAGGTAACATTTGCTCAGTTACTCCCCATCAGCATTGGCATTGGTATCAGAGAAACATGGCCGCAACTTGCTGATGATATGGGAAAACCACTGACAAAAATTGCTAACGTAATGTTCATAGTGTTGGTAATTTTTGTGTTGGTAAAAAGTCTGGATATTGTTCTGTCTTTGAGCTGGTTATCAGTAGTAGCAATTATTTTGATGACAGTTTTATCTTTAGCGATCGGTCATTTATTGGGGGGGCCGAGAGAGGATACTCGTACAGCGTTGGCAGTTTTCTGTGCTACTCGTAACTCTGGTTTAGCACTATTAATTGCCAGTTTGAATTTTCCGCAGTTGGGGGTATTGCCAACACTGATAGCTTATGTGTTAGTAGGAGCTTTAGCAGCTATTCCTTATCTGACTTGGCGCAAGCGTATTGCTGCTCAACGTTCTGAAGTATAATTGTAAATTTAGTTGAGCAAAGATAAAGTTTCTCAGTCAAAATAGCAGAAAAAATTAAGCGATCGCCAACCACCTAACAAAATAAGAGCGCCCCACTTAATTTTAGATTTTTCCATACTGGAATTTGAATTATGAGTAATGAGTAAGGAGTAATGAGTAAGGAGTAATGAGTAAGGAGCCAGTATGATTGTGGTTTATTCATCATTAAACCGCTGTAAAGTAGTAGAAAAATATCTCAAAGAGAAAGTCCTGTCTCTTCACTCTCATAATGCTGCCGATATCCAAACAGGTGCATTATGGGGATGTATAAATTACATTAATTGATAACCATGAAGTTGTAACTTGCTACGAAATTAAAAATAAGTGTGTTACGAATAATGATATAGACAGAGCCTTGCAAAAATTATCTTTAGCCAATAAAAAAATAGATAACTATATATTTATAACTACAGAAAAGATAGATCGAGAAGTTCAAGAATATACTCGTTCTTTATACTTGAATACAGGAGGAATAGAATTTGCTATTCTTGACTGTATTTCTTTCATTAGACATTTTATCCATCTATTTCATCGGCTTAGAAGTAACTTTCTAGAAGTATACCAAGAACTAATTTTAGCGGAACCAGAAAGTTCAATCGGCAAACCAATTAAAGAAGCTTTTTTAGCGATGCGTCAAGCTGTAGAAGCAAGCGTCGAAGATTCCTAATTTCTTCCATAGAGTCATACTAATCTGGCCACTGATCAGCCAACATAACAAAAGCAAGATTTATTTTTGCGAAGCACCCCAGAGCCTACTTTAGGCTTGATCGAACCAATTATAGCGCTACGCATTAAGGTTAGGACATTTCTAAATCCTAAAACCCTTTATTAACTATTCCCTATTCCCTATTCCCTATTCCCTAGCGCGTAGCGCTATATAAAAACCCGTATTAAATGTCTCTTCTCTTTTGACCCAATTTCATGTTTAATTGATATATGGCAGGCAGCTAATTAGTACCGCTTAATCTTAATATCCTGGTTTAAGCTATTCGGTGAAAACCCGATAAATCTGTACTAAATAAAATTGCCAACTGCTATAAAATTTAGATAACTTTAACATCAAAAAATAATCGTAAAAAATGCTAATTTTTAGTCAATTTTCTCAATCTTTTTCACTTCAAATAAATTTTTGGTACATTGCCAAAATAATTTTAATATTGCCTTGCTAAATCAGAATATTTATACTAATTATTGAATACTGACTACTGAAATTATATGTTAGAAGCTAGTGTATTTGCGACTGTATTATGTGGATTTTTCGGAATCATATTTAAGAAAAATCTGGTAATGAAAATTATCTCAATGGATATTATGAGTACAGGGGTTATTGCTTACTATGTGCTGGTAGCATCACGAGGTGGTGTATTTACACCTATTGTAGGCACAAATGAAAATGTTGCTTATTCAGATCCTGTTCCCCAGGCAGTTATTTTAACTGCTATTGTGATTGGCTTTTCAATTCAAGCATTAATGCTAGTGGGTGTAATGAAATTAGCAAAGGATAATCCGACTCTAGAAACTAAAGCAATAGAAGACAATAATACACCATGATAAGGTAAGCCTTCAGCTATTAACAGTAAGCTATCAGCAATAAGACTCTGTTTTTAAAGCATAGCTAGGACTTACGCAGTACAATGTATTTTCGTCATTGCGACTGATAGGGAAGCAATCTCAAATCCTAGTTTTTCTTACCTTATGCGTAAGTCCTCATAGCTTTAAAAACATCTTGTTTCCTTTTTGAACTTCCATCAAAAGCTGATAGCTATAAAGTTGATAGCTAGTTAAATTCAGTATATCAAGCTTTTGACTTCAGCAGTCGGTACTGATAACTGATAACTGATAACTGATAACTGATAACTGATAACTGATAACTGATAACTGAAATGACCAATATTACAATTGCCTGGATGGCATTACCATTTTTTGTTGGGTTCCTGATCTATCTATTACCGAAATTAGACCGCTTTCTGGCATTGGGAGTAGTATTGCTTTCTGCTAACTATGCCTTGGCCATATTTGCCGATCCATCCTTTCTTTTAGACATACAGTTACTTGATAGTTTCGGTGTAACTCTGAGAATTGACCAACTAAGTGGCTTTTTTATTATTACTAATGCTCTAGTAACATCAGCAGTAATTTTTTACTGTTGGAATACCAATAAAACAGCTTTTTTCTATTTGCAAGCGGTGATTTTGCATGGTAGTGTAAATGCTACTTTTATTTGTGCAGATTTTATTAGTTTGTATGTAGCACTAGAGGTAATTAGTATTGCTGCCTTTTTACTGATAACTTATCCCCGTACAGATCGGTCGATATGGGTAGGGTTACGCTATATGTTTGTCAGTAATACGGCAATGTTATTTTATCTCGTGGGAGCAGCATTGGTATATAAAGCCAATAATTCTTTTGAGTTTATGGGTTTGACTAATGCTCCTCCAGAAGGGATCGCCCTAATATTTTTGGGATTATTAGTCAAAGGGGGTATCTTTATATCAGGGTTATGGTTGCCCTTAACTCACTCCGAGTCACAGAGCTTTGTCTCAGCAATGTTATCGGGAGTTGTGGTAAAAACAGGGGTTTTTCCTTTTGTACGTTGTGCCCTCATGTTAGAGGAAATCGATCCTATTGTTAGGATATTTGGTGTGAGTACGGCACTTTTAGGAGTGATTTTGGCGATTTTTCAACAAGACACGAAGCGAACCCTGGCATTTAGCACTATTTCCCAATTAGGTTTTATCATGGCAGCACCAGAAGTCGGAGGTTTTTATGCTTTGACTCACGGGTTTGTAAAATCAGCACTGTTTTTAATCTCAGGTGTTTTACCAAGTCGTAACTTTCAGGAGTTGCAAGATAAACCGATGAATAACTCACTCTGGATAGCATTGGCGATCGCTAGTTTTTCGATTTCTGGCTTTCCCCTATTATCTGGTTTTGGAGCCAAGATATTAACTACTAAAAATCTATTAGATTGGCAAGTTATTGCCATGAATATTGCGACCGTAGGTACAACTATTGTATTTGCTAAATTTATCTTTTTACCTCACAAAAAAGGTGAATCAGAAAAGAAAATTCAACAAGGTTTTTGGTGGGCAATGGTATTTTTATTAGGTGGATTAATAGTTGCAAATGCAGTTTATTATGACGCTTATAATATCAATAATATTGTTAAACCATTAGTAACTATTGCCATTGGTTGGTTAGCATATCTATTCATTGTTCGGAAATTTGTGATTAAGCTACCAAGTGGAATTGAAGAATTTGAGCATTTAATTGGAATGATGGCCATAATGTTAATCTTAGTTTTTTGGATGGTACAAGTATGATATTATGCCCAGTGACATTAGTAGGGGAGCGTGGGAGGTGTGGGGAACAAATCCGTTTTTATTAGTGCAGTTTACATATCTTCAAGATATCCCAGGCATAGATACTAAATGGGTTATATAAAGTGCAGGTAAGGAAAAAGGAAGAGGAAAAAAGGTTGAAAAGAAGGAAAAAACCTAAATGATATTAAATGTGGGTATACAGTTATCACATTTAGTACCGCTTATCAAGATAGACCTTACTTGGTATACTCTTAAACAATTTTCTTGCTTAAATTCCTCCTTTTTTTCTTACTTTTGACTTTTGACTTTAGACTTTTAACTTTTATGGCCAATATTACGATCGCCTGGATGGCATTACCATTTTTTGTTGGATTTATTATCTATCTACTACCGAAATTAGACCGCTTTCTAGCACTGGGAGTAGCATTACTTTCTGTTAACTATGCCCTGGCGATATTTGCTGATCCATCCTTTCTTTTAAACATAAAATTACTTGATAGTTTCGGTGTAACTCTCAGGATAGATCAACTGAGTGGCTTTTTTATTATTACTAATGCTTTAGTCACAGCAGCAGTAATTTTTTACTGTTGGAATACTGAGAAAACAGCTTTTTTCTATATGCAAGCAACAATTCTGCATGGTAGTGTTAATGCTACTTTTATTTGTGCAGATTTTATTAGTTTGTATGTAGCTTTGGAGGTAATTAGTATTGCTTCTTTTCTACTGATAGCTTATCCCCGTACAGATAGGTCGATATGGGTAGGGTTGCGCTATTTGTTTGTCAGTAATACAGCAATGCTATTTTATCTGGTGGGAGCGGTGTTGGTTTATCAAGCACATAATTCTTTCTCTTTTATGGGTTTGCGGGGTGCGCCTCCAGAAGCTATCGCCCTGATATTTGTGGGATTATTAGCAAAAGGTGGTATATTTGTATCGGGGTTATGGTTACCCCTAACTCACTCTGAATCACAAAGTCCAGTATCGGCAATGTTGTCAGGAGTGGTAGTCAAGGCAGGAGTTTTTCCATTAGTGCGTTGTGCGCTGATGTTGGAGGAAGTCGATCCGATAGTGAGATTTTTTGGAGTAAGTACAGCACTTTTAGGAGTCGGGTATGCCGTATTTGAAAAAGATACTAAGCGGATGTTAGCATTTCACACAATTTCTCAGTTAGGCTTTGTACTTGCTGCACCAGTAGTAGCAGGTTTCTATGCTTTGACTCATGGTTTAGTTAAATCTGCTTTGTTTTTAATTGCAGGAGTTTTGCCTAGTCGTAATTTTAAAGAATTACAGCACCATCCTATTGATAACAGAATTTGGATAGCTTTAGCAATAGCTAGTTTTTCCATTTCTGGTTTTCCCCTACTTTCTGGTTTTGGGGCAAAAGTGTTAACTTCTAAAAATCTATTACCTTGGCAGGTTGTTGCCATGAATATTGCAGCAGTAGGAACAGCAATTTCTTTTGCTAAATTCATTTTTCTGCCTCACCAGAAAAACGATGAGACAATCAAAGTAAGCCTGGGTTTCTGGTGGGCGATGGTACACTTACTGGGCGGGTTGATAGTAGCAAATGCTGTTTATTATGAAGCTTATAGCATCAAAAATATTATTAAACCACTGGTGACTATTGCCATCGGTTGGGTAGCATATTTGTATATTTTTAAGAAACTGGCGATTAAAATACCAAGAGCGATCGAAGAATTCGATCATCTAATTGGGTTTATGAGCCTAATGTTAATTTTACTCTTCTGGATAGCATGGACGCAACTTCCTTTTTTAATATAATACTACGACTAGCAATTTGGTTTTTACTCACCGCCGACTTTGCGTAGGGCTATAAAATATAGGAAAACTACAAACAAAAACTTTATTATAACTATCGAACATGATATAATTAATTACTTTTTAATTATAATTACTTAATGGTATGGACTCAACTGCCCTTTTTAACATAATACTACGACTAGCAATTTGGTTTTTACTCACCGCCGACTTAAGTCCGGCAAATATTATGATTGGTGTCGGCGTTGCTTGGTTATTGCCACATGGCAAAACATCCCTGGGAGCATTAAAAGATTGGTTACGAGTATTGTGGGAAATTGTTGTCGCGATTCCCCAAGCTTATATAGAAGCAATACAAATTATGTTTCGTCCTCATAATGAGGAAGTTTTGGTTTGTGAAAATGTTAAACCACAACGAACACCAGGATTAATATTTCTAGATATATTTTTAATTACTTTTACCCCCAAAACTATTGTCTTGAAATATCACCAAGGTGGGTGGTATGAAGTACACCAAATTGAACGGAGCAGAAAACGGAGTAGAAAAAGATGAACTATATTTTAATTGCGATGATTTTAGCTTTGCTCATACCCATTTATGAAGCATGGCAAGATGATGATATTTGGCAAAAAATGCTAGCATTTGCTAGTATTGCGACTAAAACTTCAATTATGATGTTAATTATCTCAGTTTTGCGCGATGATTGGTCTATTGGAGTAGTTGCAGTAATTATTCTGAGTGTAGGTAATGCAGGATTAATGTTATTAGCACATTTAATTAAAAGGTTAAACGAAATATGATTGACATTTTAAGTTATGGTTTAATAATTATCGGAATTATATTCTGGTTTTGGGGAACATTTCCTCTAATTGGCAACAGATCGGTTTTATTCAAACTCCATACTCTTTCAGTAGCTGATACCCTGGGTTCGATGAGTATTGTTGTCGGCTTACTCCTAAAAATACCTAGTGAATGGCCGTTGCTGCTGCTAGCAATTATTACTTTGGCAATTTGGAATACAGTTTTAGGGTACGTTTTGGCATATTGCTCTAGTCCTGATACCGACAATTTAGAGCGTTTCACAGACGTCAAAAGTTAAAAGTTAAAAATCAAAAGTAAGATTTTATCGGCTTAAAACTTTGAGCCTAAAGTAATTTTAGGCAATTATTTCACAGCTTTAAAGTGAATTGATATCAAAAGTTAAAACTTAAAAGTTAAAAGAATGATTGATATTTATGTTTATATCATCATCGCTCTATTACCGTTAGCAGCTTTGATGTTAGTTTTTCAAGTTAATCCTTATAATGCTCTTGTTATTCGAGCTATTTTAGGGGCAGTAGCAGCATTAGTTTATGCAGTTTTAGGGGCAGCAGACGTAGCTTTGACTGAAGCTTTAGTTGGAACAATGTTAGCTGTCACCCTTTATGTGATTGCAGTTCGTTCGTCTTTAGTAATGCGTTTGGGAATAATTAAAGAAGTTGAAGCAGAAACAGAGAGTTATTTTACCGAACTCATCGCTAACATCAGAAAAATTATTGATAAATACCATTTGCGTCTGGAGTTAGTAGAATATCCAAATCAACAAGCCTTAGAATGGGGGTTGCTAGCAAAAGAAGTTCACGGTATTTGTAGCCAACCAGAGGAATTAAAATTAAAGGGCAAACCTACTTATCAGACTACCATTAGAGTGCATCGTCTGTTTGAAATTATGCAAACCGAGTTAACTGCATCAGAAACAACTGTGACATACATAACTGTACCAAACCAGGAGGAAAAACATTAATGAAATGGGTTTATTTTTTAGCGGGAATAGCATTGTTTGTCAAAGTGCTAATTATGCCAAACCCAATAGCAGAAGGGGATGCAATTCCTATTGTTAACTCAATAGTCGCCGATAGTGGAGTAGCTAATGTCGTTTCTGGTATCATTTTTAGAAATCGACTCTATGACACAATTTTTGAAGTAGTAGTATTTACCATAGCTGTTTTGGGCGTCCGTTTTTTATTGGCGAACGAACAACCAACCGAACAAGTTTATCAATTTAGTGATGGGCCCTCAAAAGTTTTGGCACGTTTGGGGGCAACTATTTCTGCATTGGTAAGTATTGAGTTAGCAATTCGGGGGCATCTGAGTCCTGGGGGAGGTTTTGCTGCGGGGGTAGCAGGAGGAACTGCCATTGGTTTAATTGCTATTACTTCATCATCGGAGCAGATGGAACAAATATATAAGAAATGGAATGCTTCTACCTGGGAAAAAATTTCTGTTTTAATATTTATTGTATTGGCAGCAATAACTCTGATGGGAGGAGAATTACCCCAAGGAGAATTAGGAGAGTTAGTCAGTGGGGGAATTATTCCGGTACTGAATATTTTGGTGGCACTAAAAGTAGCACTGGGTTCGTGGGCAGTTATTTTGTTGTTTATTCGTTATCGAGGTTTGTTGTAAATCCACGATCATCATACAATCTGTAGGGGCGAATGGCCATTCGCCCCTACAAGGTTTTCGTTGTGCCGTCAGATTATAGGTTGGGTTGTTTCGCTAACGCGACATGTAACGCGTCAGCGTTGCGTTTGCGTTAGCATTGCGTTCGCTTTAGCGTTGCGTTTGCGTTAGCATTGCGAAGCAAAGCAAAGCAAAGCATGGAATTAAACCCAACAGCAGTAAACCAGAATAACCTAACCTACACCATATTCTGTAAATTTTCTCATAAAGGGCGTATGAAATCCTAAAACAATATCTTTTTTTGCCACTCCATTCATTACTAATTCTTCCGCAATATCCACTTCAGTTCCATTCCACTGAAGCCAAATTTTTTCACCTTTAATATCAATATGAATCGGACAACTATGAATCAAATGATCGTTTTCCCAACCAAGATAAACTATTTGATAATGGTCTCGTACAGTATCAAAAATTGGCTGTACTTCAATTTCTCCATAAACAGGTTTATTTTTGCTATATTCTAACAAAAATTCCTGGACTAAATGACGATATTTTTCTAGTTTTTCCATTCTATAATTATCTCCTTGTCTGGGTTATAAATAATTAATTTTACTTGATTTTCATTAACCATTAATTGAGGAAATTCAAGTTGAAAAAAGTTGTTATAAGTAATCAGAGGTACCGCTAAATAAAGTATTCGATCGGATTCCTTCTGTTTTAGTGCTGCCCGATAATTAATAAACTGTCCCAAGGCGGTATGAAATTCAGAAATAGCTGATGATTTTGCTAAGAAACTCTTAATTTCAACAGCTATCTTTTGATTATCTTTTTCTGCCCCAATTAGCTGTTCCGCACCAAGGTCAATAGACATATCTACACCACCGAAACTAACAAAGAATGGGTCATGGGTGATTGACCATCCATCTTTTATTAGAGCATTTTTAACTTCCTGATGAAAAAAATCCCTGGCTGACATTGGTTTTTTTTTATGCTTATTATAATAACCATAGATAGGTTGTCATTATCCTAATCAAGTAGGGTGCGTTAGACGGCCGAAATTTAGACGATGAAAGGGATTCAGCAATCCGTCGTAACGCACCATTTTAGGTGTATCAGCCCACTACAGGACTACAAACTACTCAACGGTGCGTTACGGCGCTATGTAATATTGACAGTTCAATGGTAATTTCTGGTAAGCGCCTAACGCACCCTACTAGACCTGCTAGGATTGCTATATATTGTACCAAATTTTTCTCTAACTACTTCCCCATCACCCTATCTCTCCATCACCCCACCTCCCCATCACCCCATCCCTCCATCCCCCCATCTCCCCATCACCCCATCACCCCATCACCCCATCACCCCATCACCCCATCACCCCATCCCACGATCAGCGCAAACCCGCACAAATAAACCCACTCCAATATTCGGGATGCTCGAATGGATGATCTTGTTCGCAGACTGCTTTTAATCGTATATCTCTAGTCCTCAATATCCTCTCTTCCAACCGCTCCCGCTTCTCATATTCTGCCTGCAACTGTTCATACTCTGGAGCATTTTCCGCACAACCATCGCGCTTTTGTTTTGCTGCCGCTGTCTTCTGAGATGCTAGCTGTAATTTTTCATTCAGCAACTGCTCTAACTCTTGATAATATTCCCTCTCAAACTCCTTCCCTGTTAAATGCCGTAAATCTTGTTGAGCTTTTTGCAACGCTTGAGGACGATTCAAACCTGCTTTTCGTTTTTGATGATAAAATAACGAAAATAATGATGTTGCTAAGTCATCTACTGCCCACAAAGAGCTAATTACACCCCTGGCACCTGCACATAAAAAACCTGTATTTAAGGTCATGGTATCATCGGTGATTTCTGTGGTACCGAGATTGGTTTCGCACGCAGAGAGGAATACTTCGTCTAAGTCGGGGAAGCGGAAGGCGGGAGATAATAAGTCGCTCAATGTAATCCTGCCATCAGCTAAGATTAATTCAGACTCCAGACTGTTGTCGAAGCGAGATTTTGCGTGATGACTGGATAATAATCCTTGTACTTGCTGTAATAATTGTTTGTAGGTGCTGACGGTTGCTGTGGTGCCTTGGAGATATTTATCGGTGGCGACATTATATATTTGTGCGACTTTTTGAGCTTCAAAACTGCTGCATGGCAAGTCTTCTTGGGTATCTTCGACGATGCCATAAGCGGGGGGTTCGGTGGATATGGGCGGACGTTGGGTGCAGAAGTCGAGAGTTTGGCAGCTAGACTGGGTGCGGATGAGGAATTTATCGCCGAGATATTGGTTGTCTGCTAGGGGTAGGGCAGCGAAAGGGATTTGATGTAAGTGCAAGTGGGGTATGATGATTAATTCTTCGATGCCTGTTAATTTCTCTACTAATTTATCTAACTGCAACCGTTGACTAATTTCTTTGAGGTTTGATGGCATTTGTTGATGCCAGTCATAGATTGATAATAGTTGCTTGCGTAATTTGTTAAACTCTGCTTTTTCTACAGACTGAGTACTGCCATCTTTGAGAAAGATTGATACAGTCTCTTTTTCTAGTTTTACAGATTCAATAGTGTTGCTGTCGGATTCTAACAACCTTACTGCTGCTATTATTGATAAAGGTGGGCGATCGCTTTGTGGCAACCCAGACAAAACATAAGACTGAAACCAGTTTTCAAACAACCACTTTTGCAACTCATTGTAGCCTTGCCCGCAGCGATGCAAATCTACGCGATCGCTCAGGATAATAAAAGCGTAGGTGTCTTCGCCGGTACTAAAAAAGCTTACAACAGCAGTGGTGGGGCTATCCTGCGCCAGATTTTGCAATTGGGCAAATTCTAAAGGGGTTACTGCCAAACCTTCTGCTAATACTCGGTCTAATTTGCGAATTTGGTGGTAAATTTCTTGTTTTTGTGCTTCTAAGGTGGTGATGCGGTCGTTCCTTGCTTGCCAGGAAGCGCTGATTTGTCTAGAGCTGGTAGTACCTACCAATTCTTGGTTGTTGTTGCGGGATTCATTATTAAATCGTAAGTTATCTATTTGTCGTTGTATCTGTTCGTATTGCTGCAATAACTCAGCGACTTCTGGAGGTGTTTCTTCTTGATAATAGATATCTTTGCTATACATTAAATCGACTAGCTGACGGTTGCGAGATTGTTCAGCGTATGTTAATGCTTGGGCGTATTGCCTGGTATTGACAAAGCATTGGATGATATTGGCATAGACACCGATGGCATTTTTGAGGATTTCTTGGCGACTGTTGTCTGTTTGTCTTCCGGTTCTTAATATTTCTGTGGCTTCTATAGATTGAGTATAAGCAGCGATTGCATTTTGCCAGTTACCTTGAATGAAGCGGAGATTGCCTAGATTTTCTGCTGCTGAGGCACATTGTACAGGCATTGTTTTGGGAGTTGCGATCTTTAGGGATTCTTGGAAGTTGGCAATTGCGCGATCGTATTGCTCCAGGGAATCGTAAGTATTACCCAAATTAAGCAAAAAACCTGCTTCTCCTTGACGGTCTTTGATTTCTCGCGCAATAGCTAAAGACTGTTGGTGGAACTCTATCGCCCGTTCGTATTGCTCCAGGGAATTGTAAGTAATACCCAAACTACCCAAAGAATTTGCTTCTCCTTGACGGTCTTTGATTTCTCGCGCAATAGCTAAAGACTGTTGGTGGAACTCTATCGCCTGTTCGTATCGCCCCAGGGAACCGTAAGCATTACCCAAATTAACCAAAGAACCTGCTTCTCCTCTACGGTCTTTGATTTCTCGCACAATAGCTAAATACTGTTGGTGGAACTCTATCGCTTGCTCGTATTGCCCCAGGGAATCATAAGCAATACCTAAACTACCCAAAGAATTTGCTTCTCCTTGACGGTCTTTGATTTCTCGTGCAATAGCTAAATGCTGTTGGTGGAACTCTATCGCCCGTTCGTATTGGCCCAGGGAAATGTAAGTGTTACCTAAATTACCCAAAGAAGTTGCTTCTCCTTGACGATCTCTGATTTCTAGCTTAATAGCTAAAGACTGTTGGTGCGACTCTATCGCCTGCTCGTATTGCCCCAGGGAACTGTAAGCAATACCCAAATTACTCAAAGACATTGCAACTCCTTTACGGTCTTTGATTTCTCGCACAATAGCTAAATACTGTTGTTGGAACTCTATCGCCTGCTCGCATTGCCCTAGGGAATAGTAAGCATTACCCAAATTAGCCAAAGAATTTGCTTCTGCTTGACGGTCTCTGATTTCTCGCGCAATAGCTAAAGACTGTTGTTGGAACTCTATCGCTCGTTCGTATTCCGCCAGGTAATAGTAAGCAACACCCAAACTACCCAAATAAATTGCTTCTCCTTGACGGTCTTTGATTTCTCGCGTAATAGCTAAAGACTGTTGGTGGAACTCTATCCCTTGCTCGTATTGCCCCAGGGAAAGGTAAGCAGTACCCAAACTACCCAAAGAAGTTGCCTCTCCTCTACGGTCTGTGATTTCTCGCGCAATAGCTAAAAACTGTTGTTGGAACTCTATCCCTTGCTCGTATTGCCCCAGGGAATAGTAAGCAAGACCCAAATTACCCAAAGAATTTGCTTCTCCTTGACGGTCTTTGATTTCTTGATAGATGGTGAGAGTCTGTTGCCAGCATTGGAGGGCAAGGGGAAATAGGCTGATTCTATACGACCTATCTCCTATCTGGTGCAAAGCATATGCGGTATTCTCTCTAGTTGTTGGAGGCATTTGAGAACTGCCGAGAAACTCCCCCAGTTGCAGGGTGAGATTTAAAAGAAAGTTTGCAGCATCAGGGTTGTTATTGTCCGCGAGGTCTTCTGCTTCCTGCGCCATTATCCGCAATAATTCGGGTACAATTAATTGTTGATTGGTATTTAAAACTTGGTTAACTTCTTCCAAGTTATTACAGGCAAGCAATTGCTCTATTAAGTCAAGAAATTCTTCTTCCATAATTAATTGCTCCTAATATTCGTCGCTCGTTTATAATTGACTCAGTATTATTACTACCTCTTAAATATCTACAGCTATGACTACAGAAGTTCCTAATACTTTACTAGCCTTCTTGCTTGCTCTGAAAAATCTGGAAATTCCCCTCAGCGAAGAGGAACGGGGAGCCTTAGCAGATGTAGGCCAACAACTGAAATTAAATCCCAACGACTGGGACTTCATTGAAGACGATTTAATGGCCATCGTCGAAGGTAATAATACCCTAAATCAACTATATCAAAAGGCCAAAGCTAAACTAGATGCCCTTGATACCCCAATTCCTCCTAAATTGCTGCCCACTGAAAAAGAACTAGAAACGGTCTTCCCCCCAGAAAGTGAGGGTGGAAAACGCGCCTACTTTGAAGGTAAACCCGATGAGCAAAGTAACGAAATTCTCAATCTAACTACCAATGTTGTCTCTACTGAAAAACCAGAAGAAACTGCTAAAAAACTCTCCTTTCTAGAAAGACTTTCCCAATCCCTAAATCAGCCTTCAAAAAATGACTGACCTCATATATCCTAACCTGTTTCTATTTCTTTACGACCTCCGAAAAGGTTTAGGAGAAAGCAAAGAAGAATTAGAAAATAATCGCAAAACATTTGCCTCCAAATTACCCAAATATCTGCGGAATTCCCTATTCAAATTCGATGGCGTAATAGAAACCGAATACCTCGAACTTTTGACACAACAAATCGAGTATTTTCGTGACGATATTCCCGACAAAGGCTATTATTATCCAGTCCGACTCAATGATACTTACGGACTACTAATAGCCGCTTCTTTTCCTAACAATAAAACTCGTCACCCCACCAACAGAATCGCCGAACTAAAAAACCAAATCGAAGCCAAACTTAAAGATTCATCCGGCAAAATTCAAACAGGTAATCTCGGAAAAACTTGGTTAGTCTTAGCCGAATTAGCTAACAACAAAAACCCAGAAGAAATCGCCAAACAATGCTGCGAAAAATTAAATCTTGGCTTTGACTGGGAAAAAGATTTGCAAGGCCAAGGAAAACTGTTAGGAGGAACAATCTTTGAATTACGACAATACGGCATTACCATGTCAGAAAAAATAGATTTTTCCTCACCACCAACTATTAAACAAATCCAGACAAATAATCATCTGATAATTTCTCTCTATCCCAACGAACAAACAGCTAAAAAAGCAGCAGAATTTAACTTTGATTGGCTCCGTTTACTTTGTTACCGCCACAAAATTTTGTGGGCGTATGCTCAGAGTCGCTATCTGAAAGAATTACTCAAAAAATCTGCCATAGAAATTCAAGAATATATCCAAGAAATCCAGAAATATAAAAACCCTAGTTTAAATCTCAAACTACTAAAGGAAATATTAGTCAAATCTCAAACTACATTATCTAAATATTCAATTAACTTAGGCTATTTCGACAGTCAAATCCGCACCATAGAAATTAATCTGCTCAACTACCAAAGACGCTTAGATAGAATCAGAGAAAAAGCCACATCAAAAGCCCTCGAAAATCTCTTACCAGAAAACATTCCCACTCCAATTTCCCAATTTTCCAAACTTACAATAAATGGAAAAGATATTTCATCAATATTATCTTGTTTTATAAACACCCCCGGAGTCACAACCGACCTCAAATTTATGGAAAAATTCCCTCAAGAAATAACCGACAAATATCTGCTGCAAATGCAAAAAGACTATGCCAATCTCAGCCCCAATTTAAAACTATTAGAAGACCTAATAAACTCCATTCGAGGCATCACAGAAATAGAACAAGCAGAGAGCGATCGCTACTTTCAAGAACTTGTCGCCATTCTCGGTGTGGGATTAGGTGCAGGTGCCAGCATTGCTTCCATAGCTGCTCACTTTCCCTACGTTATTGATACTGCCAAAGCTAGTCATCATCCAGTAGGCAAGTTTCTGTCTAAATATTCAGTACCCGAACCCTGGTTAGCACCAGGAATCTCAATTATATTGAGTTTGGGTGCCAGCGTTATTGGTATAGTGGGAGTTAAACTGTGGTGGTATGTAGAAAAAAAACGAAAGCAAAATTCTCGGTGATAACTGAAAATATTAGAGTAGGGACGTTGCATGCAACGTCCCTACAGGGGTTGGTTCCATGTAATATGAAATTCCAAAAATTGTGCTAATATCCGAATTTCCCCATCACCCCATCACCCTATCTCACTACAAGGGTTGATAATGTTGGGTTTCACTATCGTTCTACCCAACCTACATTTCTGCTTCTAAAAGTTTACTATTGATGCTTATTATTAATGCTCAAAGACATCTTTATACTGTAATAAATCTAACCCCACAAACACAGGTAAACATTCAAAACACTGTTGTGCTAACTCCCATCTTTCCTCACGTTTTAACATCCCAATTAACTTCTCCCTAACACTCAATAAATACCGGACATCATTAGCAGCATAACTTAATTGTTCCTCTGTTAAATTAACTGCATTTCCCCAATCAGAACTTTGGGCAGATTTATCCAATTCTACTTTTTCTAACTCCATTACTAAATCTTTTAAACCATGTTTTCCTGTATAAGTTCGTGCTAACTTACTGGCAATTTTGGTACAAAAAATTGGGGAAACCTTAATATCTAAATTATGCTGCAACATTGCTACATCAAACCTAGCAAAATGAAATACTTTAACTATTCCACTCGCCTCCATTAACTGTTTTAAATTCGGTGCTTCTTGTTGCCCTTTTTCAATCCGAATAGCTGTAACTTTCCCTTGAGGATCGCATAACTGGACTAAACACAAGCGATCGCGCGATGGTAATAAACCCATTGTTTCTGTATCCACTGCAATACTATCTGCTTGCAAATAATCAGATAATAGACTTTCCGTTAAATCGCGATCGCATACTTGAAAATCACTCATTGTTCACCTGATAATTACTAATGTTTTTTCAGACTTAGCAATTATACATTAGACCTCTACAGAAAAGAGAGAACAGTAATTGATAATTTATGGATAAAAATTGATTCTATCGTATAATCGGATTCTATATCAATTTTCTATTCTGACTCCTGACTCCTGACTCCTGGCTCCTGACTCCTGACTTCTAACTTCTTCTAAATCACAATCAACCCACTTTGAACCTCCAATTCCGTTACCCCAAGCACAATAGCAATTAAATCTCCATCCACAAAAATTCCTGTACCTCTATCCGTACCTACAGAAGCAGGTCCTAACACAATTCCATCACCACCAAATGCAATTATCCTATCATTTTCTAAATTATTCAAATCGGTAATTATTGCATAATCACTACTACCAGCAAAACTGTAAAAAGCAACATTACTATTACCCAAGATAAAGGTATCAGTTCCCGCGCTACCTGTCAAAAAATCAATCTCATTTTCTCCAGACTCACGGCCTGCTCCAATAATAAAATCGTTACCCGATCCCCCAATAATAATATCATCGCTCAAGTCTCCACTGAGAGTATCATTTCCCCCACCACCATCAAGAAAATCATCATCCTTACCACCAAATATTAAATCATCACCCTCTCCTCCACTCAACTCATCATTACCCAACTCTCCTAGGAGAAAATCTAAATCAAAACCACCATCAATTACATCGTTACCTTTTCCTCCACGAATAGTATCATTACCTGAGTTACCCTCCAGACGATCGTTATCTCTGTTGCCGAAAATAATATCATTTCCTTCATTGCCAAAAACACTGTCATTAGCTTCATTACCAAAAATACTGTCGTTTCCTATTCCACCTTCTAGGCGATCGCTATCTTCATTCCCTAAAATACTGTCATTACCAACATTACCAAAAATACTATCGCTGCCCACATTACCGCGAATACTATCATCACCACCTCCCCCATCTATTTCATCGCTACCTGTATTACCCCGAATAGTATCATTGCCTTCACCACCACGCAAAATATCATTATCTTCGTTCCCTAAAATACTATCATTACCACCTTGCCCATCAATAGTATCTATTCCGACATTGCCAAAAATAGTGTCATCATCTATCCCTCCAACAATACTATCACTTCCTGAATTACCAAACAGACTATCATTAGCTGCTTGCCCATCAATAGTATCATTCCCACCAAGACCAAAAATGGTATCACTGTTAAGAGTACCTTGAATAAATTGAGGAGTATTATTACCAATAATTGAACCGGGTGGAAATTCACCATCGGGGATAAAAGGAGGCTGAGTAGGAATATTTACACCATCTACAATGCTGGAACTATTAACATCAATTCTACCATTTTCTAAGGTGACAGAACCAGAAATTGTAATAGGTTGATTTGGCTGTAAATCTAATGCTATGGCATTAAATTCATTTAATAAATTAACAAAGTATATTTGACCGTTGGAATTGAGAATAAATTGATTATCATCAACGACAAAACCAACAGTTCCAGAGATAGTTTGTTGACCAACAATTGGTGGTGGTGGTCTTGTACCATCCTGATTAATTAGAATTGTATTAATTAGGTTAAGTCGGTTATCTTCTATGTTGACAAAACCTGTTAGTCTAACTGACTGACCAACCTGTAAACCTAAGATTGAAGTATTAAGTTCATCTATCAGATCGACAAAGAAGTTTTGACCATTATCTGCCGTCAGAATAAAAGTATCGTTACCAGTAATAGAAAATATTGTTCCTGCTATTTCTGTTAATGTTAATTCTAACTGGGAGATAGTTATAATGGTTGTCATTTCAGTTATCAGTTATCAGTTATCAGTTATCAGTAACTCAGACTGAAGTCGGAGGTAAGACAATCAGAATTTTCGTTTTTTATCCCTTTTCAAAGGGAGGCTATTGACCTTATTTATTGGTCATAATTTATAGCACTACCTATTAAGGCTCTTGACATTTATAAATCCTAAAAGCCTTTAAAAGGCTGCTGTTTCCTGTTCCCTAGCGCGTAGCGCTATATTATTTTATTTTACCCTCTTGTAAAACTTTTGTAGGGAAGTTCTATAAAACCTCCCTACTATTTTTCTTAGGATATATTTTGTAGACGTAAAACGAGAATCAAATGTTTCATCAACTATCAAATAATAGTTAATTATTGTTGGGTAAGTATTTATTACGGAATGCTGCGCAAACAAATGACTATAGCAATTCTAAATGATTTGTGAAAATTTTTATAATAGTTAATATATAAGGGAAAACCTTGAAAATTATGACTCCTGACTCCTGTAGGGGCGAATTTCTGCGGAATGCTGTCGCAGGAATTCGCCCCTACCACCAAAATCTCACAACTGAAATAGGATTGCTATATATTAATTATCCATTATTAATTATACATTATTAATTACTCTTCTAATTCTAATTGAAATGACTGGGGAAAAGCATCTGGTTTAACTAAAATCTTGGCAATTTTTCGATTACGAATTACTTCTACTGCTAAATCTTCTCCGACTAAACTTTTTTCTACTTCTTGTTGAACTTCTGTAGGACTTTTAACTGCTACTCCCCCTACTCTTTGAATCACATCTCCTTGACGTAAACCAGCTTTTTCTGCTGGAGAATCTTCTATAACTCTTGTAATTACTACACCTTGATTATCCTTAATTTTTGTCTCCAATTGTCTATTAATTTCATCCTTTACTTCGGGAGTTAAATCAACCATTGAAATACCTAAAAATGGATGCTCTACTTTTCCATACAAAAATAATTCATCGGCAATTCTTTTTGCAGTTTCTATAGGAATAGCAAACCCTAATCCTTGAGCATCTGCTCTAATGGCTGTATTAATTCCTATTACTTCACCTCGATCGTTTAAAAGTGGCCCACCAGAATTGCCAGGATTAATTGCCGCATCTGTCTGAATAAAACGAACTCGTTTGTCTGGAATACCCACTTGAGAACTGGTACGATCAATAGCACTAATAATTCCCACTGTTACAGTATTGTCCAAACCTAGAGGATTACCAATAGCGATCGCCCATTGTCCCGGAATTAATTGTTCTGATTTACCCATGGACACCTCTGGCAAATCTGTGGCCTCAATTTTAATGATTGCTATATCAGTTAGTGAGTCCACCGCTTTAACCTGACCATCAAAAACTCGGCCATCTTTTAGTGTCACCTTAACTGTATCTGCTCCATCGACTACATGAGCATTGGTAATTAGGCGACCATCAGGACTAATAATTACTCCAGACCCAGTACCACGCTTAACTCGTTCTTCTGGAGCAGGCAAATTTTCCCCAAAGAAGCGTTTTAATAGAGGATTTTTTAAAGCTTCTGGAACTTGAGTGGTTAACTTTTTAGCAGCGTCAATACGGACTACTGCTGGACCTACTTTTTCTACTGCTTCGGCAATAAAATTATGGTTAGTGGAGGAAACTAGGCCATTTCCAGAAGTTGGATTAGATGGTTGTGTTTGTTCCTTAACTACAGGTATTGCATTAGTTTGGTTAAGCAATTTTTTAGCTTCGACATAATCATGACCCAACCATCCTGTGGCACTACCAATGGACAATACAGAAAAATATAGGGTTAATTGTTTGAAGGATAAAGTCATTTGTTTTTCCCGCTAGATAAACCTATTTTTAAATATTTGGATAGGAGGGAAGGGGGCGGATATTACCACATTCCCATGAACAAAAACAATTTACTTGTTTATTTATTTAGTTAGTTGAGGACTATGGATGAAGACTAACATTAAAGAAGTCAGAAGTCAGAAGTTGTTTTTGTAAGGAGGATTTACCGAAAAATCAAGGTCTAAAGGGTCTCCTTTTAAGGATAAAAGAAGAAATAATATTTCCTTAGATTCAATCAAGAACGGTTTAGGAGATAATTATCCATTATCCATTAATGAAACCTTGCTCCAAAAACATTTCGCCTTCAAAGGTTGGTTTTTAGACTCAATTTTTTTGATCGACAAAATCTTTAATAGTCCTATTTGAATGAGATTTTAAGCTAAAGAGAGTTTGGCTCAACAACCATTGTTTAGGTTAACTGTAAGTTTCCAGCAATTTTTATATTAATATCATTATACTTCTACATAACCAGGTACACACTTTCTGGCAAATATCAATAAAATTTACTATTTTACTTGAAAAAATAACTATGGAAGTTTTGATGCTAATCATAATTCAGCAGTAACTTACCTTTAAGATTTGCTCTTAAGGGAGTTAAGATTTTTTAATATTGATTAATTATCAGCAACAAAGATAAGTCTATTTTGATTTTATAATAAAAATTGGCTATGAGGCCATCTGACCATGGCAGAGAAAAATATATATCTAAAATAATATTTTTTCTGGATAATTAGTAATCAAAAAAATTAGATTTCCTATTCTCCTATACTTTCTTGCTTCTCTTTATAACCTCTTACCTATAGAACCCCTGAAGGGATCTATTTAAAAGTAGATGGGGAGATGGGGATATGGGGTGTATTAGATATCTCCCAAAATTCCATCATCAAATCAATTATTACCCATTTTTTATAAATTAATTCTCCTGATCAGCTATTTTATGAAGATACGCTTAGGGCTTCTATAAAGATTTATTTATAAAGATTCAACTGTAGAAAAGAGAATATATTATCGTAAGCATTTCCTGCGGAATGCTGCGCAAACAGCTAGCTTGCGGTCAGCTAAACCCCTAGGTCGGAACTGCGAAATTCAGCAATTAAAATGAAACATTATAGCTAAAGTTAGTTGATGATGTCCGCTTTTACCGAATAATTAAGGTATAAAGCCTCTCCTTTAAAGGAGAAAAAAGCGGTTGAGGGATGGCGTTAGCGGAGCGGCTCTGTCAAGAGCGGGTTTCCTTCCCTCCGGGACGCTACGCGAACGCCATATCCAATCAACCAAGAGAAGAAAAAATTTTCCTTTTATTCAATCCTCTTCCTTTTAGGGAGAGGTAATTATCCATTATCAATTATTGAACTAGATTTTTAATTCTCGCTCAACCTCAATTCTAATTCCTCTTAATAACTCCTATAAATGGAATAAAGGAGGAACGCTGACGGCTGACGGCTGGAATGCTGACATATTATCTAGTGTTATTCTTTGAGTTATATTAAATAGGATAAGTCAAGTTAATTTCAGATTATGCCAAGTGCTATTACCAAAAATAAGAAACAACAATTAACACAAACTAAACCACAAAATCAAATTCTCAATCAGCTATTTTCTCTTGATATAATTGCTCCTTTAATTTTAGGGATTATTGTATTGCTCACATGGGAAATTTCGGTGCGCGTGATGAATATTCCTCCCTATTTATTACCAGGACCAATATTAGTATTTCAGACAATGATTCAGGAATGGAATTCATTATTTACTTCTTTATTAATTACTATCAAAATTACAGTTGTTGCTTTAGCAGTAGCTGTAGTTTCTGGAGTATTGATTTCGATGTTATTTGCTCAGAATAAATTGATTGAAAGAAGTTTATTTCCTTATGCGGTAATTTTGCAGACTACTCCTATTGTTGCTATTGCTCCTTTGATTATTATTTGGCTTAGAGATAATACTTTTGCTGCATTAATTCTTTGTGCTTGGATTGTCGCATTTTTTCCAATTATTTCTAATACAACTTTGGGATTAAATAGCGTTGATAAAAATTTGAGCGATATGTTTAAATTATATGGAGCTTCTCGTTGGCAAACTCTAATTTATTTGAGATTTCCTAGTGCTTTACCTTATTTTTTAGGAGGGTTAAGAATTAGTGGTGGTTTAGCATTAATTGGGGCGGTAGTTGCTGAGTTTGTTGCAGGTACGGGTGGCGCTCGTTCTGGTATTGCTTATCAGATTTTAATGTCTAGTTATAATTTGCAAATTCCCAGAATGTTTGCTGCTTTATTTTTGACGACTGGTTTAGGAATAGCTATTTTTGTTTTGTTTACATTTTTGTCAGATTTTATGTTAAAAGATTGGCATGAAAGTGCTGTGAAAAAAGATAGTTAATACTATAGCTTTAAGCATTCAGCTATTAGCTATCAGCTAAAGAATATTGAATTTCCTGGAGATGTCTATTAGATATAGCAATCCTAAATAGGTTGTAATATTTTATCGTAGGGGTTTAGTCTTCAAACCAAGGCAAAGATTGGATTTGAAAACTAAACCCCTACAGTTTTTTTCACAAATCATTTAGGATTAGTATATCTCCAATAATCAAAAATAAAATCAATTATCGTAGTCTTATTCATCAATTATTTCTCCCTACCCTCTCTTTTCTGCAGATGTCTATTAATAATTAGCGATCGCCTCTATCAACAAAGTGTTTGTATCTAACTTTGTAAATGAGAAAATTGTTCTCAAACTTATACTGAAGGTTAGGGGTGGTTTTCTCAAGATAATTAGATTATTTAGAAAGGGAAATTTTGATAATTATTCATTGCACATAGTTTACCAGACTCTATCTATTAGTTTTTGCTTTTTATTGCTGAATGCTAATCGCTGATAGTTAAATATTTGTCTGAATTTTCAGTGTTAGTATTTGTCAATATATAATAATTTTGATAAAAATCTGGGTAAGGCAGAATATTGGCAAAATGCCATAAAATATTATCACAAGCCGATACAGGATTTTGCTCAAGATCATTTGAGAAAAAACGACCTTTAGATAGACTGTTTTCCCATAAATATAAAAAGCGATCGCTGACTTTTTTTACTATTAGAGGAAATAAATTTTCTGGAATAGAAAAAGCTTGATGATTGGTAAGTATAATTTCTAAACAAGCTGCTGCTTTTTCACTATTATTGTTATGTTCATCTAATAATTATATAAAAGTATTTACAGTATTGATAATTTTTGGTTCTAGCTCTAAATTTAATTCTGCTAATGTTAAAGCAAATTTATCTTCTTGAACAGGAGGATGAATATTAAGATGAATTCCTACTTCTTCTAGAATTTGAGCAGCATTATACTTTTCTAAAGAGTTTGATGAAGAGTTGGATGTAGCAATTTCAGTCAATGCTTGAATAGCACATTTATAACTAGGATTGTCTGGAAAAGTCTCATTTATAAACAGTATAGAATATCTTCTCTTTTCTAGATAATTCCAATTATTTGTTGAGCTATTGAGCATTTCAGTTAAACAGTTAAGGACAGATTATTTTTAATTGCCTGTTGCCTATATCAACACAAATAATGATAATATCAAGAAGTTCATTTAGTTTTCTTAATTTGTCAGTAAAAATGTCCCTAGAACAGTTTGTATCATCCAGTGTTTGGCGTGCTAAAATGAAGACCTACTTCAAACTTATGGACGTCGATAAAAATGGGGTTTTAACCCTGTCCGACTATGAAGAAATTGCAAATCGTTTAATTCAACTTCAAAGTGATTCATCAAAGGATGAAGAAATTCGTAAAATGTGTCGTTCTCTGTTTCAGAGTTTTATGGCTGGAGGAGAACCAGTTGATGATAATACTCAAATTACTGAAGAAGAGCTAATCACGAAAGTTGCAAAGATGGTATCATCAAATGAACCATCAGTACTTGAAGTAGGTAGAAAGAAAAACGAAATTTTTTTCGATATCATTGACACCGATCATTCTGGACAAATATCTCGTGAAGAGTACCGAAAGTACCTAGCAGTATACACTGGAGTAGAGCAACCTGACCATGCTAACCAAGCTTTTGATAGCATTGACTCAGATAAGTCAGGTTCTATTAGTCGTGAGGAGTTTGTCGAAGCTCATATACAATACTGGTTTGAACCTGGCGACGATCGAGAAAACCCTCCTCTTCCCTATGGACTATTAGTCCGTTCATAAAATTTTTGTAAGATATCCTTGTACGAATGGGTAGACTACAGTAGGGACGTTCCATGGAATGTTCCTACAAGGTTCCTGTTTATTACCAATTATGTAAATACTTGTTGCAGAAGTCAGGGAATAGGGAATAGGGAATAGGGAATAGGGAATAGAGAGATGAAATTATTTATTTCAGCTCTTAAATTGATTTAATTAAAAATTTTGCAAGAGGTATTAACTAATACCGTTTCACTGAATTAACAAGTCAAAATTCAAAAGTCAAAAGTAATATTTTATAGACTCATAACTTTGACACTACAGTAGTTTCAGGAAATTATTTCACATCTAAAGTTTGAAACTATTTGTGACATTTTTAAAGTGAATTTGTATAATGACTAATAACTGATAACTAATAGACATCTCCAAAGATAAAAATTCAAATCAATTCTTATCCATAAATTATCAATTATTCTTCCCTATTTCCTATTCCCTATTCCCCATTCCCTATTCCCTTTTCAAGTAGCGCTATAACTGATAACTGATTTACTCGCAGCGCCAAATTTTCACAGTATTGTCACTACTACCACTCACAATAGTATTATCATCAGCACTAATCGCCACAGAATTTACATCCTTAGAATGTCCGGTCAAAGTCTCAATAACTTCTCCAGTTTCCATATTCCAAACTTTAATAGTTTTATCCGCACTACCACTAATCATTGTTTTTTTATCCAGACAAATTACAGACCTAACCCAATCAGAATGCCCAGTAATTGTTTTGATTAATTTACATTTTTCTACAGACCATAATTTAATAGTTTTATCACTACTACCACTCACTAAAACTTTACCATCAGGACGAAAAGCAATTGTATTAATATCTCTATTGTGTCCAACTAATTCACTAATTAACTTACCTGTTTCTACATCCCAAAATTTAATAATATTATCGCTACTGCCACTAGCAAGAATTTTTCCATCAGGACTAAAAGTAACTACATTTATTCCCCGTGAATTTTTAATACTGTACAAAAGTTGACAAGTTTCTTGATGCCAAATTTTAATAGTTCGGTCGTCACTTCCACTAGCAATAAATGCTCCATTCGGACTAAATGCTACTGGCATTGAAACAATAGAATCAGAGTGTCTAGATAAACTACAACTTACCGTACCTTTAGCTAAATCCCAAATATTAATTACCCCACCAACATTGCCAATAGCTAAGATATTACTTTGAGAATTAAAAGCAATTGATAAGACTACATTAGAAGCTACAAAAGAGTCTAATAATTCTCCTGTAGATAATTTCCATAATTTAATAGTTCGGTCAAAACTACCACTAGCAAACATTTGCTTATCAGGACTAATAGCAACTGATGAAACTGAGCTTAAATGACCGGAAATAGTTTGAGGTTTTCCCCAAGAATGAAGATTTAATCCTGGTACATGAGTAGTATCTTTGAGAGAAATTTTTGGCTGTGAAATTTTGAGTAAATTTGGTGTGGGTGGGGGTGGGGGTGGTAATTTACCATAATTCAAATCTTTTAAAACATCTGTAGCAAATTGATAACGTTTATTTGTTGCTTCAGTAATTAATTTATCGAGAATATTTCCTAATTGTTTGCTGACAGGATTATCAACTAAATAATCTCGCCATACCCATTTATTTTCTCCAGTATCAAATAGTTGAAATGGGGAAATATTGGTCAGTAAATAAATACAAGTTACCCCTAAGCTATACAAATCGCTGGCAAAGTTTGCTCTACCTTTTAGTTGTTCTGGGGCTACATATTCGGGAGTTCCTATAATTGTACCTGTTCTTAATAATGCTGTACCTGTTAACTCCTTTGCTGCACCAAAATCTACTAATACTAATTGATTTCTGAATCCAGCTTTATAGCCAGAATTTGATTGTAAACGACGAATAATATTTTCTGGTTTAATATCCCGATGAATAATTTTATGAGAGTGAATAAATTCTAGGACTGGTAAAAGACTACTTAATAGTTCTCGAATCTGATATTCTGAGAATGTTCCTTCTGTTTCTAAGATTTGAGCTAAATTTTTTCCGGGAATAAATTCTTGTACTAAATATTGACAAGAATCATCATTTAAGTTGGCTAATAGTTCGGCTATCTGAGGATGTTTTCCTAAACTATCTAATCTTTCTGCTTCTTGTTCAAATAGTTGGATTGCTTTTTTTACATCTGCATCATTTTGTGATACAAAATAAAACTGTTTAATAACACATGCTGGTTTAGAGGGTTTGTCTTCATCTACTGCTAAATAAGTTTTGCTAAAGCCTCCTTGACCAATCATTTTGATGGCTCTATAGCGGTCTTTTAGTATTAACATAGAATTACAACTTAGACAGATTCTTGTATCAGATAGGCTATTGGGATTTGGGCAGTTTTCTTTAAGGCAGCAAATCAGATTTTTTCTTCGTGCTAACATTGTATTTGTTGCTTTAGTAGTTAGTAAAATTTTCTCAGTACACCCGAAATTTATTTCTAAAAATATCTATATAAATGTTCTTTCAATCGTGAGTTATCTAAATAGAGAAAAGTTAAATTATCACGAATTATTTAGGATTCATAATATATAAAAAATACATTTAAAAATGGCGACTGAGTATTCAACATTAGCAATGTTATCTGGGTTCTATTGGATGTCAATTTTACTTGGTAATTTTCTCAAACTATAGTGGGGAACAGGGAACAGTTAGAAAAACATTTTCTATTCTAAGATTCATCATTAGTAATTCTCCTAACCAATTCTTTCTTAACTATATCTCTGTTTTTTCCCTCCCTACACAAAGATTAAATTTAGGTACTCTTCAAATAATAATTAGATCGGAACTATTGGGTAAATATAATATTCTTTGAGGGACATCTCAATTTTGAATAAAGCCAAAAATTTATCACTTTTAGGGAAC